>QYQL01000092.1 GCA_007280915.1 Verrucomicrobiaceae bacterium | reverse complement strand
TTCATCGCTCAAAAACCGCTGCGCGTAAAGGTTTCGGACTTGCTGGCTTTTCAAAGTCAACTCCTTTTCAGCTCACAACTTTCATTTTCAGACAGCCTCTAAGACTTCAGACTCCCTGCGACTGCGGGATCCTGGGCAATGAGGGCCTCGAATTCGCGGAGGCTCGGGTTGATGAGGCGAGGTTCCCCGCAGTGTCCGTGAATTGCCTCCTGAGTCTTGAGGCCGTGGCCGGTGATGCAGAGGACGATGCTCTCATTGCGCGGGATTTTTCCCGAGTCGATGAGTTTTTTAGCGCAGGCAACGGTGACTCCTCCCGCGGTCTCGGCGAAGATTCCGGCGTATTCGGCGAGAAGCCGGATGCCGTCGATGACCTCGTTGTCCGTGCAATCCTCGGCGCTTCCGCCGGTCTCTTGCATGCTGCGGATGGCATAGTAGCCGTCCGCCGGCGTGCCGATGGCGAGGGATTTGACGATGGTCTGCGGGTTCGGAACCGGCTTGACGATGTCGGTCTCCTTCTTCTGCGCGGCAGCGATCGGAGAGCAGCCGGTCGCCTGGGCACCATGGACGGAAAACGGGGTCTCGTCCAGGATTCCGACCCGGACGAATTCCTTGTAGGCCTTGTGGATTTTCGTGAGGAGCGATCCGCTGGCCATCGGGATGACCGTGTGGCGCGGGAGCTTCCAGCCGAGCTGCTCGGCGATTTCGAAGCCCATGCTCTTCGATCCCTCCGCGTAATACGGGCGGAGATTGACGTTGACGAACCCCCAGCCGTATTTGCCGGCGATTTCCGAGCAAAGCCGGTTGACCTGATCGTAGGCGCCGTGGATGCCGATGACCTGGGTGCCGTAGACGAGCGAGCCGACGACCTTGCTTTTTTCCAGGTCGGCGGGAATGAGAACGTAGCTCGTCAGCCCGGCGGCGGCGGCGTTGGCAGCCACCGAGTTGGCGAGGTTGCCGGTGGACGCGCAGGCAACGATCTTGAAACCGAGCTCGCACGCCCGGCTCAGGGCGACCGAGACAACCCGGTCCTTGAACGAAAGCGTCGGGTAGTTGACGGTGTCGTTCTTGATGTAGAGTTCTTCGACGCCGAGTTTCGCGGCGAGGCGGTCGGCGCGGACAAGCGGGGTGAACCCGACCTGCTGGCCGACCGTCGGAGCACCGTCGATCGGCAGGAGTTCGCGGTAGCGCCACATCGTCTGAGGGCGCGAGGCGATGACATCGCGGTTGATGCGCTTTGCGATCAGGTCGTAGTCGTAATCAGCCTCCAGCGGGCCGAAATCAAATTCGCAAATATGGATTGCCTCCTTCGGGTAGAGGCGTCCGCACTCGCGGCACTTGAGGTTTGAGAAGAATGTTTCGCTCATGTTCGTCGGGTCTTCTCGGGAGTGGACGAAGGAACAAGCCGGTTCTCATCAACGAACTGACTCACCTCATCTTTTCCCCGGATGACCGCTTGCGCGGGCAGCCGGAGCTGGATTTGGCACCTGGGCCCGGGCTGCGCCGCCTGAATTTTTCAAGCTTCACATCCCAGCGGTTGCCGTGGTTTCATCGGGCCAGTCCCTCAACCACTCTCGATAAGATAGTGGCGGAATGTTGGTCAGACCGGAGACTTCGTCAAGAGGAAATCTTGATGCGCGGCAAAAATCCTCAAACTCCCATAATAACGACATCCACTGAGCGCACATGAGGTGCCCGCCGGTGTTCGAACAGAAAGATCCCCTGCCAGATGCCGAGCGTGAGGCATCCGCCAGCGATCGGGATCACTTCGCTGGTGCGGGTGATCGCCATCCGCAGGTGGCTTGTGGAATCGTCGGAACCTTCGGTCGTGTGGATGTAATCCGGATCATCCTCGGGAATGATCTTCTCGAACCAGGTATGCAGGTCGTGGCGCGCGCTGGGGTCCGCATTTTCATACATCACGAGACTCGCGCTGGTATGGCGGATGAAGACGGTCGCGGTTCCGGTGGAAACCCCGCTGGCACCGACAACCCGCGCGACATCGTCGGTGATCTCGTAGGTTCCCTTCCCGCGCGTCCTCACCGTCAGGCACTCGTGGACAGCCTTCATTTTCTGCCCTTGAAAACGAGCATCGCCCAACCGATCAGAAACAGGATGCCGCCGATGGGAGTGATCGCGCCGATCCAGCGGATATTCGTGAGGGCGAGAACGTAGAGCGATCCGGAAAAGACCGCGATCCCCGCAGCCCAGATCCATGTGACGACCGGTTTGCGCTCCGAGGCCCAAAGCGAGGCGACCGCATGAACGAGGTGGTAAATGACCGCCGTCTGCCAGATCGCCAAAGTGCCGTTGGCAGCAAGCACGTCCTTCAATCCATGGGCTCCGAAAGCTCCGAGAGCAACCCCGGTGAAACCGAGAAGCGCGGCGATGGAAACGGGTGACATGCCGGCACTCTGTCGCAAAGCCACGACCCGATCAATCCCGGGACTCATTACGCTGCCGGCAAAATCACGCAGGGTTCCTCCTGGGGAGGCCTGATTTTTTTCAAGACGAGCAATTCCCACCAGACGCGCGCGTTGGCGACGACGATGAGGATGACAAGAACAAGAAACGTCCCGGTGACCAGGCTGTTAACGTGGTTGTTGAAAACCTGCTGCTGCCAGGCATGGATCTGGGCGGGCGTGCCTCCGCCGGCAATTTTTTCGCCGAGCTGCGCAGCGGCGCTGAGAAATCCGAGCCGCGGGTCGGCGGCGAAGATCTTCTGGAATCCTGCGGTCATCGTCACGCAGAGCAGCCAGCAGAGCGGGAGGACCGGGACCCAGATGAAGCGGAGCTTTTGCATTTTCAGCAGGACCGTGGTGCCAAGGGAAAGCGCGATGACGGCGAGAAGCTGGTTGGCCACACCGAAGATCGGCCAGAACGAATTGATGCCTCCGAGCGGATCAACGACCCCCTGGTAGAGGAAATATCCCCAGGCGGAGACAAAGGCGATGCTGGCCAGCCAGTTGCCGGCGGTGGACTCGGTGCTGCCGAGCGGCATCCAGACATAACCGAGCAGATCCTGCACAAGAAACCTCCCGACCCGGGTCCCGGCGTCGATCGTGGTCAGGATAAAGAGCGCCTCGAACATGATCGCGAAGTGGTACCAGATCGCGATCGCGGTCGGGTTGTCCACGAGCCGCGAAAACATTTGGGCCATTCCCACCGCGAATGTGGGGGCTCCGCCGGTGCGGCCGATCATGGACTTTTCCCCGACATTTGCGGCGAGCGAGGACATTTCCTTTTCGGTGACCGGAAACCCGAGCGCGGTGATTTTTTCGACCACTGCGGCGGGCTCGCCCTTCATGTTGATGGCAAAATATTCCCCCGGCGGCATCGTGCAGGCCGCGATGAGCGCCATGATCCCGACCAGCATTTCGGTGATCATCGCACCGTAGCCCACCAGCCGGATATCCTTCTCCCGCGCCAGAAGCTTTGGTGTGGTTCCTGAGGAAATGATGGCGTGAAATCCTGACACGGCGGCGCAGGCGATCGTGATGAAACAAAATGGAAAAACCGGCCCTGCGAAAACCGGCCCGGTGCCGTCGATGAACTTCGTGAGAGATGGCATTTGAAGAACCGGGGCGATCACAAGGATCGCGACCGCCAGAAATCCGACGGCTCCGATTTTCAGGAAGGAGCTGAGGTAATCGCGGGGAGCCAAAAGGAGCCAGACCGGCAGCACCGAGGCGAGCAGACCGTATCCCATGATCAGCCATGCGAGCGAAACCTCGCTGCAGTGAAACCACTGCTCGACGCCTGTGCCCTGGATCCACCGTCCGCCCAACACCGAGAGAAGCAACCCGGCCACACCAAACGTGCTGATGGTTTTCATCCCGGCCCATTTGTGCTTCATGCCCAGTCCCATGGCCATCGCAAGCGGGATCGTGGCCGCGATTGTGAAGAGCCCCCACGAGCTCTCGGCAAGGGCCTTCACCACCACGAGCGCCAGCACGGCGAGCAGGATCACCATGATGGCCAGAATGCTGATCAGCGCGATGAATCCCGCAAACGGCCCGACCTCGTCGCGGACCATCCGGGCAAGAGATTTGCCACCACGCCTGACCGAACAGAACATCACGATGCAGTCATGGACCGCGCCGCCGAGCGTGGCCCCGACAAGGATCCAGAGCATGCCCGGCAAAAATCCGAACTGCGCGGCCAGCACTGGGCCCACCAACGGTCCCGGCCCGGCAATCGCAGCGAAGTGGTGCCCGAACACAACCCACTTGTTGGTGGGCTGGTAGTCCTTGCCATCCTCGCGCTGCACGGCGGGGGTTGCCCGCGTATCGTTCAGCGTCAAAACCTTCGCCATCAGCCATGCCGAGTGAAACCTCCAAGCGATGGCAAACACGCAGACCGATGCGATGACGATCCATAGGGCGTTGACCGGCTCCCCTTGGGATGAAGCCAGCACGGCTAGAGAAGCAATGCAGAGCACGCCGGCCATCGACCAGACAACGACGGCCATCCAACTCATGGGTTTCTTTTGCATCTCAGGTGCGAAGACAAGCATTTCGCCGCCGGCTTTCAAACGAAAACTTCATTGCTGGTGATGCTCCGTCCGAACCCGTCATTGTCGGGTTGTTAATCCGCGAAAATCTGCGTTTATCTGCGGCTATCAGAATGAAGCGCTTCGTCCCTGCCATCGTTTTTCTGTCCACATGCTGTGTGGCCGCTCAGGCCTTCGAGCTTCCGTCGAACTCGAGCCAGTGCCTTGTGGCGACAGCGCAGGACTGGGATTCCTCCGCAGCCACGCTCCGGATGTTCGAAAAATCCGGAGGGACGTGGCAGCAGGTCGGCGGTGAATGGAAGGCCCGGCTTGGAAAAAGCGGCCTCGTCTGGGGGCTCGGTCTGCATCCGCTCCCGGAGGGTGCCCGGATCAAGCAGGAGGGGGATTGGCGCACTCCCGCCGGGGTTTTCCGCATCGGCGGGGCCTGGGGTTATGCGGCCGACATTGCGCGGCGCCCGAACATGTCCTACTCGCGAATCACGTCGCGGGATCTCTGGGTCGAAGATCCTTCCTCCCCAGACTACAACCGCCACATCCACCTGGATCGGGAGCCCTCCACCGCATGGGAAAAGAAACAGCAGATGAAGCAGGACGACCCGGCACACGCGCTGAAGCTTTTCATCGGGCACAATACCGGGTCGGCCATGCGCCCGGGGGCGGGCAGTTCGATCTTCTTCCACATCTGGCGGGCGGGAGGCGACAAGCCGACCGCGGGGTGCACCACGATGTCGGAGGAAAACCTTCGGGCACTCATCGCCGCATTCGATCCGTCCAGAAACCCTCTCTACATCATCCTGCCCAAGGCCGACTATGAGAGGTTGAAAAGCGCCTGGAAACTGCCCTGAACAGCCAGGTCCGCTCGGCGCTTATCTTATAATCTCCCGCAGTTTTTTGGCGGCGGGAGCGGGGATGAACAGACTGACATCGCCGCCCAGACGGGAAACCTCCTTGACGATGCGGGAACTGAGGTAGGTGTAGTCCTCCTTCGGAGTGAGAAAAACCGTCTCCAGTCGCGACTCAAGCTTCCGGTTCATGAGGGCCATCTGGAATTCAAACTCGAAATCGGAAACGGCGCGCAAACCGCGGATCACCGTGAACACATTTCTTTTCCTGGCAAAATCGACAAGGAGACCATCCAGGGAAACGACTTCGACAGCCGAGTTGTCCGAGGTGCTCTCCTTCAGCATCGCGATCCGGTCGGCGACGGAGAAGAGCGGTTTTTTTCCCTCCCCGGTCGCCACGGCGACGATGACGGAGTCGAAGAGATGCGAGGCCCGCGAAATGACATCGAGGTGGCCGAAAGTGACCGGGTCGAAACTCCCGGGGTAGATTGCGCGGCGGTGGTTTACTCCCATTCGATTGTTGCGGGTGGCTTGCTTGAGACGTCGTAGCAGACGCGGTTGACGCCCTTCACCTCGTTGATCACGCGGGCGGAGATCCGGCCGAGCAGGTCGTGGGGAAGGCGGACCCAGTCGGCGGTCATGCCGTCGAAGCTCTGCACGATCCGCAGGGCGATCGTGTAGTCATAGGTGCGCTCGTCGCCCATTACGCCGACCGAGCGCACCGGGAGAAGGACGGCGAACGACTGCCAGACCTTGTAATACCAGCCGGACTTTTTCATCTCCTCAATGACGACGGCATCGGCATCGCGGACGATGCGGAGCCGCTCGGGAGTAATCGCGCCGATGATGCGCACGGCGAGCCCGGGTCCGGGGAACGGCTGGCGGTGGACGATTTCCTTCGAGAGCCCGAGCTCAGTTCCAACGCGGCGGACCTCGTCCTTGAAGAGCTGGCGGAGCGGCTCGACGAGCTCGAATTTCATCCGTTCGGGAAGCCCTCCGACATTGTGGTGGCTCTTGATCAGCGCGGCCGGGTTGCCGGAAATCGAGACGCTCTCGATGACGTCGGGATAGAGCGTGCCCTGCGCGAGGAAGCGGTATTTTCCGGGGGCCTTCTTCTTCAGATCGCGGGCGGCGGACTCGAATACCTTGATGAACTCGTTGCCGATGATCTTGCGCTTGCGCTCGGGGTCCGTGACGCCCTTGAGCTTCGTGAGAAATTGCTTCGAGGCATTGATGGTCCTCATCTTGATCCGAAACTCGCCGGCGAAGAGCTTCTCCACGGCGGCCGCCTCGTCTTTGCGGAGAAGGCCGTTGTTGACAAAGATGCAGGTCAGTTGATCGCCGACGGCCTTGTGGATGAGTGCAGCAGCCACGGAGGAATCAACTCCACCGCTGAGCCCGAGGATGACCTGGCTGTCGCCAACCTGCTCGCGGATCTCGCGGCAGGTGCGGTCGATGAACGACTCCATCGTCCATGCCGACCGGCACCCGCAGACTTTGTGGACGAAATTCGCGATGATCTCCTTGCCGCGGGGGGTGTGGACGACCTCCGGGTGGAACTGCAGGCCGAAAATTTTTCGTTTCGTGTCGCCGATGACCGCGTGCGGGGAGTTCTCGGTGCGCCCGAGCGCACGGAAACCCGCTGGAAGTTTGGTGATCTTGTCGCCGTGGCTGTTCCAGACCTCCAGCTCGGCCGGAAGTTTGTGGAAGAGCTCGCAGCGCGGATCGCCCTTCAATTTTCCGGGCCCGTATTCGCGGCGATCCGAGCGCTCGACTTTTCCGCCGAGGCCGTGGGCGATGAGCTGCATCCCGTAACAGATGCCGAGCACCGGCGCGCCAAGCGTATAGATTTTTTTGTCCACCTGCGGGGCCTTCGCGGCATAGACGCTCGCGGGACCGCCGGAGAGGATGATCCCCGAGGGCTTCAGCGCGCGGATCGCGGACGCCTTCGTATGGAAGGGAACGATCTCCGAATAGACGTTGCACTCGCGGACCCGGCGCGCGATGACCTGAGTGTATTGCGATCCGAAATCGAGGATCAGGATTTTTTCAACGGGTGGCTGATGGTCGCTCATGGGAAAATAAAATGAAAAATCGCGCGGACGGCAACCTATGAACGATCTTCAGGCTCTCGCTGCGGTCAGCGGTAATCCGGCCCGAAGGAATCCCTTGTCGGGTTGTTCGGGACGATGGCCCCGCGCCCCTGGATGCCGTTTTGGAATTGTTGCCCGACCCCTGAGACGTCCTGCTCGGCCACCGAGCAGGCCCCCATCAGAAACAGAAGGGCCACGCTGAAGATCAAGATCACGCCTTTCATGCGGCGCAGAATAATGATTTGTTGCGTCATGGCAAACATGATTCCACCGGATGTTTTGCTGGATTTCTACCGGCGGGGGGTCTTCCCGATGGCCGATGCCGGGGAGGTGCGCCTTTTCTCGCCCGACCCCCGGGGGATCATCCCGCTCGGGGATTTTCATATTCCCCGTGGAACAAAAAAGGCTCTACGCGACCCGGAGTGGGTGGTGATGCTGGATTCGGCTTTCCCCGATGTCATGCTCGCGTGCGCGGAACGGGAGGATACATGGATCGATGAAACGATCTTCCGCAGCTACGCCGCCCTTCACAAAGCGGGACATGCCCACTCGGTGGAAGTCTGGCGGCAGGGCCGGCTGGCGGGCGGGCTCTATGGCGTGCGGATCGGCGCGGCATTTTTCGGGGAATCGATGTTCCACCGCGTAGCCCACGCCTCGAAAGTCGCGCTCTGCCATCTCATCGCGATGCTGCAAGTCGGCGGTTTCCGGTTGCTTGACACGCAGTGGGTGACCCCCCACCTGGCGGGATTCGGCGCGGTGGAAATCCCGCGCGCTGTCTATCTCCGCATGCTGACCCAAGCGGTCGCCGAGCCCGCGTCTCTCCCCGACAAGCCGCTGGCATGGCCGGAGGTGGAGCGCCGCATCAAAAATTATCCCGCGTAAGGGAGGCAGGTTAGCGGGTTTTCGGACCGTCGTCCTCCAGGGCCGCAGCATGATCAGCCACCACGACTGGCGTGCCGATTTTCAAGAGCCCGAAGAGAAATACGGCGGTTTCCCGCTTGAGACGGATGCATCCGTGCGATGCGGGGTGCCCTGGAACGTAGCCCACGTGCATGCCCACGCCGGTATTCGTGAGCCTCATCCAGTAAGGCATTTTGGCCCCCTCGAATGTGGCTCCTTCCGCCGGCACGTCGCGTGTCGTGTCGGCATCCGACACGAGCACTGTCCCCGTGACATCCACAATTTTCCCGTAAAGGTTCGAGGAATAGTCCTTCTGTTTTCCCAGGACCGTGTATTCCCCGGGCGGCGTCGGGTGGGAGCTCTTTCCGGTCGCGACAGGGAAATCCATGGCAATCTGTCCGTCCACAAGGAGCAGCCCCCTTTGCTCGGACAGCGCGATCTCGACCCTGCAGTTCTCAGGCGTGGCAGCGGCAAGCACGGGTTCGTTCCGGTAGGTTTTCGATTTCCAACCATGCCCCGAACGCCATGCGGAATGCGCCGCAAGCGCCTCAGCCCGCGCGGCCTCAAGCCGCTTCTCCTCCGCGCGCCTTTCCAGAACGGCACAAGAGGAAAAAACTGCGGTTGCCGACACCAGCAGGACCCCGCGTGTAAACAGTCCCGCCACATGGGCCATGCCCTGTTTCTCCCGTCGAAAATTCCAGATGAAGCTTGGGTTACGGGAAGAGGTCACAGGGAAACTAGATGCCATGCGGCGGATTATCGCGCAACGGGAAAATCCAGGTCGCGCCAGTTCGTTCCTGTTTCCCTTCTGGCAATTCAGGCATCTGCGATTACGTTCAATCACTCATGAACCCGCCGACCGGCACGGTGACATTTCTGTTCACGGACATCGAGGGCAGCTCCCGGCTCTGGGAACGCTTCCCGGTGGACATGGGCCCCGCCCTCGCCCGCCATGACACGATCCTGCGTTCCGCGATCGAGGCAAAGGATGGCTTTGTTTTCAAGACCGTCGGGGATGCGTTCTGCGCGGCGTTTCATACCGCGAGCGATGCGATGGAATCCGCGCTGGCGGCCCAGGCCGCCCTCTTCGCAGAAGACTGGGGAAAAGTTGGGCCCCTCCGCGTCCGGATGGGGTTGCACACCGGGCCCGCGGAATTTCGTGACAACGATTATTTCGGCGGAACGCTGAACCGCACCGCCCGGATCAGCTCGGCCGGCCACGGCGGTCAGATCCTCGCCTCGCAAACCGTCGCGGAAATTTTGCGGGACGGGATCCCGGATGTCCGGTTCGTTTCGCTCGGCGACTTCCGGCTCCGGAATCTCAATATGGTCGAGCGGATTCACCAGGTCCATGCTCCGGGTCTTCCAAGCAGATTTCCCCCGCTGCGCCTACAGCAGAACCTGCCCCACAATCTCCCGGCTTCCGCGACAAGTTTTGTGGGACGTGCCCGGGAGATGGAGGAGGTCAAGGAGTTGCTCGGGAAATCCCGCATGCTGACGCTGCTCGGCACAGGCGGCACCGGAAAAACCCGCCTCGCAATCGAAACTGGACGCGAAATGATCGAGAACTATCCGGATGGGGTCTGGCTCGTGGAACTTGCGACACTCGACCACGAATCCAGCCTCCATGAAGCCATCGCCGGGTCGCTCGGGGTCCGCGAGGAACCCGGCCTGCCGCTTCTCGAAACCCTTTCCTCCTACATCTGCGGCAGGGAAATGCTTCTGATTCTCGACAACTGCGAGCACATCCTTGATTCCGTATCCCGCGAGGTTTCCGCGCTGCTGTCCTCATGCCGGAAGTTGGCCGTTCTGGCAACCAGCCGCCAGGCCCTTCGCGTGCCCGGCGAGGTGACCTTTCCATTGCGGCCCCTGGAGTCGTTCGACGTCTGGCGGCGCGCAAAAGACATCCCTGTCACTGCGGGAGATATCGACGGCTTCGATGCCGTAAAACTTTTTCTCGATCGCGCGAAAGCGATTGTCCCTCATTTTGCGCTCACGGATGCCAATGCTGCGGACATCGCCCGGATCTGCTGGCGGCTCGATGGCATCCCGCTGGCGATTGAACTCGCGGCCGCACGGCTGCGGGTCCTCAGTCCCGCCCAGATTGCAGAGCGCCTCAATGATCAGTTCAAGCTCATCAAAGGCAGCGCCGTTCTCCCTCACCAGCAGACGCTCCGCGCGCTGATTGACTGGAGCTACGACCTGTTGTCCCCGCCGGAAAAGACCCTTTTCCACCGCCTCGGGGTTTTTGTGGGCGGGCGCACCCTGGAGGCAGTGGAAGCGGTTTGTGAGGACGGGGACCATGACCTTCTGGATCTCCTGCAACAACTCGCCGACAAGTCATTGATATTTGTTGAAACCGGACCGGACGACCTGCCTCGATACACCCTTCTTGAATCTGTCTGGCAATACGCCCGGGAGAAGCTCCGGGAATGCGGAGAAATGGAAGCCCTGCAGGAACGGCACTTGGACTACTTCCTCCGGCGGGCGGAATCCGCGGCGCCGGCCCTCCACGGTCCGGACCCGTCTGCCGCGCTCAAGTCCCTCACCTCCGATCTCCTCAACCTTCGCTTCGCGCTGGAGTGGGCGGCCGAGCGCCCCGGCGGTGCCGAGTCGGGCCTTCGTCTGCTCGCGGCCATGGAGCGCTATTGGGAGATCTGTGGAAATCTGGAAGAAGCCCGGCGGCAATGCACCGCCATTCTCGAGCGGCCCGATTGCCCGAATTTCCCGGATGCCTTTGCAAGGGCGCTGATCTGCGCGGGACGCATTGCATGGACACAGGACCGCTACGAGGGAGGAAGAGACCTTCTCGGGCGGGCGATGAAAATATTTGAAGAACTGGGCAATGAGGAAATGGCCGGCCTCGGCTGCGGCTACGCAGGCTTCCTGGCCTTCTCACAAGGCGATTTTCATCTAGCGGAGAAATCCTTTCTGCGGACACGTGAAATGGGAGTGCGTGGGGGACATGCCCGGCTTCTGGCCCTCTCGCTGGCCGGGGAAGGCAGCCTCGCTGCCGCTGCCGGCGACTTTACACGGGCGCTGGAACTCAAACACGAGGCTCTGGATGCGTTCCGGTCCGTGAAGGACAAATGGATCGTCGGCTACAGCCTCTGGGGCGTTGCGCAGGCCGCGTTGGCTCTGGACAAGGCGGACGTAGCCCGCAGTGCCCTCACCGAGTGGGCTCAAATCGCCCGAGAGCTCGGCAACCGCTGGGCATTGCCCTACATCCTCCAGCATCTCGCCGATACTGCGCGGATCGAGGGAAAACCCGAACTCGCCGCACGCCTGTTCGGTGCCGCGGAATTCCAGCGCGAAAAATTCGGGGTCCGCCTCACTCCGGTGGAAAAGTCCACCTACGAGGCAGCACTGGAAAAACTCTCCCGCGTGCTGGACAACGGAACGAGAGATATCCACTGGACCGCCGGCCGCCACCTCCGGCTCGATGCGGCCCTCGATGTCGCCCTCGATGGGTGACCTTGTCTTGAAGGAAAGCTCACCCGCGGCTGCGGATCATTTCCCGCAGCCACGGGACGGGAGGGAAATCAGCGCCATCGGAAGGTGTTCTGTGGGGAAACAATCACCGGCTGGACAGGATATACCGGTTGGGAAACCTGGATGACTCCCTGTCCTCCATTGACAAAGCCGTTCACATTGCTGAAGCGGGTCGTCGTATTGTAGCATGCGGGAACCACGTAAACGACAGGCTGCGCGTAGCAGGGCTGGTAATACCGAGGGGCGTATTGATTGCACATGGGCTGCATCGGCATCGGTTGTGGGCAACCGCCGGATCCAAACCAGACAGTGACCGACGGTCCGGCCTGAGCGGATCCAGCAAGGAGAAGAACAACCAACGCGAGAGCCGGTTTGTTTTTCATAGGATTCTGCTTACAATAACGCACATGAGCCGGATTTATTCAACTCTCCCGCTTTTGCTTTTAACGGCTCTACTCACGGGATGTGCATCGGTTGCCTCCACCTCCCAATTCTACTTCCCCGTCACCACCACCGTTTATCCGCCCAAGCCGAAAAACTGGCCGATACCGATCCTCGGAAACGCCCCGGGCAAACCTTACAAAACCATCGGCCGGCTCGCATTCCAGTCCGATCTGGGGTGGAAGTTCATGCGGGAGAGCATGGTCTACAACGCCCGGGCAAACGGTGCGGACGCGGTGATCTTAAAACGTGCCGAATCGAAGAATCAGGTCAATTTCACCGAGGTGCCGCCGCGCACCGATTGGGTCCCCGTGCCGGGACCGGTTGTCGCCGTCAACAACGGCGGAGGGAAAAAGAACTGCAAGAACACAAACTACGTCAACTACCCTTACTACATGCCGGTTTACCGGCCCGGCTACGTCTACCGCTGGGTGCAGACCATCATCGGCATCGACGCCGAAATGATTGTGGTAAAGTGAGCGAACGGAACTCCCTCATTCCGGCATAGCAATCGTTCCAGTTTCATCCCGGGGTTTGTCCTGGAGGGACTCCAAGACCGCTCGTGCCAGGGTCGCGCTCACGCCGGAAACAGCGGCAATTTCCTCAACGGAAGCTTTCTTGATGCGGTCCACCGAGCCGAAGCGTTCGAGGAGCGCCTGCTTGCGGGCTGTGCTGATCCCGGGGATGTCATCGAGGAGGCTTTCGCGGACGCGGCGCTTGAGGAGGAGGCTGTGGTAGCCGTTGGCGGTGCGGTGCGCCTCATCGCGGATTCTCTGCAGCAGGCGCAGTGCCCCGCTGTCTTCGGGAAGGCGCATCGGGAGAGGGCGGCCCGGACGGTAGATTTCCTCAAATTCCTTGGCCAGTCCGATGACCGGCGCCTCGTGGAGCCCGAGCCGCTGCAGTTCCTTGCAGGCGCTGGAAAGCTGCCCGCGTCCGCCGTCCACAATAATGAGGTCCGGAATCACGGTTGTCTGTGTCTCCTCGGCAATCCTTGCGACCGCTTCTCCGGGCGGCTCCTGATTGAATTCCGCATCCGGATCCAGCGCGGCCGCCTCGCGGAGGACGCGTCCATATCTTCGGCGGACGACCTCGGCCATACTCGCAAAGTCATCCTGATGCGGGGTTCCGTGAATCCGGTATTTCCGGTAACCCGCGCGGTCTGGCACTCCATCCCGGAACCTCACCATCGAGGCCACGATATGGGTCGAGGAAATGTTGGAAATATCAAAGCATTCCATCACGCGCGGCGGGCGCGGTAGCGCAAGCGCATCCTGCAGGGCGGCCAGATCGGCCTCCGGATTCACCGTCGTCGGCAGGGATTTCCGCGTGAACCGGGTCATCGCCTTCGTCGTCGTCTTCAGATCGTCGAGAAGGTTCCTGAGTTGCGCCGCCTTTTCAAAATCGAGGCGTCCGGCCGCCGCCTTCATATCCTCCTCGACCTGGGCGATCCACTCGCGGCTCTGCCCGTCGAGGAATTCGCAGGCCGCGGTCACGCGGGCAATGTATTCCTCACGGGTCACCCTCGCGACGCAGGGCGCGCTGCAATTTTTGATGACATGGTCGAGGCAGTGCTTGAAGTCGCGCTCTCCGGGAACCGCAGCGCGACAGGCCCTCAGGCCGAACTTTTTGCGCATGGTATTGAGAGTCGAGCGCAGCGCCCCCGAATGCGCGAAGGGCCCGAAATACCTTGCCCCGTCCTCTTTCTTCAGCCGGGTCAGGGCAAACCTCGGGAACACCGCATTGAGGTCCACGCGCACGAGAAGGAACCGCTTGTCATCGCGGAAGCTCACATTGTATTTCGGCCGGAATTCCTTGATCAGCCGGCCCTCGAAAAGCACGGCCTCGGCGTCGCTGCGCACGACGTGATACTCCAGGTCCCAGACGCTCTCGATCAGCGCGCGGGTCTTCGGGTCGGCGGTCATCTTCCGCGAGGGCATGAAATAGCTGCCCACCCGCTTGCGGAGATCCCTCGCCTTTCCGACGTAGATCACATGCTTGAGACGGTCGCGCATCACATACACGCCCGGCTTGTGCGGCATGTCGCGCAGTTTGGCCTGAAAATCCGCCCGCTCGGTCATCTCTCAAACATGCACGACCCCTCAACTCTCCGCCAGTCGAAGGTTTCAGCCCGGAAACGAAGTGAACGCCTCTCCGCGACGCGGAGAGACTTCACTGCGGGTTTCAAATGTGGATGGCGTGGCCTTGCGAGGCATGCGCGGCCTCGTGGACCGCCTCGCTGAGCGTCGGGTGGGCGTGGATCGTGGCGAGGAGTTCCTCGTAGGTCGCCTCCATCGTGATGGCCAGACCGAGCTCGGCGATCATTTCGGTGGCGTCGGCACCGATGATGTGGGCGCCGAGGATTTCCCCGTGCTTCTCTCCGATGAGAAGCTTCACGAACCCTTCGCTTTCTCCGACGGCGAGCGCCTTGCCGCTGGCCATGAACGGAAATTTTCCGATTTTGAACTTGAGGCCTTTTTCCGTGGCGGCGCGCTCGCTGAGCCCGACGCTGGCGACCTGCGGTTGGCAATACGTGCACCCCGGGAACACGCCGACCTTGCGGGGTTTCTTTCCGGCGAACATGCCCTCGACCGCCTGCACCGCTTCAAAGCTGGCAACATGGGCGAGCCACGGCGGTCCGATGATGTCGCCGGCCCCGTAGATTCCCTTGACGCTCGTCTCGTAGTTGGCATCGACCTTGAGCCAGCCCTTGGCGTCGGTTTCGAGCTTGATTCCAGGCGGCATGAGCGGACTCACGCCGATGGCGACCAGCGCGATGGCCGCCTCGATCGTCTCGTTGGCCTTGCCGCTGACAGTCAGCCGCACGCCCTTGTTCGTCGTCTCGGCCTTTTCGACCTTCGTGCCGACGAGGATTTTGATCCCCTGCTTGGCGAGGGATTTTTCGAGCGTCGCGCTGACCTCGGTGTCCTCGATCGGGAGGATGTTCGGGAGCATTTCGACGAGGGTGACCTTCGTGCCGAAGGAGTTGAAGAAATAGGCGAACTCGACGCCGATCGCGCCCGCGCCGATGATGATGATATCCTTCGGCTGATCGGCGAGGACCATCGCCTGCTTGCTGCCGATGACGCTCTTGCCGTTGAACGGAAATCCCGGCATCTCGCGAGCGACAACGCCGGTGGAAATTAGGATTTTCCCAGCTTTGTATTCCGTCTTCTTCCCGTCCTTGTCGGTCACCTCGACGACGCCAGCCTTGGAAATCGACGCTTCACCACGGATGTAGTCGACCTTGTTTTTCTTGAAGAGCATTTCGATGCCGCCGGCCAGCCGGTCGGCCACCTTGCGGCTGCGCCCGATGACTTTGTCCCACTCGTAAGAGAGCCCCTCGACCTTGATTCCGAAATCTGCCGCATGGTGGCTCAGGAGCTGGTAAACCTCCGCATTTTTCAGCAGCGATTTCGTCGGGATGCAGCCCCAGTTCAGGCAGGTTCCCCCCGCGCGGTCCATCTCGACACACGCCACCTTTTTTCCGAGCTGCCCGGCACGGATTGCTCCGACATACCCGGCGGGTCCGCCGCCCACAACAATCAAATCGTAATCAGCCATAGTGATGAGGAATGAGCGCGAACTTTGAACGCAAACCGTCCGTGTTGCAACCGATTCCATGTGATTTTCTTGCCTCCGGGCCCATTCGCGGCGAAAAGGAATCCATGCGCCGATTCCTGCTTCTGCTTGTCGTGGCCTGTCCTCTCCTCCTTCGCGCGGAACTCCCTCCCTCCGCGTATGAGTCCATGCACAAAGCCGCCTCGGATTTACTGACCATCGAAGTTCTCCGGGTGGAGATCGAGCCCGGGGACGCGCCCGAGCGCCAGAACGTGCATGTCATGGCCCTCGTCAACGGGGTCACCCGCTCCGCCTCCAGCGTCAAAGAGGGCGATCTCATCAATGTTGTCTATACAGTGACCGCCCGTGGAAAAGGGTGGGCCGGACCGGGCGAGATCCCGATCCTCGAGGAGAAGGACAAGACGATGGCCTATCTGGCCAAAGACACCGACAAAGGGGAATTCCACCCGGCTGCCGGTGCGATGAGCTTCCGGAATTTTTAGCCGTTTCTTCGCTGGCAGAGGCTCCGCTCGCGGGCGTCAGGTCTTGGTGGACAACATCGAAAATGCCGCGTGCGGAAATGCGGCGGCGACTTTCAGGCATCGCGACCGGTCAACTCACTCGGGAAGTTCGCGGAGAGCAACTCCGGGAATGGCGGCGGGTTTCGCGGCAGCAGCCGCGACCGAGGACGGCGCGGATTCCGGGTGCCGGTATGAGGAGATCTCGCGGGGGGCAATTTTCTGCTCGGCGAGTTTTTTGTATTCCAGAATTCCGGTTGCGATCGCGGAGGCGTAGTTGTCGCGCCACTGCTTGGACGCGATATTGCGGGCATCTCCGGAATTTGTGAGGAACCCTCCCTCGATCAGAACAGCCGGGACGCCGGCGAGGCGGAGGACCGCGAACCGGGCGCGCTTCACCCCGCGGTCGGTCATGTCGGTTTTGCCCAGCATCGCGTGATAGACGGTGTTGGCGAGGGCGAAGCTGTGCAGGTCGTGCTCGTTGCCGTTCTCCTCGACCATATCGCGGAGCCGCGTCTGCTCGTAGGCCGTCGAAGGCGCCCCGCGGGGTGTCACGCAGAAAACTTCAAAGCCGTTGGCGGACTGGTTGGTGTCCATGGCGTTGAAATGGATGCTCACAAAGATGACGTTTTTGAGGCGGTTCGCAAATGCGGCCCGTTCCTGGAGTTCGATGAAGGAATCATTGTTGCGGGTCATGAGCACGCGGACCCCGGATTTTTGGAGCCGGTCCCGGACACGACGCGCGACATCCAGCGCGAAGTTTTTTTCCTGCTCGTAGGGACTCCTCGCGCCGTTGTCCTTTCCTCCATGTCCGGGGTCGAGGACGACCGTCGTGACGGCGGGAAACCCGCCGATGAGTGTTGGACGGAACGCCGGATCAATCGTCTTGCCGAGGTCGAGGCGTGAGACAAACAGCCGTCCTCCCTCCTCGATCACCGGGAACGCGAGCCAGTGTTTGACGCCGTCAATGATGATCTCACGGCTGTTCCTCACGGCGGTGATCTCACGGTTCCCCCCGTGAAGTTTTTTCGATCCCGAAGCAGGAGATGCCTCCTCGCCAAGCCCGTAAAATGTCGCCGTTTCCCCAAGCGGAACGTAATCGTGGCCGTCGAACGATTTGATCTCCCAGCCGGAGAGAGGCAGGGAGCCGAGAAATAGCACCGCGGCAAAAAGCCCGCTATTCCAGATGGAGCCGCGGAGATACATCGGGCTTCACTGTCGCCTGCATTTCGTGCCCGGGAGCAAGCGGGTGGAGGACGGGCCGGACGGAAATCGTCATGTTTTCGGAGCCGCGGACGATCTCGATATCCGCATTGTCGCCTGCGGTAAGAAAATACGAGGCGTCGATGACGTCTTCACTGGAAATGATCGGCATACCTCCCACTTTCAGAAGAATATCTCCGAGCTGGAGACCTGATACCGCAGCCGGAGTGTCGGGATCAAGGGCTCCCACTTTCGCGGTGGATCCCTGAACCGGAGTTTCGGATTCCTCGACCTCGACTCCCACCCAGCCCGGGCGGAGTTCCCCGAATCTTGCCAGATCGCTGCGAACCTTTTCGGCCGCACGCATCGGCAGGACATGGCAGGCGGACCCGGCATCGACCCTCCCCACGAGGATCCCGATCGCTTCCCCGTCGAAATTCAGGACAGGGGCTCCACCCTGTCCGCGCTGGACGGGAAGATTTGCCCGGATATGCGTCGTGGAAAAATGCTGGCCGAGATACTCACGATCCAACCCGCCGACAATTCCGAAACTCGGGCTCGCGTCGAGGTCCTCGGGATATCCGATCATCATGACCGGTGTGGCCACCATAACCTTCTGGGAATCTCCGATTGGAATCGAGGGCGTTGAAGCATCGACCTTCAGGATCGCAATCCCGCTGCGCTCATCGGCCACGAGCACGCGCGCCGGGAGTTCCTTTCCATTCGAAATCACAGTCACCTCGTCCGCCTTCAAAACGATTCCGGCATGCGTATAAACCGTGCCGGTGAGGTCCGCGAAAAACCCGCTCCCGAAACGGATGCCGAGTTTGTCCTTTGCGCGGACCTTGACGACCGCATCGCGGTGCTCGTCGAAGATTTTCCGCACCTGCCCGGACAGGTTTTCCGCCAACGAATCCTGAGCAAGGGCGGAGCCCGCAAGGATCCCGCCCAGCATCAATGCCAGCGCAGTGGTGGAAAGCTTAAAAACTGCGGGAGGAAACATAACTCACCGGACGGGTCGGCAGAACATAGTGCACAGATGGGGACCCGGTGGAAGTCGTTGCGACCGGGAGGGATTCTCCAATTGTGACGGGGTTCGGAGACGTCAGGCTGAGCATTGGACGGCTGTTGTCCGCGAGGTTTCCTGAAGTTTGGGGGCCGGGCCGGGCGATAATGAGGGCGGACGCGGCCAGGGCCAGGGCCGCAATCGAGGCGTAGGCCAGACGCGGAACCTGAAAAGCCGGTGCCACCATCGAGATCCTGTCCCAGACCAATTCCCATAGCGGGCGGCGGATCAATTCGGCACGCTGCCTGGACTGGAACTCCCGGAGAAAATCGTCGAAGTAGCCGGGAGGCGGCTGCTCGTAGCGCTTGAGCCTCAGGAGTTTCGAGATATTTTCTTCAGGTGTCATGAATGTGGTCTAGTTGGTGATAAACTCTTGCAGGTAATTTTGCAACTGCCTGTGTGCATAGAAGAGGCGCGAGCGGACCGTGCCCTCGGAGATTTTCAGAATCTTCGCGATTTCCGCATGGGGCATTCCTTGGATATCAAACATGGTCACAACGGCTCTATGCTCATGAGACAGCTTCATCATGGCCTCGTTCAATTTTTTTTGAAGTTCGCCGAGATTTGCCTGATGCCTCGGGTCATGGTCGCTGGTGGCCTCGATGAAATCCGGGTCGTTGATGATCCCGTTGTCCACATCATCGAGGCTCATCGTCATCCGGCGGTTGCGCTTTTTGAGGAAGTTGATCGCCATGTTGACTGAGATCGAGTGCATCCAGGTATAGAAGCTGGATTTTCCCTGGAATCCCTTGATCGAGCGGTAGGCCTTGGCGAACACCTCCTGGAGAAGGTCGTTGGTGTCCTCGTGGTTCGAGGTCATGTTATAGAGCAACCCGTAGAGGCGCGGGCTGTAGCGGACGACCAGTTCATCAAACGCCCGGGCTTCACCCGCCTTCGTGCGGGCAACCAGCTCATCATCGGGAGTTTCGGGAGTTTCCATGCGTGGCGGAACGGCGGCTTATAGCAGAGAAAGGCCCAATTGAAGAGAAAAATCCGGGCGGCGGCGGGCGAGGAACACGCGTCGGGTGGAAATGGGTTTGCGCGCGCGGGTGGGCACGCATAGGTTGTGCATCCTATGGGAAGACAGTGGCTGCATGCAAAACGTGAGGTGGCGAACCTGAAAAAAGGTCAGGTCGTCGGAAAGCTGGTGAAGGAAATCATGGTCGCCGCCAAGCAGGGCGGACCGGACGTGGAGGGGAACGCCCGGCTGTTCGCGGTCGTGGAAAAGGCGCGCAGGGCATCCGTCACGCGCGACGTGATCGAGAAGGCGATCAAGAAGGGGGCCGGAATCGGAGACGAAAAGCTCGTGCTCGAACACATTGTTTTCGAGGGATACGCCCCGCACAAGGTGCCCGTCATCGTCGAGGTTCTCACCGACAACAACAACCGCACCGCGCCGGAAATCCGCGTGCTTTTCAAAAAGGGCCAGCTCGGGACGGCCGGCAGCAACAAGTTTCTGTTCGATCACGTCGGGATCGTCGAGGCGCACCATCCGGATCCGGCCACGGACATTGAGGCGGCGGCGATCGAGGCGGGTGCGAACGATTTCGTGGTGATCACGGCGGCGGAGAATGACGACATCCCGGAAGGGGCTGCCGCAGCGCGCTTTTTGACCGAGCGCGCGGCCACGGCCGCTGTCTCGCAGTGGCTTTCTCAAAACGGATGGACCGTGGTGACAAGCGAACTCGGCCATGTCGCGAAGCAGATCCCCGCCCTCGACGACACCCAGCGCGCGGAGGCGGGGGAATTTCTTCAGGCCCTGGAGGACCACGACGATGTCCACCGCGTCTGGGCGGCGATCAAATAGCAATGGAAGAAACGGCCAGGCGGATCGTCCAAAAGCTCCGCGAGCACGGCCATGAGGCGCTCTTCGCGGGCGGCTGCGTCAGGGACCGCCTGCTCGGGCGGGAGGCTCACGACATCGACATCGCAACCAGCGCCCGTCCCGGGGAAGTTCAGAAGCTCTTTCCCCGCACCGTGGCGGTGGGGGCGCAGTTCGGGGTGATCGTTGTGATCGAGGACGGAATGGAATGTCAGGTGGCGACCTTCCGCGCGGATGGCGCCTACCCCGACGGACGGCATCCGGAATCCGTCACTTTTTCGGATGCCCGCGGGGACGCCCTCCGCCGGGATTTCACCGTGAACGGGCTTTTCTTCGACCCGCTGGAGGACCGGATCCTCGACTTTGTCGGCGGGCAGGCGGATCTCAAGTCCGGCATCATCCGGTGCATTGGAGATCCCGGAGAGAGATTCGGCGAGGACAAGCTCCGTCTTCTGCGGGGAGTCCGTTTTTCGGCGACGCTGGGGTTTTCCGTCGAGCACGGAACCTGGGCCGCTCTCCGGGCCCATGCACCGGAAATCCTGACTGTCAGCGCGGAGCGGATCCGTGATGAACTCGTCAAAATCTTCCTTCATCCGTCCCGCCTGCGCGGGTTCGACCTGCTCGATGAATCCGGGCTTCTGGAGATCGTTCTGCCCGAGGTGGCCGCGATGAAAGACTGCAAGCAACCTCCGGAGTTTCACCCCGAGGGGGACGTCTTCGTTCACACCAGGCTGATGCTGTCGCTCCTCCCGGAACAGGTCTCCGTTCCGCTGGTTTTCTCCGTGCTTTTCCACGACATCGGCAAGCCTCGAACCGGTGTCCGCGATGCGACCGGGCGGATCCGGTTCAACGGGCACGAGTCGGTGAGCGCGACGATGGCGGAGGAAATTTTCGCGCGCCTGCGTTTCTCAAATGCCGACACCGAGGCCGGGCTGGTCGCGATCAAAAACCACATGGCCTTCAAAGACGTCCGGAACATGCGGGTCGCCACGCTCAAGCGGTTTCTCGCCCGTCCGACAATCGACGACGAGTTGGAGCTCCACCGTGTGGACTGCCTTGGCTCGCACGGGATGCTCGACAATTACGAATTCCTCCTCGCGAAGCGGGAGGAGTTTTCCAACCAGCCGCTGATCCCTCCCGCGCTCGTCACCGGAAACGACCTGATTGCGCTTGGCTGGAGGCCGGGTCCACTTTTCAAGCGGGTCCTCGACTCGGTCCAGACACTCCAGCTCGAAGGCGCCCTCTCCACGCGCGAGGAAGCACTTGACTGGGTTGCGAAGAACAGGGAAATGCTGATGGAAGAAAACCCGCAATGACCAACCGCCTTGTCCATGTCGCGCGCAATGGAAAGATCATCGGCCAGTTTCCGCCCGAACAACTGGCTTCGCTGATGGATACAGGCCATTTTCTCGACAGCGATCTCTGCTTCAGCGAGGGGGCGACCGAGTGGACGCCTCTCCCGGAATTTCTCCGGAAAACAGATGCCCCCCGTTACTCGCGCACCAAGAACCGGGAAGGGGCGAGCACGTCCTCGCCAGGAGTTCCCTCAAGGCGCGAGAGGCGTACGCAACGCAACGCAGCCCCTGTCCTCGCAGGTTGGATCGCCTTCCTCCTGGCACTCTCAGCCCTGGGGGGATGCGCCTATTGGATCGTGGGCCTCTACGCGGAGATGTCAAAACAGCAGGCCCTTGTGGAGGAGATCCAGACGAAACTCGACGAGAAGGAGAAGGAATACCAGCGCCTCCTTTTTGTGGCCCGGGAGATCGCCGAACCCGGCGTCGTCCGCGGCAGCCTTATCCTGCGCAACGACTCCGGCAAGCGGGTCGCCATGCCGGGCATTCAGGTCTCCCTGTATCCAAGGAAAGCCATCGAGGAACACCTCGCTTCCAGGAGCCAGGAAGCCTCGCACCTGCCCGCCGGTGCCAGTGTGGATGCTGCCGAATTTTACCTCAAAGACCTGCCCCGACCGATCGCCACCACGACCAGCGATGCCAGCGGACGGTATGAATTCCCGGTTCCCGAACCAAGGGAATACATCGTCTTCACGACGATCGTTTCCTCCAACCAAAACGGACAATTCAACAAGCTTTGGTTCGTCGCGTTCGACTCCCGCGATCCCCTCAACACCGTGGTCGATATCACCGAGACCAACGGCGTGCAGCAGTTCATCCCCAGCCTGATGATCGTTGAAGGCCGCTGACAATGGATGACGCGACCTCCATCAAGCAGCCGCGGGCGCTCCACGTCTGGGCGATCCTCACTGCCGCTGCCACATTCTTTCTGCTTTGCACCGGCGGAATCGTCACGTCGAAGAATGCCGGGATGGCGGTGCCCGACTGGCCGACCACCTACGGCTACAACATGTTCTTGTTTCCGGTTTCCAAATGGGTCGGCGGGATTTTTTATGAACACAGCCACCGGCTGGTAGCCTCCGGGGTGGGCTTGATGACGATGATCCTGGCGGTGTGGGTGCTGGCCGCCGACCGGAGGCGATGGGTCAGATGGCTCGGTGTCGCCGCCTTTCTGGCAGTCTGTCTTCAAGGCCTGCTCGGCGGTCTGAGGGTCACACTCTACAGGGATGAAATCGGGATTTTTCACGCGCTCCTCGCGCAGGCATTTCTTTGCGTGGTCACCATCCTGGCTGTCGCGACAAGCCCCCGGTTCCTGCGCGGTGAATGGGATATCTTCCACCCCGACCCGGTTCTGAAAAATCTGGTTCTTGCCACCACGGTTCTTGTTTTCATCCAACTCGGGCTCGGCGCGGCCATGCGTCACGAGCACGCCGGGCTTTCCATCCCGGATTTCCCCCTCGCATACGGCCAATGGATCCCCGACACATCGCCCGGAGCGGTTGCCCGGATCAATGCCGCCCGTGATACCGCGGGCGAAGTTCCGACAAGCGCACTGTTTATCTGGGTTCAGATGGCCCACCGCGCCATGGCCTCCCTGATTGTTTTGACGGCAGCGGCGGTTTTTTTCCGCGCCTCCACCGCCTCGAGGCTCCGCGCAACCAAAGCCTGGAGCGGAGCATGGCTCGCCCTGATCGGACTCCAGGCAGGACTCGGCGCGTGGACGATCTGGTCGAACAAGGCGGCCGACATCGCCACAATACACATGGCAACCGGAGCGCTGGTTCTTCTTCTCGGGGCGGTCTTCTCGTTCCGGCTCTGCCGGGCCTGCCAAGCGCACAGGTTCCGTTTTTCCGAGCCCGGAATCTCCTTCGCCTCACGGGTCGCATGAAATCCGCCACCACCATCTCCTCACCTGTTTCCGTCATGAGCGATGTCATGACACTCGTGAAGGCGCGCCTGTCGTTGCTGGTTCTGATCACCACCCTCGTCGGCTTTCTTCTGGGCTGGCGCGGACCGCTCGACTGGGGCCTTCTGCTGGCCACGCTCACCGGAACCGCCCTCTGCGCCGGTGGTGCCGCGGCTCTCAACCAATGGTGGGAGCGCGATCTGGACTCGCGGATGAAGCGCACGCGGAACCGCCCGCTCCCGGCTCAGCGCATGCAGCCGCTCGATGCCCTGCTCTTCGGGATATTCTTCTCGGCAACCGGCATCGCAATTCTTGGAGTTTTCACGAACATGCGGGCGGCGTTTCTCGCCTTCGCGACGATCGCGATTTACATTTTCGTGTATACTCCCATGAAGCGCTGGAGTTCGCTGAACACGCTCGTGGGCGCCGTGCCCGGGGCTTTGCCCCCGCTGATCGGCTGGGTGGCGGCACGCGGGCACTACGATCTGGAGGGCTGCCTCCTCTTCGCCGTTCTCTGGTTCTGGCAGATGCCCCACTTTCTCGCCATCGCCTGGATGTATCGCGAAGACTACGAGCAGGCCGGGTGCGTGATGATCACTACCCACGACCCGGCGGGCGGAACCACCTCGCGCCAGGCTCTGCTTTATTCCTCCTGCCTGGTGATGGTCACCCTGCTTCCCGCGATTCTGGGATTCAACTCTCCGGCCTATTTCTTCGCGGCACTCCTGCTTGGGACGGCCTTCTGCGGGTTTGCGATGCACTTTCTCCTGAATCGTGACCGCGGGTCGGCGAGGCGGCTGTTTTTCTCGTCCATCCTCTACCTTCCGCTCCTTCTCGGGGTTCTCCTCGCGACCACCAGATGAGCTCTGCACCATCCCCCGCCGGGTCTGAGCCGCCGGCCCGGGAAACTCCCTACCTGGGGTGGGTGGTCGCTTTCATCTTTGTTGCGACGCTCATTTCATTCGCCTGGTCGGGATTGAAAGGCGCGCGCCCGGTCCGGGTGCCGAACCACCTGCAGCCGGTGTCGGATGTCCCGGATTTCCGGCTGCTGGACCAGTCTGGAAAACCGTTCGGACTGTCGGACCTCAAGGGGAAAATCTGGATTGGAAACTTCGTCTTCACCCGGGGTTCCGGTCCGGTCCCGATGATCAGCGCACGCATGGCCGAGTTGAATCAGAAGATCGGGAGCGCGGGGGAGGGAGTCGAGTTGGTGACGTTCTCCGTGGACCCGGAATTTGACACCTCGGATGTGCTGTCCGCGTATGCCGCCCGCCTGGGCGCGGGACCGGGCCGGTGGAAATTTCTCACCGGCAGCAAGGAGGAGGTGGATGCCATTGTCATCAAGGGCCTTCTCCAGCCGCTGGAAAAAAAGGAGCCGAACGGCACCTTGGCTCAGTCGACAAAATTTGTCATCGTGGATGGCAAAGGAAGGTTGCGCGGATTTGCGGATGGGAACGATCCGGAGGTGGTTCAGAAGCTTCTCATGGACATCGGCGATCTCCTGCGAGAAAGTGGAAAGCAATGAGATTTCAGGCCCTGATTTCGATGTCCCTACCCGCGCAAAACGGCGAGTTGATGAGCGTTTGCGCAGGTCAGCAGGCCATTCGCCCACCGGGTGCATGATGGAGTTTTTTTTAGCCACTGCCCTGCTTCATGTTTCCGTGGCCATGAGCGGTTGATATAGGCTGAAAGGAGTATATGACCAGATTGGAGCGATCTCCGGCGCGCCTGTCGTTGGCCAGCTTTTTCGCGGCGGTCTTGCTCGGACCCGTGGCACCAGTTGGCGCGGCCGGTTCGGAGCCGGGAACCGGGCAAACCGGAGCTGCACCGCGCATATTCATCGGCACGGCGTGGGCTGATCGACTGGAGGAACTCCGTGATACGGGCCAGTGGGCCGAAGTTGCGCCGCATGTGGGCTTGTTCGTTCATCCGGGGAACATCAACGCCAACAGCACGCAGATCGAACTGCTCAAGGAGCTGTCTCCCTGCTTCGGCGTGCGTGAGGCGATCATCGAACGCAATGCAATCCCCACCGAAGAAGACGTGTTCTGCGCCAGGGACGTGGTTCGTGATCTCAAGCGGCGCGAGGCACTGCCGTGGGCATGGGGCATCGAGGACTACTCGAAGAACTCCGACCTGCACATGGTCCCCGAGCGCAACGCCGATGGCCTGGCCCTGTGGATCCGCGATTTCTACGCGGGCAAGGTCGAGTGAGGCTCCCTTCTGTGCGCGGCGGGTCGAAAACCTTGTCATCGACATCCTGGAATTCCTGCACAAAAATCCCGAAGATGAAATTTCTTCCACTGCCTGTGCGATCTGGCTGGCTGGCTGGCCGCTGGCATGACGCCCCCCGATGAGCATTTCCGGCCTCCCGGCTCTCAATGCCGGACTCAATGCCACAGCCGCCGTCCTCCTGCTCGCGGGGATTTTCTTCATCAAGACCGACCGGAAACTGGCGCATAGAAATTGCATGACGGCGGCGTTTGCCGTCTCGTGCGTGTTCCTGACAACCTACGTCCTCCACAAAATCCTGGTCCGCGGGGTTCACACTCCGTTCGGAGGGACCGGGTTTTGGAAAACCTTTTATTACGGCATGCTCGCATCGCATGTGATCCTTGCGATGGTCATCGTGCCGCTGATCCTTGTCACCATGACTCACGCGATCCGGGCGCGTTACGAGATGCACCGTGCCTGGGCCCGCTGGACATTCCCGCTCTGGCTCTACGTTTCCGTGACCGGCGTGCTGGTCTATTTCATGCTCTACCAATGGTTCCCGAAAATCTGAACGCGGTCCCGAAAGGCATTTCCCACCCCGGCGTCCTGGATGCATTCGCGTATGATGCCCGCCGCGACACCCTCGTGCTGGCCATGTATGAAACCCGACCGTGGACCGGTGGCGAGGAGCAACTCTTCCAGTTGCAGGAAAAGCTCAACGCCTACGCCTCATTCATTCTCGACGGGGAAATGACCGGATCGTTCCCCCAATATGCCGACAGGCCGGTCGAGATCCATCTCCGCACCAGCCATGAGCCGGACCCCGTCGCGATGCGCCTCCTCACGCAGGCTCGCGAGCAACTGGCCCTTCAGGAGATCCGCCTGGAAACCATTATTGTGGATCCTGCGGAAAATGAGGCCGGCTGCGGCTGCGGACACGGGCACTGCCACGACTGACGGGCTACTGGAAAAATTCCGCGACTTCGGGGCGGCTGACAAATTTCCGCATCGCGGGATCGTTCACCAGATAGTAGTAGAGGTCGGGAGGGAGACGGTCGCGGCCCTTGCGGAGAATGTCCGCCGCGCGCGCAAAATCACCTTTGCGCATCGCGACGTAAGCCGCGGAAAACAACGAGGCGACGTCCTTGTCCGGATTGATGTCCGCCGGCAACTCCCCGTCCGGTAGAAACTGCAGGTTCAGGAGGGCCAGCGAGGTATCAACCACCGCGTGGCTGTCCACCGGATTCAGCCGGGAACGCGCGGCCTCCAAAAACTGTTTCGCCTCCTCATGGCGCCCGCGGTATCGCATCAGCGAGGCGAGTTCGATGCATGGCGACGAGCTCGCCTCGTCGGCGAGCATGGCCTGGCGCAGATAGGATTCCGCCCGGACCCGCGGATCTCCGAAGCTGCTGCTGTTCTTCTGGGTTTCCAAAACCGCCTTCAGGGCCAGCGAGTCCGAAACCCGTTCTCTTTTGGCGATCGATTCGTTGGCCTTCGTCAGGGCCTTGTCGGAATCCCCACTCTGCATGGCGGCGAGGGCAACCAGATAGGTGAGTGACGAAACCGAGCTGTTTTCGCGCTCCAGAACAATCAACTGTCCGAGCGCTTTGTCCGCCTTGCCATCCCGCAGGCTCTTCAACGCCGCATCGAGTTGCGCCTGAAAATCCGCTGGAATTTCAACCCCCTGCTTGGCGATCTCCGAAATCATTTGCGACTGCTGCATGGCGCTCCCCAAGGAGTAAAACATCCAGGCGACCAGGACGAGCACGCCGGCAAAAACGACCAGGGCACGCTTGAGTTTGACGCGTCTTTGCAGCGTTTTCCTGACCCAGCTTCTCAGCCGGAAAACCGGCTTGGCCCGGGGCACGACACTCATCCCGGAAGGCTCGGAAGCCTTATCCGGAAGAGGAGAGTCGGGAGGGGTTGAGGCAGCATCCGGGCCGTCAGCCTCCTGCTTTTCAGAAAGTTCGTGGTCACCGCTTCCGGTTCGCGGACGCGACTGAGCCCGGGCCTCGAAGGGCATTCCTGTCGGCTGAACCCGGCTCGCCAGCTTGCTGGCCGGCTTTCCCGCCTCCTCGCCGTCGGCGCCATCCTCTTCGGGCGAAGTGGTTTTCAAAGCCCGGGGCTTGATCTTGATTTTTTTTCTTCGTTGGATGGATTCTGCTCGGTCATGCTTCGAGTGCCCGGCCTGGGCTTGGGGGCTATTCCCAATTCACATACAACACGTTCGGGGCAAATGACAATGGAATCGCATCTTCCCGCAGAAGATCATCGGGCGGCAAATGCCCGGCGCGCCCCAGCGCCTCAGGGCTGGAGAAGTTTGGACAGGCCGATCTCGTCGAGGGCAACCGGATTCTGCTGCTGGAGTTTCGAGAGATACGCATCGCGATTGGCGCGGGCGCGATCGGTGCGAAGCAGGTGCACGAGCTGGTCCTTGACCTCCTCAAGAGTGGCGGTATGGGGCTCTTTTGTGTCGATCACCTTGACGACATACCATCCGTCGCCGAGGCGGATCGGATCGGTCACGCTTCCTTTTGCCAGCCCGGAAACCTTGGTGCGGATGTCAGGCTGGATCTGGGCTTCCGCGAGCCAGCCCACTTCCCCGCTGCGGGATGCGCTTTCGCGTTCGTCGCTCTTGTCGCGTGCGACCGCGGCGAAGTCCCCCGATTTGGCCGCCTTGGCGATCTCATCGATGCGGGCCTTTGCCTTGTCCTGCGCCGCCTTGTCGGCCTCTTTCGGAATCGCGACATAGATCTGGGCGAGCTGAATCTGCTTGGGAACCTTGAGCTCGCTCTTGCGGGCCTCGTAAACCGTTTTGACTTCCTCGTCGGACGGAAATCCATCCGGGACCTTGGAGATCGACTGGAGATACGACTCTGCAATGGCACCTTGGCGGAGACGCTCGATTTGTTCCGCGACCTCGGGGGTCTTGTCCCAGCCCGCCGCAAGGGCCTCCTTGAACAGCATCTGCTGAAGAATCAAAGTGCGGACCGCCTGACTGAGAGCCGCAGGGTTCTTGGCAATAGTCTCACGGTCCTGCTCGGAGATGTTCGCCAGAAAGGGCTTCACCTGCGCAGCCTTGATTTCCGTTTCTCCGACACGGGCGATCACGTCGTCAGCTGCGGGAAGGACGGCGGGCAGGAGGAGAATGGAAAATGCAAAATGCAAAATGCAAAATGCTGTCACGCGCTTCCACGCGGACCGACCGAAGATCAACCCCC
>QYQL01000129.1 GCA_007280915.1 Verrucomicrobiaceae bacterium | reverse complement strand
GTCCTGTTTATCAGATCGAAAAGGATACCGTCCAAGTGCCTCTGGAATTTCCCGCATACGGATCGACATTCGTCGTCTTCCGGAAGCAATCCGATGGCGACCACAGCAAGCCGCTGCCGAAGGAAACCGGCGACAAGGCCATGCAGACCCTCGCGGGGCCATGGAGCATCGGGTTCCGTCCGGCCCGTGAGGGAGAGCCGAAATTCGAGATCACCAGCCCAGAGCTTTTCGAGTGGTCCGCAAGTCAGAACAAACGCATCAGCGCATTCGCTGGAACCGCCTCCTATCAGACCACCTTCCAAGTGAATTCCAAATTCCAAATTCCAAATTCAAAATTGCTCCTCGATCTTGGCGTCGTCCACGACCTCGCCGAGGTGCTTGTCAACGGCAAGCCGGCAGGCATGGTCTGGACCGCCCCGTTCAGCCTGGACATCACAAACCTCGTCCAACCCGGAAAGAACACCCTCGAGATCCTTGTCACCAACACCTGGCACAACTGGCGGCTGGCCAACAAATTCCTTCCGGTCCAGCATTCCTGGGCATCCCGCGGCCTGAAAGACCCCCCGCTCCCCGGCGGCCTGCTCGGCCCGGTTGTTCTCTCCGTGTCGCCAACCCCAATCAAAGGAAATCCATGAAGCTCCATCTCCTCCGGGCACTCGCATTCGGCGCGTTGGCACGGTTGCTCGTCACTCCCGTTCAGTCGGCCGAAAATCTTCCGTTGCCCGCAGAACGCTTTGACGTCAATGGCAGTCCGGCGTTCCTCATGGCCGCGCCAAACCCCGGCGTCGGCAAGCCGTGGGTCTGGTATGCGCCGACGTTGAACAACCTGCCGAAACAGGAACATGCCTGGTATTTCCAGCGCCTGCTGGACCAGGGGATCAGCGTGGCCGGTATCAATCTCGGCGAAGTCCGAGGCTCTCCGGCCAGCACCGAAAAATTCACGGGTTTTTACGACGAAATGGTCCGGCGCGGGTATTCGCCGAAGCCGGTCCTGCTAGGGCAGAGCCGTGGGGGACTGATGATGCTCACCTGGGCGATGCGGCATCCGGACAAGATGACCGCCTTCGCAGGGATCTACCCGGTGTGCAATCTGTCGAGCTGGCCGATGAAAAATTCCAAAGGACTCGTGTTGAAAGATTACGGGATGTCCGAGGCCGAAATGACCGGGAGTCTCACCAAATTCAACCCCATCGACAACCTGCAGGGGTTACTGGCGAACAAGATTCCCCTCTTCCTTGTCCACGGCAATGCCGACACGCTGGTGCCTTATGAGGAAAACGGAGCGCTCCTCAAGGAACGCTACGAGGCGGGCGGCGGGACGGTTTCCGTGAAGATCATCGACGGAGAAGGACACAAGGTATCCCCATCTTTCTTCGAGTGTCAGGAACTGCTGGATTTTATTGAAAAACAACTGAAGTAAAAATCAAATGCCAACCCCCTCATCTTTTTCTTGGCGGACCACCCTTGCCTTGGCGGCCCTCATCGCAACCTCTCCCCTGCTCCCCAATGCGGCGGCTGCGGAAACCCTGCAGCAGGAGTTCGCCAACCCGCCTGCACCATTCAAACCGTGGGTGTTTTTCTTTTTTGAAAATGAGTTCATGGATCCGGCGGGCATCACCGCGGACCTGGAGGCGCTGGCCTCGGCCGGCGTGGGCGGGATGATCGTTTTCACCGAGCACCGGAAGGACATGAAGACGGGTAACGTCAAAATGTTCTCTAAGGAATACGACGCAGGCATCCGCCATCTGCAGAAGGAGGCTTCCCGGCTCGGTCTGGTGCTGAGCTTTCAGGATTGCGCGGGTTCATCCACCGCGGGAGGCCCGTGGAACTCGGTGGAACAGTCGATGAAAATTTTTGTCTGGAGCGAGTCGCGAGTCGCGGGCGGCGGAGAGCGGACGCTCAAGCTCCCGCAGCCGTTCACGATCGGCGGATTTTACCGGGACATCGCGGTCATGGCGTATCCGGTCGGCCCGGGCAACAAGACCGCCAAAAAACCGAAAATCACCGCGCCGAAAGCAACCGGAAATCCCGGCGAGATGATGGACGGAGACCTCCTGAGCAACACGCTGCTCCGGGACAACGCGAAAAATGAGAAACGTGAAATCCTCCTCGAATACCCGGAACCGGTCACGGTCGGCCGCCTGTTCGCATACGGTAATCTTTTCACTTTCAGGCCCGACAGTATTATGAATTTTGACTTGGAGGCCTCTGATGACGGGAAGACCTGGCGGAAAATCGCAACCGCGAAACAAAAGAGCAACAATTCCGCTGTGGCGGACTTCCCGGCGGTTACCGGAAAATATTTCCGCATCCTTGCCTCCGCGAGCATCGAGCATTATTGGGTCGCCGAACTCGACCTGCTTCCTCCCGGAGGCAGTCCGCTCACTTACCCGGAATTCAATGACTGGGCGGCCGCGACTGGACGGGAGAAGGGAACCTTTGCGAAGTTCGAACCGTTTTTGATGGGCGGAGACAAACCGCTCGACCCGGCGCTTGCCGTCGATCTCACGTCGAAGATCAAGCCGGACGGCTCGCTCTCCTGGGATGCCCCGCCGGGAGATTGGCTCGTGCTGCGCATGGGATACACCACCAACGGAAAAACAAACCATCCCTCCACCGATGAGGGGGAAGGCTACGAGGTGGACAAGTTCGATCCGACCTTGGTCCGCCGCCACGGCGAGGAGGCGCTGCGCCGCATGACCGGCGGCGGGCCGGGCTCGCCGGCACTCAAGATGTTCAGCGTGGATAGCTGGGAAGCCGGCGGACAGAACTGGACGGAAAACCTCGCGGCTGAATTCGAGCGACGCAACGGCTACTCCCTGCTCCCGTTCCTGCCGGTCCTCGGCGCGAAGCAGGTGGGTGATGCGGATACGACCCGGCGGTTTCTCGAGGATTTTCGCCACACCATCCGGGATTTGGTCTCGGAATCCTTCTACGGCACCATGCAGGACCTCACGAATAAGCACGGCCTGACGTTCCTGGCGGAAGCCTCCGCGGGCCCGGTCCCGCTCCACCGCCCGCTGGATTATTTCGACTACGTTGACATCCCGGCGGGCGAGGCCTGGGCGATGGGGAATTTTACCTCCAACGGCAATATCAGCGGCGGGCTGCGCGACACGGTTTCCGCGGCGCACCTGCTCGGGAAACCGGTCACTCCCGTCGAAATTTTCACCAGCAACAGCGGGAACTGGAATATGGCCCCGCGTTACCTGAAAGCATTTGGCGACAAGATTCTGGCGGCTGGCGGCAACCAGTTCACGATGCACTGCTACATCCACCAGCCTTCCGGCGATCCCGCTCCGGGCTGGACGATGAACCACTACGGCACGACATTCAACCGACACGTGACCTGGTGGAAGCAGGCTGGACCGTGGCTCGAATCCATCGCGCGCAGTCAGGTAATGCTCCGCCAAGGGCGCACTGTCGCGGATTTCTGCCGGCTGATCGGTGACGACGAATCGATCGTGGATGCCGACTGGGGCAACCGGCAGATGTTCTGGGACGCTCCCGCGGGCTACGCCAACGACTGGGCGGGCGGAAAAAACCTCCTCCGGCAGCTCACGGTGGAGAACGGCGAGATTGTCGCTACCTCCGGCGGCGCGCGCTACCGCCTGCTCGTGCTGCCGGACCGCAATGTCATGACACTCGATGCCGTGAAAAAACTCCGCGAACTCGTCGAAGCGGGCGGAACCATCCTCGGTCCGAAGCCAACCGCCCGGGAGGGACTGCAGGGAGGCCAGGCGTCGGACAAAGAATTTTTTGAAAATGTCAACGCGCTGTGGGGAACCGATCAGGATCACCGCGTCGGCAAGGGTCGCGTCCTCACCGGCATGACCGTGGATGCGGCGCTCGCCCTCCTCGGCGTGAAGCCGGATCTCTCGTGGATCCCTGCGGCCAAAGACCCGAAAGTTTTCTGGCACCACCGCACGGATGGCAAGCGGGATATCTACTTCCTGGCCAACGGCGGCAACGATCCCCTGAGTGCCACGTTCTCATTCCGCACCGCCGGTCGTGCGCCGGAAATCTGGAACCCCGAAAATGGGACGATCCGGAAACTTGCGCTCTTCCGCGTTGCAGGTGAACGCACGGAAATCCCTCTCGAACTCACTCCGTCGGAATCAGTTTTCGTAGTCTTCGGACCCGATCCCGCAGGGAAAAACTTTGCGAGTGTTTCCCGTGACGGAACCCCCTTGTGGCCGCTCGACAACGGGTCTGCAACCGGACTTCCCGACGTTTGGATTCAGACGGACGGGAGCGCCGTGATGGAGACGTCTGTGCCCGGCAAGTATGCGTTTGCGAATCCGCAGAACAAAACAGCAAGCGTCACAGTGCCTGCGATGCCTCAACCGCTGGACCTGACCGGCCCGTGGAAGGTGAGCTTCGAAGGCACGGCCAAGCCGGCCCCTCAGGTTTTCGAGCGCCTCATCCCATGGAATACCCACCCCGATCCGGCTGTCCGGTTTTTCTCGGGCACGGCAGAATACCGTCAGGAATTCACACTGCCCGACGGACTGCTGGCCGACAACCGGGCCATCTGGCTCGACCTGGGAGAGGTTCGCGAGCTGGCAGATGTCTCCCTCAACGGCAAGCCACTCGGAATCGTCTGGATGCCCCCGTTCCGGCTGGACGTGACGAAAGCATTGCGGCCCGGAAAAAATGAGCTCGTCGTCCGCGCGGTCAACACGTGGGCGAACCGCCTCATCGGAGATGCCGCACTGCCGGAAGCGGAACGGAGCACATGGACGTCTTTCACTCATTACAAGAAAAACGACAAGCTCCCCGACTCCGGACTCCTCGGCCCGGTGATGCTGCAAACCGAAACCAGGTTGCAAATTCCCTGAGCCATCGTTGCTTCAACGATTTCACCCGCCGGGAATCAATTCATGAAAAAGCTCCCGTTTCTTCTCCTCGCCCTCTGCAGCATCGGAGTGATGAACGCTGAGGCCGATGGCAAGGGCCTGTCCGCGCAATTTCTGAATCCCCCCGATTCCGCGCGGCCGTGGGTCTACTATTTCCCGTTGGATGGCAACCTCAGCCGCGAGGGAATCACGGCCGACCTCGAAGCCATGAAGCGCGTCGGCATCGGCGGGCTGCTCTACATGGAAACCGCCCAGGGAACACCAACCGGGCCCGCGGCGTTCGGCGGGCCGGAGTGGCGAGGCCTGTTCAAGCATCTTTGCAGCGAGGCTGCCCGCCTCGGACTGAAGGTCAACATGAACAACGATGCCGGTTGGTGCGGCAGCGGCGGCCCGTGGGTCACTCCGGAACTCTCCATGCAAAAGGTCGTCTGGAGCAGCACGGAGACACGCGGGCCCGCGAAGTTTGAAGTCCAGCTCCCGCAGCCAAAAGCCGAAAAAGATTTCTACCGCGACATTGCCGTGCTGGCGTTCCCGACCCCTCCCTCGCCCCGCTTTCTCTCCGGACTCGCCGGCAAATCCGGCCTGACACGCGAGGAAATTCCATCGCGCGCATCGTATCCGGACCTGCCGGAAGCCAGCGTCATCCTCCGCGACAAAATCCTCGATCTGACCGCCAAACTCGGCGCGGACGGGCTCCTCAAATGGGACGTGCCCGCCGGTGAATGGACGATCCTGAGATTCGGCCACACGACCACGGGAAAAGACAACCACCCGGCACCTGAAAGCGGTCGGGGTTTGGAAAGCGACAAGTTCAGCCGGGAGGCGACAAAAGTTCATTTTGACGGCCTCATGGAGAAGGTGATTGGCGACAGCGCGCCGCTTGTCGGAAAATCCTTTGTCGCCACTCACATCGACAGCTGGGAAACGGGCTCCCAGAACTGGACGCCGAAATTCCGTGAGGAATTCCGGCGCCTCCGCGGTTACGACCCCCTCCCTCTTCTCCCGGTCCTCGCCGGCCGCATCGTGGACAGTCCGGAAGTTTCGGAGCGTTTCCTATGGGACATGAGGGCGACCGGAGGCGACCTGCTGCAAGAAAACTACGCCGGATATTTTGCCGAACTCGCACACAAGCACGACATGCGGCTGACCATCGAGGCGTATGGCAACGGCCCCTTCGACAACATGAGATTTGCGGGTTGTGCCGACGAACCGATGTCGGAATTCTGGTGGCGGCCGGCCGATCCGAACAAGTCCGACCTGAATCCCAGCTCCCGTGAGATGGCCTCAGCCGCGCACGTTTATGGAAAACCGATCCTCGGTGCCGAGGCGTTCACGGCATCAAGAGACGAGCGATGGCTCGGCCACCCGGCACTCCTGAAGGCGCTCGGCGACCGTGCGTTCTGCGAGGGGGTCAACCGGTTCGTTTTCCATCGCTACGCCTCCCAACCTTGGACAAATCCAGACAGACAACCCGGCATTGGCATGGGGCCATGGGGACAGCATTACGAACGCACGCAAACGTGGTGGAACCAGTCGAAGCCGTGGCATGATTACCTCGCCCGCTGCCAGTTCCTCCTGCAAAAGGGGCTTTTCGTCGCGGACCTCTGCTTTTTGGCAACGGAGAATTCTCCCCAGTCATTCTCATCGCCGGTGAGTCCCGACTCGACCCGTCCCGGCTACAACTTCGACGGATGTCCCACGGAAGCGCTTTCGCGGATGAAAGTCAGAGACGGACGGCTCGTCCTTCCAGATGGGATGAGCTACCGGATGCTGGTGCTGCCGCAATCGGAAACGATGACCCCCGCCCTGCTCGGCAGGATCCGCGATCTCGTGAAGGATGGCGCAACAGTCCTTGGTTTGCCGCCTCTCAAATCGCCCGGCCTAAGAGATTATCCGGCATGCGACGAAGAAGTCCGCTCTCTCGCCCGCCAACTCTGGGGCGAAGGCGAACCTCCCGCCGAACTCACGACAAGGCCGTTCGGAAAAGGCTTCGTCATCTGGGGCCGCGAATTGGCCGGAAATCCGCTCCCGCCCTACGATATCGAGACATCCACCAACCTCCTCTCGAAGGCAAAATGGATCTGGTTCAACGATGGCACAAAGGGACATTCCATGCCTCCCGGCACACGCTGTTTCCGACGCATCGTGAACGTGGATGGCGACGTGGAATCCGCCCGCATCCTCATGGCCGCCGACAACCAGTTCACGCTCTGGGTCAACGGCGCCCGTATCGGCACCGGGGACAACTTCAAGCAGGCACCCTCATTCCATATCGCCGAAAAGCTCAAACCAGGCACGAACCTCATTTCCGTATTGGCGGAAAATACAACCGATGAGCCGAGCCCGGCCGGACTGCTCGCAGTTGTCAAAATCCAATATCGTGACGGACGCATCCAGGAAATCTTCACCGACGGTTCGTGGGAAGCCGCAGAATCCGCTCCCGATGGATGGCTAGCCGATTCCAACGCCGGGCCCCGGTGGACGAAGGCCCGTGAGTTCGGAACGCTTGGCGTTTCTCCGTGGGGCGATATCAGCGAAGCTCCTGTCAGAGGAAGGAGACCGGTGGACTCCACTCTGGACCTTGAAATTGCCGCCCGCGCCCTCGCCAAACTGGATGTTCCACCCGATTTCGAACCCTCTTCAAATCTCGGGTTCATTCACAAGAAGATCGACGGGGCGGACGTCTATTTTGTCGCCAACCCGGAATTGCAGGAAGTCGAGGTGGTTTGCACGTTCCGCACCAGCGGCAGGCAGCCGGAATTGTGGCAGCCGGATACCGGGAGGATGACACCAGCAGCGGACTATGAGGAAAAGGACGGCCTGACAAAAGTCCCTCTGCGCTTCGAGCCCAGCGGCTCGCTTTTTGTGGTCTTCCGCGACAAGAAGCCGACCTCACCCTCCTCCCAGAAAAACTGGACCGAATACCGGCCCGTTCAGGAAATCACCGGCCCGTGGAAAGTGTCCTTCGATCCCAAATGGGGTGGGCCGGAACTACCCGTCGAATTCGCTTCCCTCCAGGACTGGAGCAAACGCCCGGAGGACGGCATCCGCTTCTACTCCGGCACAGCCGTTTACAGCAAGACGATCAACATCCCGTCCGATCTTGCCGACAAGCCCCTCTTTCTCGACCTGGGAAAAGTCGCGGTGATCGCGGAGGTTTCGCTCAACGGAAAGGATCTCGGCACCCTCTGGAAACCACCATTCCGCGTGGACATCACGGGCGCGGCAAAGGCCGGTGACAATGTGCTCGAAATCAAAACCGTCAATCTCTGGGCGAACCGCCTCATCGGTGACGAAAACCTTCCGGAGGACAGCACGCGCAAAGCAGCCGGAACCCTGGACGGATGGCCGCAGTGGGTGAAAGATGGCAAGCCGAGCCCGGCCGGACGCCTCACGTTCGTATCCCACAGGCTGTGGAAAAAAGACGATCCTCTCCAGGAGTCCGGTCTCCTCGGCCCGGTATCCCTGCAGACGCCAACGAACGAAAACCCGCGCTGAGCGGCGTGGCAATCACGCGTCGGGGAAATTCAGGATAGATAAACGGCGATAAGAACTCCTGCGACCACGATGATCACGCCGACCAGCAAGATCGGCATGTTGGATGCGAGCGAGGCCTTGAGAAGATTTGTGCGCGTGATCTCGACGCTCTCCTTGGGAGCGGCATCCGCGAAGAGAAGAGCCCGGCGCCTTGCACACTCGACAATCGCAAGGTGCCGCTGGAGGGCGGTCTGGCCGTGCGCCGACCGGTGGATCTCCTTCAGAAACTCCTCCAACTCCTCGGGCTTCGAGAACATGGACGTCGGAGCGAGTTGCGTCTTCCGTCCTGAAACAAAAGGCTGCTTCATCGCGGCGACGATTTCCGTGTAGGCCAGGGCGAGTTCACGGGCAGTCACCCCGTATTGACGACACATCCGCTGGTTGGCAGGAGACATCAGGGCGGCATGAACCAGATGGCGCACCCGGTTCGCACCATTCGGAGAACGCACGCTTTTTCCGTTCAGCAAATGCCGCGTGAGTTCTTTCTCTGCGGATTCCAGCACAAATGTATTCAAGGGGTCGCTTGGGAAGCGCGGTTATTGTGGCAAAACAGGACAGCTTGCCGCAATTGTTTTTCTCTGACAGAGGTTTCGGCTTCCTATCCGGTGGCTCTCTCGGTTATTTCCCACGCAATGAAACCAATCGCATTTCGGCTAGTTTCCGGCGCGTCATGTTTGTCTGTCCTCCTTCTTGCAGGCTGCGTGAACCCGATCAATCCGCTCGGCCGCTTCGACGCGACACCGAAAGTCGGAAAAGTTCCTACGGCCAAGCCCGCGGAAAAGTTCGCGTGGGGAATATCGACGGCGAGCTACCAATACGAAGATCCCGCCGTGAAGCCGGGAACGCCGGCATGGTTTTCAACCGACTGGGACGTGCTCGTCTCGCAGGGCAAAGCCCCGCCGCGCGGGAACGCGCTCTACACCTGGACGGATTTTGAAAAGGACCTTGAGGCGCTGAAGAAGATCCGCCCGACCCACTACCGGTTCAGCATCGAGTGGGCGCGCGTCGAACCGAAGCCGGGCGTCTACGACGAGGAGGCGATCCGCGGATATGTCCGCATGGCCCGCAAATTGAAGGAGCTTGGCATCGAGCCGGTCGTCTGCCTCTGGCACTTCACGTTCCCGGACTGGCTCTACGACAAGAAAAACCCGGGTCAGTCGAACTGGCTCCACCCGATGGCACGCGAGCGTTGGAACGCGTATGTGGAAAAAATGGTCCGGGCGACAGCTCCCTACACGAAGTTCTACGCCCCGCAGAACGAGCCGAACGGACAGATCACGACAGCCTACATCGTCGCCCAGTGGCCGCCCGCAATGACGCTCGCCATCGGGCACTACTGGAAGGCGATCGAAGCCAGCACCGGGATGTTCCGGGACGCTGCGGCGCGGATCAAGGCGATCAAACCCTCGGCGAAGGTCGTGAGCGTCGAAGCCCTTCCCTGGTGGGAGCGCGCTCCGCTCGACCCGGGCGGACTGATCTATAACACAATGATCCACGGGAACACCGACCACCTCGACCGGATCTACGACGTCTGCGATATTCTCGGGATCAACTACTACTACTCGCAGGCTCCCGGCCCGATCTCACTCCTCGCCGGACCTTCGATGCGCGGAAAGCATTTCACGATGATGGGCTGGCGGATTGATCCGAACGGGCTCTACAAGGAAATCCGCCGCGTTGCCACCCGCTATGGCAAGCCGATGATGATCACCGAAAACGGCATCGCGACCCGCAATGACGACAAGCGCGAGTGGTATATGCAGAACCACCTTGCCGCCATCGGGCGCGCCATCCGCGACGGCAGCGACGTGCGGGGATACTTCGCTTGGTCGCTCGCCGACAACTACGAATGGCACTACGGTTACAAGGCAACCTTCGGGCTCGCCCACATGAATCCGGAGACAAAGACGCGAGAGCTCAAGCCATCAGCCCACCGGTTCTCGGAGATCATCCGCTCCCACCCGACGGTCGGGTCCGTGACGAAAATCGCCCCGCAAAAATCGTTCTAGCCGCTGGCCGCTTTATCAGCGGCTCTCAGATCCGCTCTTCTTCGAGGTCGTAGACATCGAAGAAGACGTAGACCGGCCGGTTGCGCGGGACGAATTGCGGAATGTAGTCTTCAAGGTATTCCTGCACGCCGTCGGGCAGCTCACAAAGCCGTTTGCCGCGGAGGTCGTTGTTCCACCGTATCACTTCGATCCGGGGACGCTGTTTGGCGGTCTTTTCGATCCACGCGGCGATCTCGTCATCGGTCGCACCAGTCGCCACAAAATCGCGGAACGCATCGTAGGAAATCTCCGCAAAATTCAGGAACATGTCATCGACCGGACAGCCGGAATGATAATCGGCCGCAGTGCCGACAAGCACCGCACGGCACTTGTCAACCGCTCGGGCGGCGATTACGTAGCCTCCCAGCGTTTCGCGGGGGCTGCGCGGGAATTCACGGGTGAGATCTTTGGCAAGGAGCTTGAGTTTTTCGTTCATAATGGGTTTTCCGGCGTGCACCCTCGCCCGAATCGCAACGCCGCGCCAGTGACAATTTTTCACTTTTCTTGAGAAAAATCCGGATAACCGGATATCTTGCGGTCGTGCCCGGCTCCATCCGGACAGCACACTTGAAATTTCAACCATAAAAACACCCATGAGCGACACTCCCTGCACCAAACCCGGCCAATTCAGCTGGAACGAACTGATCTCAACCAAGACTGCCGATTCTGCGGATTTCTACGGAAAGCTCTTCGGCTGGAAGGCAACTCCCTTCGTCCCCAAAGGCGCTCCCGAATGCGCACCGCCCTATATGATTTTCAAAAACGGAGAGGACGATGAGATGGGAGTCGGCGGCATGGTTGCTCCGATGCACCCGGAAGCTCCCACCCATTGGATCCCCTACGTCGTCGTCGAGGATGCCGACGCCTCGCTGGCGAATGCCATCGGGCTCGGAGCGACCGTCATCGTTCCCGTGATGCCCATCGGCGAAGTCGGCCGCATCACCGTCATCAAGGACCCGCAGGGGGCGGTGATCGGACTCCACGAATTCCCGAAGCAGGCGCCTTGATGCGCCCGGTCCTCACGCGGCTTTCCAACCAATGAAGCTGGAGCAGAATCAGATCTGGAAAGCCGGTGACGCCTACCTGCGGATCGTCCGCCTCGAACGCCTGGAGGTGGAATACAAGTCGCTCGCCGACCTCAAATCGGCGGATGGCCTGCACCACCATGTGAGCAAAAAGGAATTCTGCCGCCTCATAAAAAACGCAGCGTTGCTCACCCGGGAACAAGCACTCGCCATCTGCGGACAAGCGGACTCTTGAATCCCGCCGCCGGGACCGGCTAGGATGCGCCATGAGCAAACCTGCCTGCCCGATGTGCGAGATGAACGAAATCCTCGAACACGCCGAAAAATGGGAGTGCATGACATGCGGGCATGAGTGGGAAAAGGAGGAGCAGCCGCCTTCAGAGCGCATCGTCAAGGATGCCCACGGAAACGTCCTCGCCGACGGCGATTGCGTCATCCTCATCAAGGATCTGCCGCTGAAAGGCGCGCAGGTGCTCAAGGGCGGGTCGAAATCAAAACCGATCCGCCTGGTGGACGGCGATCACGAGATCGACTGCAAGGTGGACGGCATTGCCGTCGGCCTCAAGGCCTGCTTCGTGAAGAAGGCATGATCCCGGCTCTCCTCGCCGCGGCACTTCTGCATCTTCCGGAAGCTGCTTTCACAAAGGCTTTCGTGGGTCATCAGGGCGCGCTCGCGCTGATCGACTGCAAGTCGGGCGAAGCCGAACGGTATAACCCGGACCTCTGTGCCAGGAGGCTCCCACCCTGCTCCACGTTCAAGATCTGGAACACCGCGATCGGCCTCGAAACCGGCATCCTGACCAGCGCGGAACAGCCATTTTTCAAATGGGATGGCGAGAAGCGGTTTATCGATGACTGGAACCAGGACCTCACGCTCCGCCAAGCTTACACCTTCTCCTGCGTGCCGGCCTACCAGGCTCTCGCCCGGAAAATCGGACCCGCGCGCATGAACGGGTGGATCCACAAGCTCGGGTATGGAAATGAGGACACCTCCTCAGGTAACGACGTGTTCTGGCTGCCTGCTCCCGACCGCAAACCCATCCTCATCTCGCCGGATGAACAAGCCGACCTGATCCGCCGCCTCGTCAATGGAGACCTCCCGTTTTCCAAAAATACCCTCGCGATCCTCAAGGACATCATGACCGCCAAAACGACTGCTCGCGGCACCCTCTTCGGCAAAACAGGAACCGGCGGAGCCGGCAAAGACACTCCCGCCGTAGGCTGGTTCGTCGGATACGTCACTTCGGATAAATCAACCGTCGCCTTCGCCTGCGTCCTCACAGGCCAAGACGCCACCGGCAAGAACGCCCGCGCCCTGGTGGAAAAACTCCTCCTGTAGCGGCGCTCTATAAGCGTCGCAAGAATGACAAATGCGGTAGTTGCAGACCGCGTCTACATCTCACCTGGCTTGAGATCCAGTGCCTCCATGATCTTCAAGGCGGCGAATGCATCGTTGGCAGCGTAGCGGAGCTGACGAGGGGTGAGTTCCTTGGCCGCCCAGTTGCTGGTGGTGATGGACTTGGATTTCGGAAAGCTCAGGTTGAGCACAGCTCCCATGGCAGCGCGCACCCCCATCTGGTGCTGGTAGCCCCGCTTCCGGAAAATGTGGTCGAGATCGACAACCGCATGGAGTTTGACGCCCAGGCGGTTCCGGATCTGCCCGTGATCGTTCTTCAATCCAAAGCCCACTTTCAGTACGCGATCCGAGGCGATGAGTTCGGCTGCCACCTGTTGGCAGTCGTGGCGGTGAAGCTGGAAAATGAACGCCTTGTCCGTGAGGGCAAACTGGACGACATGCGGCCCGCTGCTTTTCTCGCCAGCCCGGAATGTCGGCTTCGCCTCGGTATCAAATCCGGCAACTCCTGCCGCAAGAATTTCTTCAGCCGCCGCTTTGCACTCGGCCTTCGTTTTCGGAACATGGATGTGTTCCGGGGAAAGCCCGGCAAAAGACTCCAGAAGTGCCGTTTCCGCTTTTGTCGGTGCGAGCGGCCGGGCCTTGCCATGCGACCGTGCGGGCTTGGGCTTCGGCGCGGATTTTTCCGGCTTGCCAAGCAGCCGTGAGATCGACCGGGAGAGCCAAGATGCTGCGGAGGGACGCAGCTTTTTGGGTTTTTGAGACAAGGACTTCGGCATTCCGGGGAAAAGTGACCTTTTATTATGGAGGGTCTTGCACGGATAAGCAACCCGCCGCTGTAGCGGCGCTCTATGAGCGTCGCAAAATAAAAATGCGGTCGGCTCCGATTAACGAAGCGTCAGACCCTGAGCGAGCCACGGAAACCCCGGACGGCATAGTAGGACTGCGCACCGTTGTGGCCCACGAAGATGCGGCCGTAGCGTCGCTCGCCGTAAAGCGCGCCGCCGCGCTCCCGGATCTCCGCAGGGGTGGCGAGCCAACTCGACGTCTTCGTATCGAACTCGCCCAGCTTTTGAAGTGCAAAATATTCCTCCTCCGTCAAAAGCCCGATGCCCATGGCCGCAGTCATGTCCATTGCGGTGGTTTTCGGGCGATGCTCCTTCCGCGATTCCAGCCCTTCCCGGTCGTAACAAACACTGGTGCGGCCTTTGGGGGTTTCCGGGGAACAATCAAAGAACACGTATTCGCCCGACTTGGTATCCTGCCCCACCACATCCGGTTCCCCGCCAGCGCATTCCATTTCCTGAAGCGACCACAGCTTTTCCGGATGGGCTTCCAGCTTGGCTCGGACTTTAGCCCACTCAATACCTTTATGGCGGTTCAGGTTTTTCTCAAAACGGTCTTCCAATGCGCTGAGAAGTTCTTCCCGCTGGTTTGCGGACAATTCCATTTTATTGCTCTTCATGGTGTGTGGGGATTACGCAAGGTCGAAGCGGTCAAGGTTCATCACCTTGTTCCATGCCGCCACGAAGTCCCGGACAAATTTGGCCTGCGAGTCCGAACTGGCGTATAATTCCGCCATGGCACGAAGCTCGGCGTTCGATCCGAAGACGAGATCGACCCGCGTGCCGGTCCATTTCACTTTGCTCGTTTTCCGGTCGCAGCCTTCGAAGAGGTCCTCTTCCTTTGAGAGCGGCTTCCACTCGGTCCCCATGTCGAGCAGGTTCACGAAGAAGTCGTTGGTGAGCGCCTCGGACTGAGAGGTAAAGACCCCGTGCCGGGTGGCTCCGACATTGGTATTCATCACGCGCATGCCGCCGACGAGCACCGTCATTTCCGGCGCGGTCAGCGTGAGCAATTGCGCCTTGTCCACCAGCAACTCCTCGGCCGAAACCGAATATTTCGTCTTGAGGTAGTTGCGGAAGCCGTCCGCGACGGGCTCAAGGAACTCGAAGGACTCCGCGTCGGTTTGCTCCTGCGAGGCGTCCATGCGTCCCGGAGTGAAAGGAACGGAGACCGCGTGGCCGGCATTCTTAGCCGCCTGCTCGACACCGGCGCAACCGCCCAGCACGATGATGTCGGCCAGGGAGACTTTCCTTCCGCCGGACTGGGACCCGTTGAACTCTTTCTGGATGCCCTCCAGCGTCTTGAGCACCTTGGCCAGTTGGGCCGGTTGGTTGACTTCCCAATCCTTCTGCGGTGCCAGCCGGATCCGGGCGCCGTTCGCCCCGCCGCGCTTGTCTGAGCCACGGAATGTGGATGCCGATGCCCAGGCTGTCGTCACCAGTTCCGAGACCGTCAGACCCGACGCCAGAAGCTTGCCTTTGAGACTGGTGACGTCGTCCGCACCGATCAGCGGGTGATCGACGGCGGGAATCGGGTCCTGCCAGATCAGTTCTTCCGCAGGAACCTCCGGCCCGAGGTAGCGCGCGCGCGGGCCCATGTCGCGGTGGGTCAGCTTGAACCACGCACGGGCGAACGCGTTGGCGAACTGGTCGGGATTCTCGTGGAAGCGGCGCGAGATTCTTTCGTAGGCCGGATCGAACCGCAGCGCGAGATCGGTGGTCAGCATTGATGGCGCGAGCTTCTTCGAAGCGTCGTGTGCATGAGGGACGGTGCCGGCTCCAGCTCCGTTCTTCGGCGCCCACTGGTGCGCTCCGGCGGGGCTCTTCGTGAGTTCCCACTCGTAGCCAAACAGGTTCTCAAAAAAGTTATTGCTCCACTTCGTTGGCGAGGTGCTCCAGGTGACTTCCAAGCCGCTGGTGATCGCATCGCCACCTTTGCCGGTGCCGAAGCTGCTCTTCCATCCGAGGCCCTGCTCTGCGAGGCCGGACGCTTCCGGGTCGGGCCCCACGTTGTCCGCCGGCCCGGCACCGTGGGTCTTGCCGAAAGTATGACCGCCGGCGATGAGCGCAACAGTCTCCTCGTCGTTCATCGCCATGCGGGCGAAGGTCTCGCGGATGTCCCGCGCTGCGGCAACCGGGTCGGGATTGCCATTCGGGCCTTCCGGATTCACGTAAATCAAACCCATCTGCACGGCGGCAAGCGGGTTTTCGAGATCCCGGTCGCCGCTGTACCGTTTGTCATCCAGCCACTTGGTTTCCTTACCCCAATACACATCGCGATCCGGCTCCCAGGTGTCATCACGTCCGCCGGCGAAACCGAACGTTTTGAAGCCCATCGTCTCCAAGGCGACATTGCCCGTGAGAATTATCATGTCGGCCCAGGAAATTTTCCGTCCATACTTCTGCTTGATCGGCCAAAGCAACCGGCGCGCCTTATCGAGGCTCACGTTGTCCGGCCAGCTGTTGAGGGGGGCAAACCGCTGCTGCCCCCTGCCCGCGCCACCGCGACCGTCACCGGTCCGGTAGGTGCCCGCGCTGTGCCATGCCATGCGGATGAAAAACGGTCCGTAGTGGCCGAAATCCGCCGGCCACCAGTCCTGCGAGTCGGTCATCAGGGCCGCGAGGTCCTTTTTCACCGCCGCCAGGTCAAGGCTCTGGAATTCTTTCGCATAGTCGAAGTCCCCGTCCATGGGATTGGACTTGCAGGAATGCTGGTGAAGGAGATCGATTTTCAGCTGGTTCGGCCACCAGTCAGTGTTGGTCGTGCCGGTGCCCGGAGAATGATGGAACGGGCACTTTCCCTGCGGAGCGGATGCGTCGGTTGCGGAGAGGGGAGATTCGTCTGGCATATGTTCTTGTAGGGACGAACATACGTCGGTCAGCGGAAATCTCAAGGACACGTGGGATGGCGCGAAATTTACGCTGTAGCTGCGCTCTATGAGCGCCGGACGATCAAAATGCGACGCTCATAGAGCGCCGCTAAAGTCAGGGCTTCGGTCGCACTGCCACATACCAGCCGTGGAGAACCGGGTCGCTGTAGCCGCTTTGAAAATCGAAATTCTTCCATGGCATCACCGAGATCCGGCCGTAATACGGGTCCGCGATCTGTATCGCCTTGTCATTGAGCCCCTGGAGCACGCCGTAGTGCCCGCCATGATCCTCCGGGTTGCGAAAGTTCAAGATGACCAGGTAACCCTCTCGAAGGAGTCGTGTGAGGGTGGCATGCTCGCGGGCCTTTTCCGCGTCCTGTATTCTGCTCTCCCCCGCCGGATGGGCCGACGACTGGCCGGAAACGATTTCATACTTCGGTCCCAGCATTTTCATGGCCTCAACGACGCGACTGTTTTCCGCGCCCACGCCTTTCTGTGCGCCGGTTCTTGCCACGACTTCGCGGAGGGGAATGCCCCGTCCCGTTAGCGAGCGATAGACCATGATGTAGGACGAGGCGCTGCACGTCCAATCGTTGGGCTGTGCGAAATACTCTTTCGGGCCGATCCGGCGGGAAGCCCACACCGTATCGGGCCGTTTCATCAATGCCACCCGCTGCCCAGGGTAGCCGGCGAGCGGACGATCGGTTTCGTTGGTCGAGGCAGTCTTGCCGGCCTGAGCGCAGCCGATCAATCCCGCCAGGCAGACCCCGAGGAATGCAACCGAGCAGGATCTCATCGGCGAGGGGGCCACTTTCGTGGATGTCTTGCTCACGACTCCCTCAGCCAAGGCTGCTGTCTCTCCCGTCCGAATCCCAATCCAGAGCTTGGAAAGTGAGCCCCAATTCCTGTTCGAGTTCGGTGATGTCGGAGCGTTCGCCGGGTTCGATGAGACAAATCGAGAAGCCCGTCCGTCCGGCTCGTGCGGTGCGCCCGGCGCGGTGGGTGTAGTATTGCTTCTGCTCGGGCAATTGACGGTGGATCACAAACGATAGCCCCTCGACGTCGATGCCGCGGGCGGCGACGTCGGTCGCGATCAGGAAGCGGGTGCGTTCCTTTTTGAATGCCCGCATCACCTTGTCACGATCCTTCTGGCTCAGATCGCCCTGCAGCACGTCAGCCGAGACGCCGCGCTTTGCGAGTTCGCTGCCCAGCTTGATCGCCCCGGCACGGGTGCGGCAAAAAATCAGCCCGCGTTCGGTCTTCTGCGCCAGAAGAAAGTTTGCAATCCAGTCGTCCTTCTCCTCGCGATCACAAACGACAAAGCGGTGCGAGATATTCCGATTCACGACCTTCGCTTTCTCGACCTTGATCAGCTTCGGGGATCCGGACATGGAGTCCGTGATGAGTCGCTTGATCTTGTCCGGAAACGTCGCCGAAAACAGCCAGGTGCTCCGCCGGGACGACGTCAGCTTGACAATTTGGACGACCTCCTCGCGGAACCCCATGCTCAGCATTTCGTCTGCTTCGTCGAGCACGAGATGCCTCACCGTGTCGAGGCGGAGGGCGCCGAGTTTCAACAAATCAAACAGCCGTCCCGGCGTCGCCACGACAATGTGCGTCGGCCGTTTCAGCCGGTGAACCTGCAAGTCGATCTTGTCGCCGCCACCGGTGACTTCCACGAAGATTTTTTCCGGGCAGAACTTGGTGTATTGAAAAAGCTGCTTGCCGATTTGTTTGGCGAGTTCACGCGTCGGAGCGATGACGAGCCCTTGCAGCGCCGGGTTGGCGGGATCGATCTTCGTGAGCAACGGCAGCCCAAACGCCGCCGTCTTGCCGGTCCCGGTCTGCGCCTGGGCGACAAGATCCCCGCCATCCTTGATGAGATAAGGAATCGCGCTGGCCTGAATGGAAGTCGGAGTGGAAATCCCGAGCGCGTCGAGCCCACGAACCAGATCCTCCGGAACGCCGAGTTGTGAGAAGAGTGACATGGTTTTTAAATGAGTTTGACGGATGGCGAATCGCATCCGGGAGCGGAGAAGCTCTCACACTGCACGCGCCCTGTCGGATCGACGAGAAGCAAATCACCAACGGGGGGGATTCACCAAACGATGATACCGTCGCCCGGACTTTGCTATGAATTGGGTCCTATACGGCTGATAGGGCCAATTATTTCCGGTGTTCAAGGCGGGCGCGGGTCATGCTTTCGCTGAGGCCGCCTTTTTCGACGAAGTCTTTTTCGAGCCGGCGGATTTGTTGGTCGAGGAGGTAGTTGGCCTGGTGGATGAGGCAGATTGCGATGTTGGCGAGGGTTCCGGGCGGGCGACTGTCGAAGAACGCGCGGTAGGTTTCAAAGGATTCACGGGAGGATTTGCCGAGTTTGCGGACGTAGAGGGCTTCAGGGGAGTTTTTATCCCAGAGCGGTTGGTCGCGAACGCGGAGGAAGTCTTTGTAGTCGACGAGCAGTTCTTCGAGACTTGCGCGGGCGACGTTGGTGAGCTTGATCTCGCTCTCTGTGGAGGTCACCGAGGCTTTGCTTCCTTCAGCGATGTTTTGTTTTCCGGAACGCGCTGCCTGCACCATCTGGTCGATCGTGCGGTCGCCGCGTTTGAGGAAATGCTCGCAGAAGCGAAACGTGAAATCGTAGATGATCTCCGCTTTGCGGTAGGAGAGGAGTTCGTGGTAGTTGCCGGTTTTTGGAAGGAAGCCGGGCATGGGTTGGTGGTGGGTCGAGTGAGGTTATAGGTCCTATGGGACTTATAGGTCGTATAGGACCTATGCCTTCGCGTAAAGCTCACTGCCCTTCTCGGTAAACTCTTTCGATTTCTGTTCCATGCCCGCTTTGAGCGCTTCCTCCTCGGAGATCGCCTGTTCGGCGGCGTAGCGGCGAACATCTTCGGTGATGCGCATGCTGCAAAAATGCGGGCCGCACATGGAGCAGAAGTGGGCGGATTTTGCACCTTCCTGCGGGAGCGTCTCGTCGTGGAACTCGCGGGCGCGTTCGGGGTCGAGGCCGAGGTTGAACTGGTCTTCCCAACGGAACTCGAATCTCGCTTTGCTCAGCGCGTTGTCGCGGTATTGGGCACCGGGGTGGCCTTTGGCCAAGTCGGCAGCGTGGGCGGCGAGTTTGTAGGTGATGACGCCTTCTTTGACATCCTGCTTGTCCGGCAGGCCGAGGTGTTCCTTGGGCGTGACGTAGCAGAGCATCGCGCAGCCATACCAACCGATCATGGCGGCTCCGATGCCGCTGGTGATATGGTCGTAGCCGGGGGCGATGTCGGTGGTGAGCGGCCCGAGCGTGTAGAACGGGGCTTCGTGGCACCATTCGAGTTGTTTGGCCATGTTTTCCTCGATCATGTGCAGCGGCACGTGGCCGGGGCCTTCGTTCATGACCTGCACACCCTTGGCCCAGGCGCGCTTCGTGAGTTCGCCCTGCACTTCGAGTTCGCCGAACTGGGCCTTGTCGTTGGCGTCAGCGATCGAGCCCGGGCGGAGTCCGTCGCCGATCGAGAAGCTGACATCGTAGGCCGCCATGATGTCGCAGATATCGTCCCAGTGGGTGTAGAGGAAGTTTTCCTTGTGATGCGAGAGGCACCATTTGGCCATGATGCTGCCGCCGCGACTGACAATGCCGGTCATGCGCGAGGCGGTCATGGGGACAAATCGCAGGAGGACACCGGCGTGGATCGTAAAATAATCGACTCCCTGCTCGGCCTGCTCGATGAGCGTGTCGCGGAAGATTTCCCAGGTGAGGTCCTCCGCCTTGCCGTTGACTTTTTCCAAAGCCTGATAAATCGGGACGGTGCCGATCGGGACCGGCGAGTTGCGGAGGATCCATTCGCGGGTGGCGTGGATATTTTTTCCGGTCGAGAGGTCCATGACCGTGTCGGCGCCCCATTTGGTGGCCCAACGCATTTTTTCGACTTCCTCCTCGATTGAGGACGCGACGGCGGAGTTGCCGATATTTGCGTTGATCTTCACGAGGAAGTTGCGGCCGATGATCATCGGTTCAAGTTCCGGGTGGTTGATGTTCGCAGGGATGATCGCGCGTCCGGCGGCGACTTCGTCACGGACGAACTCCGGGGTGATTTCTTTCGGAATGCGCTGCGGAAACCGTTTGAACACCTGCGGTGTAAATTCGGAATTCAAAATGGGCAATGTGGAATGCTGGGCGCTCCCTGCGTGCTGCTTGTCGAGGTCATTGCGGGCGATGTCGTTGCTCAAATCCGCAATCCGCAATTCGCAATCCGCAATCCGATGGTTTTCCCTGATCGCAATAAATTCCATCTCGGGGGTGATGATGCCGGCGCGGGCGTAGGCAAGCTGCGTGACGACTTTACCGGCCTTCGCGCGAAGCGGACGGCGCTTGGCATTTTCTGGAGAGCTCAGCGCACTCAGGCCGCCGCGCTTTTCCGAATCGATCTGGGCATGGCTGGTGCTGAGGTAGCCATTATCCTGGGGCTTCATCTCGCGTCCGTCGTATTCCGCGACGTCCTTGCGGTCGCGGATCCAATCTGAGCGGAGGGCAGGGAGGCCTCGCTCCACGTTGCCTTCAAAGGAGGGATCACCCCATGGGCCGGAGCAGTCGTAAACGCGGACCGATTCGTTGGCTTCGAGCTCACCGGAAAATGTTTTGGTGGGGGAGAGGGCGATTTCCCGCATGGGGACCCGGACGGACGTGTGGAGTGTTCCCCCGACATAGACACGTGAGGAGTTCGGGAGAGGCTCGGTGCTTTGCTTTTCGCCAGCGGATTCGGTGGTCATAGATGATTGGCTGAGTAGAACTGACCCGAATTCGCAGTTCGCGGCAAAAAGAAACGACCTAAACACATCGCTCCCTCCGCCGGTATGAGCCGGAATCAGGTTCAAAGGGTCTCGCGGGCATTCCAGCCCGCGACTCTCAGCCCGTTCGGGCTCCCCTGCAGTGGCCTACCCATCGCGCCGGCAACCGGCCGCGTCAATGCGGAATTTTGGAAGGGAGAAAAGTCCAAATAATGAAAATCGTCCGAAACAAATCGGAGGGACGGGTGTTTTATCGACAATGAAAACACCACTACTCGGCCTTCTCATTCTGACATCCCTCCTCTGCAACGCCCCGGCTCAGTCCCCGCCGCCTCCTCCCGGAGAAAGCGGCGGCAAATGCCCGGCTCATCCCCACAAGGGGGAGTTGGCGGAGAAACTCGGACTAACCGAAGAACAAAAATCAAAAATTGCGCCCGTGGTGGAAAAAAACCATGCGGACATCAAGGCGATCAAAGATAACACGAACCTGACCAAGGATCAGAAACACGAGCAGATCGCAGCGCTCCACCAAACCCTCGACCAAACGATGCAGTCTGTCCTGACCCCCGAGCAGAAGCGCAAATGGGAGGAAATCAAATCCCAGAGGAAGCAACACGAAGGCGGCGATCACTCCTCCTGATTCGCGCAGGCCGCGACGGATACTCGGATGAGGACGGAACGGCCGGGGTTCCTCAACCCGGCAGCAGGTCCGAGACGGCACGGAAGGAAAGCGCCTCGCCGGCCACCACCCCGGCCCGGTGGACGACCGCGCGCCAGGCCTCGTCGTTCTGGAGCAGATCGCGCGCGCGCGCCGCAAGCTCGTCCCGGCCGGCGGACGCAAATTCCCCGAACGCAATCCGCTCGATCGCTCCGTTTCCCCCGATGCATGGCATCCGGCAGAGCAGGGCATCGCCCGCCACCTGGCCGGGGACCGAACTGGCATCGAGCTGCCAGACGATCCGGTGAAGGGCCATGACTTTGAGGTAATCCGGATACGGCAGCGGCGCCTCGATGATGTAGAGCAGCGGATTCTTTTTTCGGAGGCTTTTCAGGATCATTCCCCCGGAACGGCCCTCGACATTGACCACAGCCAGCGGGCACGAGAGGTCGCGGGAGATTTGGTCAGCCATCACGACGGCAGCAAGATGGTTGCGCGACGGAACCGCAAATTCCCTCGTCCCCACAAAAATCCCCCGGCGCTTCTCAAGCGGCTGGCTGAAATCCCATGCGGGAAAATCCACCGGATACGGAGTCGGAAGGAATTCCGCGGCGGGACATCCGGCCGCGCGGTAAATCGTGACAAGCTCGGGAGTGCTCGAGATCGCGCCGTCGGATGCCCCGCAGACCTCCTGAAAAAGCTCCCATCGGCTCACATCACCGAGCAGGTCGGCGACCTGGTGGCTTCCGGATTCCTTGCACGAGACGAAGATCTTGCAGCTGCGCTTGCGCAGGGTAGCAATCGAGGCGAGCGCACTGCGCAGGTTTCTTTTGCGCAGCAGGACAAGAACCGTCCCGGCGGGCACGGACTTTTCATCGCGATAAAATCCCCCCTTCCGGCAGGCGGCATAGGCGTGGTAGTTGACCGGCGGATGTCCGGGATCGTCCGGCTTGCCCGGACCGTCAGGGAATACCTGATCGGAATCGCGACCGCCGGGATTCAGGACCGAGAAGCTCATGCGTGCTTGATCCGGTCCCAGATTTTGTCGAGCTCCGCGAGCGGGGTCTCCTCCATCTTCCGGTCTCCGAGCTCGCGTTCGACCGCCTCAAACCGCCGGATGAAACGGTTCGTCGCCGAGGCCAGCGACGTCTCGGCATCGACATGCAGCTTCCGCGCGAGGTTGACCGCAGTGAAAAGAATATCCCCGACCTCGTCCTCGACCGCGCGGGCATCCCCGTCCGCCAGTGCTTTGCGCACCTCGGCCACCTCCTCTTCCAGCTTCTCGAAAACCGGTCCGGCATCCGGCCAGTCGAAGCCGGCGCGGCCTGCCTTCTTCTGGGCATTCTGGGCCCGCAAGAGTGCCGGCATCGATACCGGGAGTCCGTCCAAGCGTCCGGAGCGGGATTTTTTCTCCTCCTTTTTGATCTGCTCCCAGTTCCGGAGGACTTCGGCCGAATCCTTTGCCAGCTTGTCCCCGAAGACATGCGGATGTCGCCTGATCATCTTGTCGCAGATCCCGGCGGCCACCTCTTCAAGGGTGAACGCCGACCGCTCGCCCGCCATCTGGGAATGCATGACCACATGCAGGAGCAAATCGCCGAGCTCCTCTTTCAAGTTCGCATCATCCGCACGCTCAATCGCCTCGATAACCTCATAGCACTCCTCAATGAGCGCCCCGCGCAGGCTGGCATGCGTCTGCTCCCGATCCCACGGACAGCCGTCCGGAGCACGAAGCCTCGACACAATTTCGCGGAGCCGGTCCACGGTCGACATCAGATCCTCCAGAGAGAGCTGTTTCCGACCCCGAATTCGCTCACTTCCTCGCTCGACGTGCGGGCGACATACAGGGTGAGCAGCGTGATCGAGATGATCGTGCCGAAATAGACAATGCACGCGAGCCAGGCCGGAAGCTCCTGAACCGCCAGGGCCTTGTAGAATGCGCCGAACGAATGGATCGGTTCTTTCGCGTGAATCAGGATCTTCATCGTCCACGCGAGCATGATGATCGCAAAGATGAACGCATAGTTGCGCTTCAGCCGGCGGCCGACCGCCTCGAGTTTGCTGATTTTGAACGATGGCATGATCAGATCCTCGCAAACGAGCTTCCGCCACTCCCCGTCGAGGATTTTTGGATTCCTCGAAACCATCGGCACGAGGAAATGGGATTCGAGCATCCGGACCCGGCCGCGGAACGCGTCATAGAACCGGTAGCGGCGCGACTCGATCCAGAGCATGATCCAGACGAGCGCGAGGTTGAAAAAGAAGATGATGTGCGGAAGCTCCTTGAAAGTGAAGGCCGCGCCGATGATCGTCGTGGTGGTCGTGATCGCCCAGGTCGTCGTGACGTCGAGCCGCTGTCTCCAGATCATGATCCGGCCAAGCTCGCCCCGGTAAAAGTGGACCATGGCATTGACGTAGCAGGGGTCGCTCAGGCTGGCGGAGGGCAGTGTGGATGGCTCGGGTGGTTGGTTTTCCATGTTATCGGTTTCGGTCTTTTTCAAGAAGCTCTTCTCTCGCCCGCTCCAGCTTGCTGCGCTCGCGGACGCTCAAGCTCGACATGCCGGATCGGGAGATTTTCTCGAGGATTGCGTCTATCGAGGAGTCCTCTTCGTCTTCGGGCCGCTTCACGACGTGCAGCTTCGGAGCCGACCGGACAGGAATCATCGAGCGCCACTCCGGCAGAACTCCCCCGCCCTTCAGCCAGCGCACCATGAGAAAGGCCGCACCGCAATCCAGAACCAGCACCCCAAGGCCCGCGCGGTCGCCCGATGCAAGCGCCTGCAGCAGGCTGAATGCGACAAGAAACAGCGCAACCCAACGGGCCTGAATCCCGAACAAAATCTCCGCCGACGGGTAGAGCGCGGCGAAGGCCACGAAAACCGCGAAATGCAGCGCGCCGGATCCCGAGTAGAATGAGGAAAAACCGAAAAAGGACGCCCCAGTCAGAGCCAGGGGAGGCAGGAGCAGCAAGACCGCATAGATGCCCAGAAAAGCATTTCTCCCGAGCAACTGCTCGATCTGCCGCCCGAACACCACCAGCATGTAAAGCTCGAGGAGAAAAAAGAGGTCGGGGGGGTGGACGAATGCATAGGTGCCGAACTGCCAGACCGCGCCGCCGAGAACGGCCGAGCTGGAAAACTGGAAGGACTGGATCAGCCCCTCCGTCCGTGCAGCCATCGCGAGCGCCGTCGCGACCATCGTGAGGACATGCACCAGCGCAATCAGTGCGCTCGCGTAAACCGGAAACGATCCGGCCCACAGGAGCGGAGACGTGTTCCCGGAATTGCGATCGACGACCATCCGCCCAAAATAGCTCCGGGAAAAAATCTCACAAGATGGAACTCGTTTTCCTTGCCACCACCGAGGGTTCTGCCAATATTAGTTCAGCTAATATCAACTTTATGAGCAAAACAACCACGCTGGGAACCAGCAAGCCATCCAACACATCGATCGTCGCCTGGGTCGATGAAATCGCCGCCCTCACCAAACCCGACGCCATTTTCTGGTGTGACGGATCCGAAGCCGAAGACAAGGCGATGCGCGACCTGATCGTGGCATCCGGCTCCGCTCTCTGGCTCAACGAAAAGCTCCGCCCGAACTCGATTCTTGTGCGCAGCGACGTCCGCGACGTCGCCCGCGTCGAGGAGCGCACGTTCATCTGCTCGAAGGCGAAAAAGGACGCCGGCCCCACGAACAACTGGGAAGCTCCGGCCGTCATGAAGGCGAAGATGAACGGGCTGTTCAAAGGCTGCATGAAGGGACGCACTCTTTATGTGATCCCGTTCAGCATGGGCCCGATCGGCTCGCCGATCGCCCAGTATGGCATCGAGATTTCCGACAGCCCGTATGTCGTCGCCAGCATGCGCATCATGACCCGCATGGGCAGCGCCGTGTATGAGCAGATCGCCAAGACCGGCGCCTATGTGAAATGCCTCCACTCCGTCGGCATGCCGATCGCAGCAGGAGAGAAGGATGTCGCTTGGCCGTGCAATCCCGAGAACACCTACATCACGCACTTCCCGGAGGAGCGCCTCATCATGAGCTTCGGCTCGGGCTACGGCGGCAACGCCCTCCTCGGAAAAAAATGCTTCGCGCTGCGCATCGCCTCGGCGATGGCCCGCGACGAGGGCTGGATGGCCGAGCACATGCTCATCCTCGGCGTCAAGGACCCGGCCGGCAACAAGACTTACGTGACCGCCGCGTTCCCGAGCGCCTGCGGCAAAACGAATTTCGCGATGCTCATCCCACCGAAGCAGCTGAAGGACGAAGGCTGGGAGGTCTCGTGTGTCGGCGACGACATCGCCTGGATCAAGCCGGGCCCCGACGGCCACCTCCGGGCGATCAATCCGGAAGCCGGCTTTTTCGGCGTCGCTCCGGGAACCGCCTACGACAGCAACCCGATGGCGATGGATTCGATCAAGCGCGACACGATCTTCACCAACGTCGCCCTCACCGATGAGGGAGATGTCTGGTGGGAAGGGATGAGCAAGGAGAAGCCCAAGCACCTCATCGACTGGAAGGGCAAAGACTGGACACCCGAGACAAAGGATGCCGATGGCAAGCCGGTCCTCTCCAGCCACCCGAACAGCCGCTTCGCCGCTCCGGCCCGCAACTGTCCGATCATCGACCCCGACTGGGAAAACCCGGCCGGAGTTCCCGTGAGCGCGATGGTCTTCGGCGGACGCCGGGCGACCACGATGCCGCTCATCTTCCAGTCGTTCAACTGGGTCCACGGAGTTTATCTCGGCGCCACGGTCGGCTCCGAAATGACCGCCGCAGCCGCCGGCACCGTCGGCCAGGTCCGCCGCGACCCGATGGCGATGCTCCCGTTCTGCGGATACAACATGGGCGACTACTTCGCCCACTGGCTCGAAATGCGCCACCAGGTCAAATACCTCCCGCGTATTTTCCATGTGAACTGGTTCCGCAAAAGCCCGGAGGGCAAGTTCCTCTGGCCCGGCTTCGGCGACAACACGCGCGTCCTCAAGTGGATCGTCCAGCGCTGCCAGGCCGGAATGCACGCGGTCGAAACATCGATCGGCTGGGTGCCGGAATACAAGGATCTCGATTTCCGCGGGATCGAAAAAGACATCACTCCCGAGAAGTTTGCAGAGGTCATGAAGATCGACGCCGCCGAGTGGCATCGCGAACTCGTCATGCAGGACGAGCTCTTCATCAAGCTCTACAGCCAGCTCCCGAAGGAACTCATCTTCCAGCGCGAACTCCTCATCTCGCGCCTGTAAACGGTTTCCCCGTCAGCAAACAGCATCCCCGCGCGGAGTGAAAACTCCCGCGGGGATTGTGTTTTCCGGACCTCTGCGGACCTTCACCGGTCACGTTCGATTCGCGACGTGTCGTATCCGTGCTCCGCGACCAGGGTCAGGACTTTCTGATACGTGTCCGCGGGAAGCTTGGGCTCGCGGGCAAGGATCCAGAGAAACTGGCGCGACGGGTGACCAACAACCGCCCAGGAGTAGTTTTTCTCATCCAGCCCGATAATCCAAAAAGCCCCCGAGAACGGCCCGCCGAAGCTCACACGAAGCTTGGTGTTCTGCGAACCGGGCACCACCGTCGCTTTGCCGGTCACCTTGATTTCTTTTCCATTTTTTCCCAGGCACGCGTTGACGACGCGGATCGAGCCGTCCGGGTTCGGTGAATATTCCGCCGTCGACTGGCCGGTGCAGCCTCGCTGGAAAAAGTTCGGGTATTTCGCGATCTCATACCACTTTCCCGAATACCGGGCGAGATCGACGGACGTCACGGTCGCCAGGGGAGGACGCGACGCGCAGCCGGAGACAAGAAGGGCGATCAGCATTGCAGCCCGTGGGAAAATCGTTTTCATACAGTTATGAATTTACGCGCGGCGGCACTGCTTTGCATGGCATTTCTTTCTGCCTGCGATGCGCGCTCCCGCCGGGCGGACCTCGTCTTCATCAATGGAGCCGAGCCCGAGACCCTCGACCCGGCGATCATCACCGGCCAACCGGAGGGCCGGATCGTAAACGCGCTATTTGAAGGGCTCTGCGCCTACGATGAAGACGGTCAGGCCATCCCGGGCGTCGCGGAATCGTGGGACATCTCCCCGGACGGACGCACCTACACATTCCACATCCGCCCGGACGCAAAATGGAGCGACGGGCGAGCGGTGACGGCCGGAGATTTTGTCGCCTCGTGGAAGCGCACCCTCACTCCGGCAACCGGCTCACAATACAACTACCAGCTCTTTCCGGTCAAAAATGCGCAGGCATTCGCGGAGGGGAAAATCGCGGACTTTTCCGAAGTCGGGGTTAAGGCCCTGGACGAACACTCTCTGGCTGTCGAACTGGAAAATCCGACGCCTTATTTCCTTGAGCTCTGTGCATTTCCGACCCTCCACCCGGTCCGAACCGACCTGATCGAACGGATGGGTGACGACTGGGTGAAGCCGGAGCACTTCATCGGCAACGGCGCATTCACCCTCAAATCCTGGCGGATCAACGACAAGATCCACCTCGAAAAAAATCCTCACTACTGGAATCGCGACCGCGTGGCTCTGGAATCCGTGGACGTGCTTCCGATCTCGGATGCAAACGTCGCCTTCAACTTCTATGCGAGCGGGCTTGCGGATCTCGTGATGGACAAGGGACTCGCGCCGCCGGCCCTGCTCGATGAACTCAAAAAGCAGCCGTGGTTCCACGCCGCGCCGTTCCTCGGGATCTATTTCCTGCGCTACAACTGCCAGCGCGGACCGTTCGCCGACGAGCGCGTCCGAAGGGCGTTTTCGCTCGCAGTCGACAAGCGGCGGATCGTGGAAAAAATCACGCGGGCTGGCGAACTCCCCGCACCGGGATTCGTGCCGCCGGGAATCCCCGGCTACGCCGGCACAGACGGACTGCCCTTCGATCCGGCCGGTGCAAAAGCCCTGCTCGCTGAAGCCGGATTTCCCGGAGGGAAGGGCTTTCCTCTCGTGAACTACCTCTACAGCAAGAGCGAACTCAACGAGGCGGTGGCCGTCGAACTCCAAAGCATGTGGAGGGAAACGCTCGGGGTGAATGTCAATCTCGTGCGCCAGGAATGGAAGGTCTACCTGAACTCGCTCTCGCTCCTCGACTACGACATCGCCCGCTCAAGCTGGGTCGGCGACTATCCGGATCCCAACACGTTTCTCGACATGTTTCTCACCGGCGGCGGCAACAACCGGACCGGCTGGAGCAGTGTGGAATACGACCGCCTCATCGCGGATTCTGCGCGCGAACTGGACCCCGCCAAACGCCTCGACACCCTGCGGCAAGCGGAGGACCTCCTCGTCAAATCGGCCGTCGCCGTGGCACCAATCTACTACTATGTCGGCATCCAGCTCTACGACCCGGCTAAGCTGGACGGCATCAAAGCCAACGTCCTCGACGAACACCCGATCCGCGCGATCCGCAGGAAATAGTCAGACGCCGCCGTATCGGCGCTGGCGGCTGCTGAAATCCTGGAGCGCTTCCAGAAAATCGGCCTTTCCAAAATCCGGCCACAGCTTCTTCGTGACATGGATCTCCGTGTAGCTGAGCTGCCAGAGTAGGAAGTTGGAAATCCGCATCTCGCCGGAAGTGCGGATGAGAAGGTCGGGGTCCGGGATGCCGGCTGTGTAGAGGTGCGAGGAAATCAGCTCCGGCGTGATGTCGCCGGGGCCCAGAGTGCCTGCGGCGGCTTCCGCGACGACCGACTGGATCGCGTCCAGAATCTCAACCCTGCCGCTGTAGCTCAGCGCCAAAATAACATTCAGCCGGGTGTTGTGTGCGGTCGCATCTCTCACCTCATCGAGCTTCACGCGGCAGGCCTTCGGCAGGTCGTCCAGCCGCCCGATCGCCCGCAAGCGAACCCCCTCCCGCAGCATCTCCTCCTTTTTCTCGTTGAGAAATTTTTCCAGAAGGAGCATCAGGCCGTTGACCTCAAGCGCGGGACGTTTCCAGTTTTCCGAGGAAAACGCGTAGAGCGTCAGAAATTCGACGCCGGCTTCCATGCACGCCTCGACGCACTGGCGGATCGATTTCGACCCCTGCTCGTGGCCGGCCAGACGCGGCAGGCCGCGCTGCTGGGCCCAGCGTCCGTTGCCGTCCATGATGACGGCGACATGGCGGGGAATGCTGCTCATGGTCGGTTCACAATCGGATGGTCTGCGCACGGGCGGGACCGATGCTCACAATCGAAAGCCGTGCGCCGGTGAGTTCGGCAAGCTTTTTGACATACTCGCGGGCACGGGGAGGAAGATCGGAAAACTTGCGCGCCTTGTCGGTCGGTTTGTTCCACCCGGGCATCTCAACATAAACCGGCTTGCACCGGGCGAGCGCATCCGGGTCGACCGGCGGGTAATCGAGTTTTTTTCCGTCCAGCTTGTAGGCGGTGCAGATGCGGATCGAGGGGACGGCGTCGAGGCCATCGAGGTTTGTGATCGCGATGTCGTCAATGCCGTTGACCATCGCGGCATAGCGTGTGGCGACGGCATCGAACCATCCGCAGCGCCGAGCACGGCCGGTCGTCGCGCCGAATTCCCGGCCCATCGCGTGGAGCGCATCGCTCAGGCCCTTGTCCTCGGTCGGAAACGGACCTTCGCCGACACGCGTGGTGTATGCCTTCATGACACCGAGAACACAATCCACCCGGTGGGGAGGCACTCCGCTTCCGGTGCAGGCTCCGCCGGCAGTTGTGTTTGAACTCGTCACGTAGGGATATGTCCCGTGATCGATGTCGAGAAATGTGCCTTGGGCTCCCTCGAAAAGCAGCTGCTTCCCGCTTTTCAGCGCCTTGTGGAGATAGACGACGGTGTTTGTGACGAACGGACGAAGAACCGCCGCCGCCGCGAGGTAATCCTTCAGGATCGCTTTCCCGTTCATCGGCCGGACCCCGAGCGACTTCAAAAGCGCGTTGTTCTCGCGCATCCGCTCGGCCAGTTTTTTGGAAAATACGTCCGGACGGATGAGATCGCACATGCGGAGGCCGGTGCGGGCCGCCTTGTCGCAATAGGCGGGACCGATCCCGCGCTTGGTCGTGCCGATTTTGCCCTTCCCCTTCCGGGCCTCACGCTGTCCGTCCAACTCCCGGTGATACGGAAGGACAAGATGCGCGGCGTCACTGATCAAAAGATTTTTCCCGACGGCAACCCCGCGCTTGCGCAGCCCCTCGATTTCCCCGACCAGCGAGACCGGATCGATCACCACGCCGTTGCCGATCACGCAAACCTTGGATTTGCGGAGGATTCCGGACGGGATCAGGTGCAGGACATACTTTTCTCCGCCAATGACAATCGTATGCCCGGCATTGTTGCCTCCCTGGCTCCGCACAACGATATCCGCCTCGTCGGTGAGAAAATCGATGATCTTTCCTTTTCCTTCATCGCCCCATTGGGCACCGGTCAATATCGTGTTGGGCATAAATTCGTCAGGCAAAACCCGGAGTGTCTTTCCATGCAACGATGCTGACAAGAGAATTTCCAACACCTGATGACCTCGCAACAAATTTGCGCGGTGTTGTTGACACTTGGGGTGAAATTTGTGAATATCTCAACGCTGTTGCACCAATTCGCCCCTTAACTTTTATTCGAACAGACTATGGCTGAACCCAAAAAGGAAACTGTCAGGATCGTCCTTCCTGCGCGCCGGGATGGCACTCCAGTCTCATCCAACCCGCGCGAGACGGCAATGATCAACCTTCCGCCAAAGCCTGTTCCGGTTCAGGGCGCTCCCGTTATTCCCGCAGGATTGAAGCCGCCCACGACAAGCCTGACTCCTCCTCCGCCGTCTGTTCCCAGACCGCCTTCGATGCCCGCCATCCCGAAGCCGCCTTCGAGTGCAGGCGTGATGCCTCCGCCGCCAGCCGCCGGTCCTTCCATCCCCAAGCCGCCTGTGATGCCGCCGGCCGCCACGATTCCGCCGATGGCGCCCAAGCCGCCAACAGTGCCGCCTGCTCCGGGAGCCGCTCCCACCGCGCCGTCGGCTCCGGTGCCGCCGGTCGCTCCCAAGCCTCCTTCCTCGGGAACCACACCGCTCAAACCGGTGGCCCCGGCTCCGCTTCAGGCAGAGGCAAAGAAAGAGACCGCCAAGGTTCCTGCCTCCACTCCGGGTCCCAAGGGAGTCATGCCTCAAGCCACGGTCCAGTTGCAGAAAAAGCCGGATGCCTCGAAATCGGTTGCAACAACCTCGATTGCCGTAACCCCTACGCCGGGCGATTCCGCTTCTTCCGATCTGGCCCCGGTTCTGGGCATTGCCGCCCTCGTGGTGGCGCTCCTGTCCCTCGGTGTCCAACTCTGGATGATGCTCGGATAGTCCAAGCTTCCAAATTCCCATTCCATGTCCAGCCCGCACGTCACCGAACTCACAGACGCCGACTTTGAATCGTTCATCAAGAATGCGGCCACTCCCGTTCTTCTGGACTTCTGGGCCACCTGGTGTGCGCCCTGCCGGATGCTGACCCCGGTCATCGAAGAAATCGCTTCGGAAAACACCGGCAAGTTTGCCGTGGCCAAGGTCAACGTGGACGACTGCCCCGGCGCTGCGTCCCAATTCGGCATCCGGAGCATCCCCACTCTGCTCTACTTCAAGGGTGGAGAAAAAAAGGATCAGTCGGTCGGAGTCCTGAGCAAGGCGGACATCGTCCGCAAGCTTGAGGCGCTGGTCTGATCTTCTGACGGGACCGGGTTTTTCTGTTTGCCCCCGCAGGCCATCTCGGGCTCGCGCGGTTGGTCAATTCCGGTTTGATCGGATTTTCGACCATGCCTCCAAGGCGGTGAGAGAACCGAAGTCCGCATAAAGTTGGAGCAGCCCCTGTTGTTGGGAGGCGGAACGCATGAGTTCGCGATCGACCGACCCGACAAGCCATTCGCTGGCCAGGCGGATCCTGCCGCCGGGAGTGGTTCCGCGGAGAGCCTGGATCACCTCTCGGGCGCTCTCCAACGGGAGGGAGGGCAGGTAGGCGTTGACAAGCAGATCCCGAACGCGGTCCGGCCCGACAAGCGCAAGGTCTTTCTCCAGCAGGCCGGCAGAGAGGTTCCAGTGCCGCGACCAATACGGATGCGCGAGTGCCCCGAAGAAGTCCGAGAACCCTTTGGCACCGCCAGATTTGATCGCCGCGCGAAAGCCGGAAAATTGAGACGCAAGGGCCGCAAGAGCACCCATCCGGCGGTGCGGATGATTGGATGGACGGATTCCGGAGAACTTCCACATCTCCACCGGGAGGGCAAGCCGGCTGAAGGAATCGCGCAAGGCCCACCATTGGTCCCAAAGCGGCTTGAGGTAATTCCGCGTCGCCTCATCGGCCATGTCGAATGTCCTTGGCTGCAGAAATCCGGCCATGCCGAACAGCCGGGCCTCGCCGTCGGAAGCACCCGCCGCACGCAATCCTGTCCGCTGAGCGGACAGGAGAAATGGAATGGAGTTGTTCTTGTAACCAAGACCGGCGGCGATCGTATGGAACATCGCCGTCTCCGGGCCGTGAAGCGAAACCGCCCGCGCGTGCGAAGCATGCTTCTGCCGAAGGCGGAACTCTGCGGCCTCTTCGATCATGGCCAGCGCCGCTTCGCGATCCACGGCCCCGGGCATGTGCCGCAAGGGAAGCGGCGCAACATCCCCGACGGACAAATGCGCCTGGGAAATTTCGCGGAATTCTGATGTCCGAGCAAACGCTCGGGCTCCGGGAGAATCGACAAAGAGCTGCAGCAGGACACCGGAGTAAGCGGGATTCGTCGCGTGCCCGTGACGTTCCCAATCCCGGGCGTCCATGTCTACTTCAAGATCCCCCTCGCATTCGGGCTCTCCCTCAAAACGAAATCGAACGCCGATGAAATCCGGCCCGGCCTCGTGGTTCCAACGCCCGAAATGTAGGATTTCGACTTCTCTTTCGGAAGCGGTCGTCCATCGGGTCCCGTATTCCCCGGCAAAGAGCCTTGCCTGGATTTCCATCTCGGAAATCCGGGAGTGCGGATTTTCCCTAGCGATCAAATCCCTGCGGGCGGAGTCGTAGGAACTCATGGACGCAGTTGGGGCAAAGGCGGCGGGGGAAGAGGAGTTGGTTCCGGAGTGGAAGGAGCGGGCGGTGCGGGAGGAGCAACTTCGCCGGTGTCAGCAGGAGAACCAGCCGCCTCTGGAACCGGACCCGTCAACCCGATCGGCTCGATCGATGGGGGGGGGAGCGGAACGCTGGCAAATGGTGAGAAAAGATCACGCTGCGGACCGGGTGGCAAACCCGCGGCTGCGGCAAGTGCAAGTCGTGTTGCGTCGGGCTTTCTTCCAAGCGCCAGAAGAGCCTGAATGGATTCCAAATCCAGACGGACGCGAACGGCCGGGGATTTTGCGAGGCTGAGAGCGTCTTCAAAACTCTTGAGAGCGTCCGCCCAGTTGCCCGCGCCGGCCTGGAGGGTCCCGAGCGCCTCGATAAACATGCTCTCGCCGGATTGCCGGGAGGCCTGGCGAAGTGCATCCGCGGCCTGAACTCCGCTGCCGGAGGCCCCCAGGATAATCCGGCGATACATCTGCCAGGAATTTGGCGGCACACCGGCAACCACCGTCCGCCACGAGGCATACGGACGGTAGAGGGGATCTCCGACGACAACCCCCATCCACGAAAGCGCCCGCTGCGACATCCACGCGCTCTCGGCAAGGGTAAAGCCACTCATCAGACGGTCCTGAAAAACATCTAGATTGGCCGTCAGGGAAAGATAGGGCTCATACACATTCCCGAGCGTTGCGGCCGCGCCGCGCGCGAGAAGCGGCCCACACCAGTTCGCGGTCGTGCTCCGGAGGGTTGCCGCGCTGGACGAGTGGATGTGAACCGCCACCGCACCGGTGCGGAACTGGAAAGACGTGTCCGCAAAAGGCCCGTCGGCCGCACCCGCATACCAGCCGAAATAGACTGCGGCATCGGTCATCGGATATCCTGCGGGAAACGTCGGGGGGAGCTTGTCAAAAATCACGGGAAGCCCCTGGGCGCGCATGGATGTGACGAGATTGCTCATCCACTGGTCTCCCTCCGCATAGCCGCCGCTTGTGATGCCGCGCGCATCCACATACGACCATCCGCAGAGGCCGTCTTTCTCGGCGGAAATCGAGTCGTCGATCATCGCCCGGACGATGAATGGCGTCGGCCCGTCGAGGCGGGCGGTCAGGAGAAACCCCGGGCCGACCGGATCGTCGCGGATGCGCGTGAACCGCCGGAAATACGGATTGGGAACGATCCCCGCTGGCGATTGCAGAAACATTCCCAGGGTCGTCAGCTCGCTGTCCACCGAGGCGTCGTTGCGCGCGGTCACCAAGGCGGGCAGGCCGGGAATGGAAGTCTGGGGCGGAATCGCGGGATCGGCGGCGATTTTTAACGGCGTGCCGCGCATGATCGCGACGAAATTGATCTTTGAGGCGGTGACCGCCTGCCTCCCCGAAGCGGTGCGCCCGATCGTCCACCACCCGCGCTTTTGAAAAATCTCCCGAAGCGGCCCGGCGATCGTCCGCTCGTAATCGGCCCGCTGGATTTCCTCCGCAGGGGAACAATCGAGCCCCACAACCTGATTCGACGGGATGCCGCGCCGGTTCGCATAATACTGGGCGAGCCCCGGAGAATCCGGATCGTTCCTGTTGTAGAGAACCACCGTCGCGGAGGCGTCACGCCCGCCGGCCAAGGCAGACTGGATCGCTCCGGCCAGCAGGCAGGAAAGGACAAGGACCCTGCTAAACCGTGATGCGTAGTCCGTCATATGACAGCCGGATATCCTCCGGGAGCGAAGCCTCCGTGGTAGCGTGCCCGAGATCGTGGCACATGTGGATGAAATAGGTCCTCCCCGGCTGGATCTGCCGCACCACCCCGACGGCTTCCTCGACCGAGAGGTGGGTGGAATGCGGGGCATGACGGAGCGCATCGAGAACGAGCACCTCCGCCCCACGCGCCGCTTCAACCGCCTCAGGCGGCACGGCCTGACAATCGGTCATATACGCGAACAACTTCCGGCCGCCGCGCGAAAAAATCAGCCCGCTTGTTGTCATTCGCCCATGAGGCAGCGGAACCGGCAGGACCCTCGTGCGCCCCAACTCGAACTCCCCCTCGAACGGACGCGCCTCCGGGCGCACGTAAGTCCGGAATTTCTGACTGTCGTCAAAGGCGTATTCAAAGACCCGTGCAAGTCGCTTGAGCGTCTCCGGGGAGCCGTAAACAGGGATCGTCTTGTCCTCGATCTCGCAAAACCGCCGGAGGTCATCGAACCCTAGGATATGGTCGCTGTGCGCGTGTGTATAGACGACTGCATCCAACTCGACGATCCCCTCGCGCAGGCATTGCTGGCGGAAATCCGGCGGGGTATCCACACAGAATGACATCTCGGGCGACCTCACATGGATCGCCGTGCGCAGCCGCTTGTCGCGGGGGTCTGCCGAGTGACAGATGGAGCAGGAACAGCCGATGACCGGAATGCCGTGCGATGTCCCCGTCCCCAAAAATGTGATTTCCAGCCCGTCCATCGCTTTGCTTTCGCCGCCGAGAGTGGCATAGTCGGCCCATGTCCGCAACGCTGGCCTCATTGCGCATCAGAAATCTCGCCCTGGTCGAAGATCTTCTCTGGGAACCACGCAAGGGATTTGTCGCGATCACGGGGGAAACCGGCGCGGGAAAATCGATCATCATGGGCGCGGTCAACCTCCTTGTCGGGGAACGCGCGGACAAGTCCGTGATCCGCTCAGGCTCGGAGATGTGCACAGTGGAGGGCGAGTTTCTTCTAGACAAAAAATCCCCGGTTCACGAGGTCCTTGAGACCGGCGGCGTCGAGCCATGCGAGGACGGACGCCTTCTCATCCGGCGTACGCTCTCGACGAACGGATCCGGGAAGCAGTTCACGAACGGCTCCCCCTGCACGCTCACGCTTCTGCGGCAGATCGGCGATCTCCTCATGGACCTCCACGGACCGCACGACCATCAGAGCCTCTTCTCAAGGGATCAGCAGCTCCTGCTCCTTGACGGCTTTGCCGGAGCGGAACCGATGCGTGTGTCCTATGCCGCTGCACGGAAAGAGTGGATGCATCTGGTGGAGGAAAAGAACCGCCTTGTTACCGATGCCGCCGCCCTGGCCCGCGAAATAGACCTTCTCACCCACCAGACGCAGGAGATCGGGGACGCGGACTTGAAAGCGGACGAGGAGGAGCCGCTTCTCGCACGGCAGAAGGCCGCAGCAAATGGCAAACGGCTTTCGGAAATCTGCACAGAACTGTCCGCCCTCGCCTCCGAGTCCGACGACTCCCTCGCGTCCCGCCTCGGCGACGTCAACCGGCTCGCACGCGAACTCCACCGCCTTGATCCGCAGGGCGGCGCCCTGGAAAAATCCGCAGCGGAACTTTTTGAAAACCTCCAGGATTTTTCGCGCGGGGTGGAGAAATATGCATCTACCATCGAGGGCGATCCCTCGGAGCTTTCCAGGATCGAAGCCCGGCTGGACGTCCTGCAATCGCTCAAGCGCAAATATGGCCCGACGGTCGGTGAGGTGATCTCATTCGGCGAGCAGGCCGCGGACCGCCTCGCGGAACTCCGCGGACGCGAGGAACGCGGGGCCGGACTCGATGGTGAAATCTCCCGCGCCGCAGCCGCCATGAACGCCGCCGCCCAAAAACTCACGAAGGCGCGCCACGCGGCGGCCCCGAAACTCGCCGCGCTCGCCAAGCGCCACCTCGCCGACCTTGGGTTTGCAAAATCCGGATTTTCAATTTCACTCGACCCGCTCGAGTCCCCCGGCCCGCTCGGCTGCGAACAGGCGGAATTTCTTTTCTCCCCGAACCCCGGCGAACCGGAACGCCCGCTGCGCGCGATCGCATCCAGCGGGGAAATTTCGCGCGTCATGCTCGCGCTCAAGACCGCCCTCGCCGTGCAGGACAGCGTGCCGGTCCTCGTCTTCGACGAAATCGACGCGAACGTCGGCGGCGAAATCGGCGCGAAGGTCGGCGCAAAAATGAAGGAGCTCGGCTCCAACCACCAGGTCTTCTGCATCACCCACCTCCCGCAGGTCGCCGCCCTCGCCTCGTCGCATTATATCGTCGCCAAGGATACCGCCGGCAAGCGCACCAGCACCAGCCTCACCGAGGCCGCTGGCGACGCCCGCGAAGCCGAAATCGCCCGCATGCTCGGCGGCAAGGCCGACTCCGCCCTCTCCCACGCCCGCGCCCTGCTCGGAGAACGGTAGGGTTTAGCGGCGGTCTGTGACCGTCGCTCGATTTGCAACCCAGCAGGCATCGTCGCTCATAGAGCGACGCTACAACGCGACCGTGAGATATGCGGGCTAGAGCGGTAAAGATGTAGCCACGGCGCTCTGTCGCCGTGTCGCTGTTGCGCCTCGACAGAGCGAGGCGGCTACAACAATGAACGGTTTACTTAAACCGCCTAGTGGATCGGATGGGTGCTGGGGAACGAAATCAGCGTGGAGAGGATCACGAGCGCGATGGCCAGGACAAATACGCCAACGCCAAGGATCAACGTGGCCCGGGCATAATTCTTTTTGGACGGATGGACGGATCCGCCAAACGCCCACACAAGAAGCATGATGAGATTCACGACAGGTATCGCAAGAAGGATGATTGTGACGATCCAATCGCCGATGCTGACCGGCTTGTTTTCAGTGCTGTTCATAGTATTCAAAGCGGATTGAGCCCCGGTCCGGTCAGAAATGGCAATGTGCAAGGACTTTTATGACGCTACCCCTTGGGGTCGGTCTTCAAGTGGTCTCCTACAGGGGCCTGTTTGGCAGGGTCTTTCTGATACACGCGCACATAGTCAACGGTGAGACTGTCCGGCAATTTAGCTTTTGCGATATCCCCCGCCCACTTGCCGACTTCCAAACTGAGAATGATGTATTCAGACCGTTTGGAGACTGCCTGGTCGCTCCGCCAAGTTTCGTTTCCATCAACATAAAAGACATATTCTTCCGGTGTCCACAGCAGGCCGATGGTGTGCCATCCCTTGGATACACCCGGAACAGTGAGCCGCCGGTGGGTTGACTTGTGGTCCTCTTTGTATCCATCCCAGTGGAGGGTATGGGAAACGTCATCACCAAAATTGGGCAGATACTCGACCACATCGATTTCTGTCCCTGCCTTCGCAGGATTGCCAATCTCCTGCCCCATCGTCGGTGTCTGAAGCCAGAAGGCCGACCAATGACCGATCTCCTTCTGAAACTGGACGCGACATTCAAAGTAACCGAAGACGGCCTCAAATTTACCCTGTGTGCCAATCATGGCGGTGTGATAGGCGTCACCGACCCGCTTGGTTGTCATCACGAGATGGCCTTTCCCATCCAAGGATACGGTATCTTTCACGTTCACGGCATCACGTCTGGGACCAAGATCGCGATAGTCCCACTTCGTCGTGTCCATGGCAGTTCCGTTGAATTCATCCGACCATGCGAGATGGTATCCCTCCACGGGGATATCTACGCTCTGGGCCAACGCAAACGGGGCTGCTTTGAAAAGGAGCAGTGTGGATATTGCTGTGAATGCAAATGTATGCATGCCTATTCCCTTGCCTGGCAGGTGGATCATTTGCAGACCTGTTTGTTTCACGGCAACGCGATATGCAACGAAAATATTGGAATATTTCGAAGCTGGCTGTGGTTCTGGTTTTTTCATTGTCCCGTGTTTGGAAGAAATGCCCGCATGGGCGGCATCACATGATCACACGGGCGAGATCGCGAGCCCGCTGGATGACTTGTGAGTTTTTCTGGATTGGCTTGGTTTCCAGTCGGCTGCATGATTGAAGCAATCTGAAAAGCGCATCACACATGGACGGCCGCCAAGGTGGACCCGGAGGTTGGCCGGCATAATGAAAGCCTGGACCCTGCATGCCGGCGCATGGGAACCGTGCGGATCCCTTCCGCTCGACGACCGCGCGTTCCGATACGGAATGAGCGTGTTCGAGACGGTTGCGGTCCTGCAGGGTCGGCCTTTGTTTTTGGCAGAACACCTGGACCGTCTGGCACGCGCGGCCTTTGACAGGGGGTGGCGGGATGCCATTCTGCCCGCTTTGGCTCCACGGATCGCAGGAGCCACGGGAGTCCTGAGGCTGTATCTCACGGCGGGACCGGGCGGGGTTTGCGATCCGCTTGCCGGATCGTGTGTTTCGCTATTCGAGGAGAGCGAGGTGGGGACGGAATTTCCACCGGCACGGGTGGTATCTTCCTCGGCCCCGTATTTGCCCGGACCGGGTGGATGGAAGACCGGGAACTACTGGCAAAACGTGGACGCGCTGGTCGCCGCACGGGCACAGGGTGCCGATGACGCGCTGTTGTTCAACCCGGCCGGCTGCCTTGTGAGCGCGGGCATGGGGAATATTTTTTTGCTGGTTGACGGTGGCTGGAAAACCCCAGCGCTGGAAACCGGGGCGCGTGATGGCGTGGTCCGGGAATGGGTCATGAAGAATCTGCCAGTCGAAGCGTCGCTGCTGGATATGGATTCCGTGGCCCGGGTCACATCCGGGTTCCTCACCAACAGCCGCGTGGGAATTCGCCCGATCACGGAATTGAACGGGCGCTCACTTCAGACTGAAACAGTCGATCTGCAGCGCATCTATCGCGACAATGTCCTCTGATTGGCTTCTCGACCGTGCGGAGGCGGATCCCAAGATCCGGAGCCTTCTGGACTCGGAGTGCCGGCCGTGCGGGGTGCTTGGAGAAATCGCCGAACCGGCCCAGCCGTTCCTGGCGGCGCTTCTCCTGCGGAGGCTGCCCGGGCGGGTGTGGATCGTCTGTCAGGATGTGAAACGCCAGGAGGATCTCGCGCCGGAACTGGCGGCGTGGTGTCCGCGCGTGAAGCTGTTCCCGGAGCTTGAAATTCCCGCCGGTGACGCGCTGCCGGATGCCGAGACGGCCTCAGAGCGGCTCGAACTTCTAGGCTCGCTGGCGCGTGGCGGAGAAAACGAAGTCATCGTCATACACCGCGCACAGTGGGAGTCGCCGGTTCCGGCCCCCGGGTCGCTGGCGCGGGGAACATTCGGTCTTCGGAACGGACAAAAAATCCCGGTTGAGGAGGTGGCGGAGCGACTCCTCAAAGCCGGATACGAGCAGGCTCCGCAAGTCACCGCCCGCGGGCACTTCGCCAGACGCGGAGGGATCCTCGACGTGTTTTCCTGGCAGGCCCCTCGCCCGCACCGGATCGAGTGGTTCGACCAGGAAATCGACTCCCTCCGGGAATTCGACCTCGACAGCCAGGGGTCCGTCGCGGTCGTCGAATCCATCGAAATCCTCGTGACGAAAAGCGGCCGCGCCGATGCGACACTGCGGGATTTTTTTGGAAAATCGGATCTGGTGATCAACGTGGACCCGGAGGAAACGGTGGAGGGAATTTTTCTGGGCAGCGGATTCCCGGAAACGCACCCCGCAGCCCTCGCAGATTCCGGCCCGCCGTCATTTTATCCCCAGCCATTCGCCGAACTCGGCGCGGGGGACCTCGTGCTCGATGCGGTCAAGCGGGAGCAGTTCTTCGATCAGTTGCGGGAATGGGATGCGGCGGGCTGGACGGTTGCCTTCGCCAGCAATAATGAAGGGGAAGGCGAGCGGTTCCGGGAGATGGCATCGGACTTCGAGTTCGATGCCTCCAAGCTCCACTTCCTCCCGGTCCCGGCGACGCGCGGGTTCGTTTGCCCTGCGGCCAGGCTCGCGCTGCTTTCCGACGCGGAAATTCTCGGGCGCTCGGCGAGCCAGCGCGCGCACCGGGCGGCCCTCCGCCGCGAGCGGCTCCGCTCGGGACGCGCGGCGATGGATTTTTCGGAATTCGAGGAAGATGATCTCGTCGTCCACCTCGACCACGGGATCGGGCGGTTCCTGGGCTTGCAGAAATCCCCAGACGGGCACGGCGAAGTGCTGGCGCTGGAATTTGCCCATGGCGCGAGGCTCTACGTTCCGCTCGACCAGGCGTGGCAGATCTCGCGCTATGTCGGCCTCGGCCGGCGCCACCCCGATCTTTCCGAACTCGGCGACGGACGCTGGCAGAAGGCCAAGGCAAAGGCATCGAAAGGGATCTACGAATACGCGGCCAGGATGCTGAAAATCCAGGCCGAGCGTGAAAGCGGGGCCGGTCACGCGTTTCCGCCTGACTCCCATTGGCAGCAGGAATTCGAAAGGTCGTTCCTCTTCACCGAAACCCCGGACCAGCTGCGCGCGATCTCCGACACGAAGACCGACATGGAATCCGAACGTCCGATGGACCGACTCATCTGCGGGGATGTCGGGTTCGGAAAAACCGAGGTGGCGATCCGCGCGGCGTTCAAGGCCGTGACCGGCGGCAGGCAGGCGGCGATCATCACGCCGACCACCGTGCTGGCACAGCAGCACTTCCAGACGTTCCGCGAGCGGATGAGTGAGTATCCGGTGACGATCGAACTTCTCAGCCGCTACCGCACGGCCGCCGAGCAGAAGCGCGTGGTCAAGGCCCTCGCGGCGGGAAGCGTGGATATCGTCGTCGGCACACACCGGGTCATCTCGGAGGATGTCTCATTCAAAAACCTTGGCCTCGTGGTGGTGGACGAGGAGCAGAGGTTCGGTGTGAAGCACAAGGACGCGCTCAAGGAAAAATTCCGGCTGGTCGATGTGCTCACGCTCTCGGCCACCCCGATCCCGCGCACCCTCTACCTCTCGCTCATGGGCGCGCGCGACATGTCGGTCATCGAGACGCCGCCGCCGAACCGCCAGCCGGTCGAAACCGTCGTCTGCGGGTATGACGAGCGGATCATCCGAGATGCAATCACCCGCGAGACCGCCCGCGGCGGACAGGTCTATTTTTTGCACAACCGGGTCCAGAGCATCGAGCGCACGGCAGCACGGATCCGTGAGCTCTGCGGGGGGATCCGCATCCTCGTCGGCCACGGCCAGATGGAGGAAAAGGAACTCGAAAGCGTCATGCAGACGTTCGTGGCGGGAAGGGCCGACGTTCTCGTCTCGACCACGATCATCGAGAGCGGCCTCGACATCCCGAACGCCAACACGATCATCATCGACCGGGCCGACCGGTTCGGGCTCGCCGACCTCTACCAGCTCCGCGGCCGGGTCGGACGCTCGATTCACAAGGCCTACGCCTTCCTCCTTCTCCCGAGGGAGCTGATGAGCGTCGGCGCCGCGCGCAAGCGGGTCTCCGCGATCAAGCAATACTCGGACCTCGGCTCGGGATTCAAAATCGCGATGCGCGACCTGGAAATCCGGGGGGCCGGCAACCTCCTCGGCACCGCACAGAGCGGCCATATCATCGCCGTCGGGTTCGACCTCTACTGCAAGCTCCTGAAGCGCGCGGTCGAATCCCTCAAGGGAAACAAAACCGGCGGAGGAACCGCGACCCTGCGCTTTGATTTTCTGAAAACCGACGAGGCCGAGTTCTTCGCTTCCGGCGATGTCACCGGGGCATTCATCCCGGCCTCCTATATTTCCGACACCCGCCTCCGCATCGAGGCCTACCGCCGGGTGGCCGAAACCTCGTCGCAGGGGGAGCTCGATGCCCTCCGCTCGGCATGGAAGGACCGCTTTGGCACCCTCCCCCCGGCTGCGGAGAACGCGCTCATCCTTGCCTCCATCCGTCTGGAAGCCTCAAAAAGGAGGATTCCCGTGGCCGAGGTGAAGGACGACAGGCTGATGCTCACCCGGGGCGGAAGCTACATCCTAGTGGGCGGGCGGTTTCCCCGCTTGACGGCATCCGGCCCTGATTCTAGGTTGCGCGAGATTCTTTCCCTCTTGGAGAAGATGCCCAGCCGATGAGATTTTTGCTTTTACCATTCCTTTTCTGCCTTCTGGCCGCCGGATCCCCTCTGGCCGCCCAGCAGGCCGAGGTCATTGACGGCGTCGCCGCCATCGTGAACAACGACGTGATCACGATCTCGCAGGTTCGCGAACTCATCGGCGCCCGCGAGCGCGAGATCCGCAAAGTTTATTCCGGCTCCGACCTCAACGACAAGGTCAAGGAGATGCGCCTTGCCGCGCTGAAGGACCTCGTGGACCGCCAGCTCATCATCCAGGAGTTCAAGAAAATGCAGGAGAAAGGCGCGAACATCCCGGACTATGTCGTGGACGACCGCGTGCAATCGATCATCCGCGAGGAATTCGGCGGCGACCGGTCCGCATTCGTCCGCACCCTCCAGGCGCAGGGCTACACGATGACGAGGTTCAAGGAGATCGAAAAGGAGAAGATCGTCGTGCAGGCGATGCGCCAGTCGAAAGTCAACGAGGACTTTGTCGTCTCCCCGACCCAGATCCAGACGTTTTACAACAAGAACAAGCCGTCCTACGCGATCCCGGAGCAAATCAAGCTCCGCATGATCATCCTTCGCGAGGGTGTCTCCGGGGACATTCCCGCTGGGGAGAACAAGTCCCAGACAGCCGACGAGAGATCCGCCAGAAGCTTGTGGACGGGGCGGAGTTCGACCGCATGGCCGAGATGTATTCCGAGGACGAGGGGACGCGCGACACCGGCGGCGACTGGGGCTGGATCGAGCACGGAACGCTCAACGAGCAGCTCGCGAGCGTCGCCTTCTCGCTGAAGCCCGGCCAGGTCAGCCCGGTCGTCAAGCTGGGAGAGTCCTACTACATCATGCTGGTGGAGGCGAAAAAGAACGCCTCGGTCAAACCGATCGGCGAGGTCCGCGATGAGATCGAGCGCAACCTGATCCAGCAGGAGCGCATGAAGGCCCAGCAGCGCTGGCTCGATACCCTCCGGGCCAAATCCTACATCAAGATCCTCTCTTAGGACTATCTTTTCCCGCGCCGCCTCAGTCTTCGGTGGCGGCGCCGTTCCGGTCGAGACGTTTCCGGAGAGTGGCACGCGTGATGCCGAGCAATTTGGCGGCCCGGACCTGGTTGTTGTCGGTCTTCTGCATCGCGCGGAGCGTGAATTCCCGCTCGACCCACGGCAGCAGCGCCAGCGACGGATCCTCCGCTGCGGCCCGGAAGAGTTCCTCGATCGCGCAATCCTTGTCCGGAAACCCGCCCTCCCCGACACCCGGTCCCCCGGCATCGGGAGCGGTCAGCCCGAGCGGGATATCCTTCGGGAGAAGCACGTCGGCCGTGGCAAGCACGGTCGCGCGCTGCATCGTGTTCTCGAGTTCGCGCACATTCCCCGGCCAGGGATAAGCCTCCATGACCCGGATCGCGTCCTCAGAAAGCTTGAGCGGCGGACGGTGTTTTCTGTTCGCGATTTTCTGGAGAAAATATTCCGCGAGCAGAGTGATGTCGTCCACCCGCTGGCGCAGCGGAGGAAGATGAATGCGGACGACGTTGAGCCGGTAGAAAAGGTCCTCGCGAAACGTCCGCTTCGCGACCTCCTCCTCGAGGTTCTTGTTGGTCGCGCAAACGATGCGGACATCGCTCCGGATCGTCAGGTTTCCGCCGACCCGTGAAAACTCGCCCTCCTGAAGGACGCGAAGGATCTTGCTCTGAACCTGGAGCGGCATCTCTCCGATCTCGTCCAGAAAAAGCGTGCCCCCGTCGCACTGCTCGAAGCGCCCGACGCGCTGGTTGTGCGCTCCGGTGAACGAACCCTTCTCGTGCCCGAAAAGCTCGCTCTCAAGAAGGTTGTCCGGGATGGCGGCGCAGTTGATGGCGAGGAAGCTCTTGTTGCTGCGGGCGCTGTAGTTGTGGATCGCGCGCGCCACGAGTTCCTTGCCGGATCCGCTTTCCCCGGTGATCATGACCGCCGCCTCGCTGCCCGAGACCCGGCCGATCATCTTGAAGACCTGCTGCATGGCGTCCGACCGGCCGACAATGTCCTCGCGGTGCTGCTCGACCGTGAGCTGCGGCTTGAAGGCGCTGGCGCTGCGGAGCTCGGCCGCCGCCTTGAGGGCTGAGTCCACGACAACTTTGAGATTGAACGGGAGCTGCTCCTTGCGCACGAAATCGAACGCCCCCATCTTCATCGCCTCGATGACCGACTGCGTCGTGCCGAACGCGCTCGTGATGATCACCATCGCATTCGGCGAGTGCTTGCGGATCCGCGCCAGAAGCTCCAGCCCGGTGAAAGGATGCAGATTCATCTCGGCCAGAACAAGTTCCGGCTGCTCCATGCAAAACGTCTTGTAGGCGGCGTCGGCGGACGTCTCCATCAGGACGCGCGCGGACGGGCTCTTCAGCTGGTTTTGCGCCCAGTCGAGGAAGTCGGTTTCGCGGTCAACGAGAAGAATTGTCTGCTGTTTCGCCATTGCTAAT
>QYQL01000149.1 GCA_007280915.1 Verrucomicrobiaceae bacterium | reverse complement strand
CCCCCACCGAAATCATCGCTATTGCAGTTTCCGCATTCCAGACCGGAAACTTCGAACGCGCGAACAACCTGCTGTCCCGGGTGGATCTCGAAAAGGCAGGGGCCCCTCTGGGATGGGAGCTTGCGGGCCTGTTAAGCGAAAACGCAAAAGACGACAAGGAGGCGTATCGGATCTACTCGCGCGGAATCTCGTCTATGCCGACCGCCAGCCTTTATTACCGCCGGGCGCTGCTCAACCGTGACAACGGAGACCAGGAACTGGCGATGAAGGATTTCGACGAGGCCATCCGCCGTGCCCCGACAGACATTGTGATATCAAACGAACGCCTGTTGTTTCTGATCCGGATCGGACGCGGAAAGCAGGCGCGCGAGGAGCTGGAAACCAGCAGCAGAACCCCCGGGAGAGCCGAGGCGAGCAACTGGATCTTTGCACAGTGTGCTCTGGCCATGGAGGACGGCAACTATAAACAGGCCGCGGTATTGCTCACGGAGGCCAAGCAGGCGGTGGATCCGAGAATCTTTGAGATGATTCTCAAAAATACCGTCATCTCGAGCCATATGGCGCAGCCGGAAGTCATGCCGTTCTATATCCGGAACATCGGCCCGAAATAACAGGGGCCCTGGTGATGGGCGGGCCGCTTGCCTTCCGGACGCTTTTTCTCCTGCCGGGGCAACGCCCGGTTGACCCGTGCCGGACACACTCCCATAATACGAGGGATGGCCGTCATAGGAATCACAGGAAGCATCGCCTCGGGCAAATCCACGTTTCGCGATATGCTGGCCCGGATTCTTCCCGCTGAAACCGCGGATGCTGACCTCATCGCGCGGGACTTCCTGGAAAACGACCCGGCTGTCAGGGCGGGCATAAAAGAGCATATCTCTCCCCTCGCCTACCGGGCTGACGGCACCTCTGACCGGGCGGAGATCCGCCGGATTATCTACTCCGATCCTGCAGCCAAGCGGCGAATCGAGGCGATTCTTCATCCGCTTGTCCGCACCGCATGGACTTCCGCAGCGGACCTTGCAAGGAAGGAAAACCGTCACCTCGTTGTGGACATCCCGCTCCTCTTCGAGACCGATGCCGGCCTGCATTTCGATTTCATCATCACGGTCGCCTGCTCGCCGGAGGTGCAAAACTCCCGCCTGACCGCGCGCGGGATGGAACCGGACATCGCGCGGAGCATCATACGCAGCCAGATGCCGCAGGACGAAAAAATCTCCCGTTCCACCCAGGTTGTCTGGAATGACGGGGATCTGGAAGCCCTCCGGGCACAGGCGGAGCAATTCGCCGGAATGGTTTTGTCGGGAGCCTCGCCGCAATGAATTCCAGCGAAGTGGACGAATCCCGGAACCTGCTGCGTCGGCGCACAGCCGCACATCTCATGCTGGGCGCGGTGCTCGCGGGTTTGTTTCTGGCTGCCGGATATTTCGTCTTCACCGGCACAGCCGCCGGCCAACACTGGGACAACGAGGGTTATGCCGGGCGCCGGATCATCTTCGGAGAGATCCGAACCTACGATGCCGACATTCTCTCCGAGGTGAGCAAACAGTCGGTGCTGCTTTCCCTGGGAGGACTTTTTGTGGTTTCCCTCATTCTCCGCAGGCCGGTTGTTGGAATTGTCGCGGTCACGGCTGCGGCGGCGGCGATCTTCGGAGCGGAATTCCTCGAAGACATCCTGCCGCGGGAGCTACTTTCGATACCGACATTTCCCGTTCCCGTCTATTTTTCAGAGGACACGTATCCCAGCGGGCACACGACGGTGGGGACTTCCCTCGCCCTGGCATCCGTATTGATTTTCGGATCGTGGCTGCGTGCCTGGCTCGCTCTGTTCGCGGGCATGGTCAGCACCTCGTATGCGACCGCCGTGTTCATCCTGGGATGGCACCGCCCGTCCGATGCGCTTGGAGGCATCGCGTGGAGCGGGTTCTGCCTCGCCTGCGCCGCCGCCCTGCTCGTGCTTTTTCACGGTCACCATGCCACGCCCTCAAGAGGCTTCGCGTGGATGTTCAGCGCCGCCATCGCATCCCTCCTGATCGGCCTCCTCGCTTTCACCGTCTTTTTCCACCCCGTTGATCAGGCCTCGACGGTTCCGTTTTTCTCGATGTCGGTCGCCATCATTGTTGCGGGATTCGCACTGCCCGCGTGGATCGCCCTGGCCCTGGGCCACATCGACTGGCGGTCTTCGCTTCACCAGCAGTAGCTCCCTTTTCGTTCGACTCCCCCCCGAATCTCCCCCACCTTCTGTCCCATGAGATTTGTTGATCAGATTCGCGTCCACGCAAAGGCGGGCGACGGCGGCAACGGCTGCTGCAGCTTCCGGCGGGAAAAATTCATCCCCCATGGCGGCCCCGATGGCGGCGATGGAGGGAATGGCGGCGATATCATTCTCCAAGCCGACCACGACACCGACAATCTCGTTGCCCTTTTCTTCGAACCACTGGTCCGCTCGGGACGCGGCGCCCACGGAAAAGGAAAAAACAAGCACGGCCGCAGCAGCCAGCACACCACGGTCAGGGTCCCGATCGGCACGATTATCCACAGGGCCGGACTCCAGCCGGGCGATCCCGTCGAGGAGGAACCGATCGCGGACCTGACGGAACACGGACAGCAATTCCTCCTCTGCAAGGGAGGCGATGGCGGAAAGGGCAACACCCACTTCAAAAGCTCCACAAACCGCGTGCCCCGGCAGCATACCAAGGGATACCCCGGTGAAGAGGGGTGGTTTTATCTCGAACTTCGCACGATCGCCGACATCGGGCTCGTCGGGTATCCCAACGCCGGAAAATCCACCCTGCTCGGAGCCATTTCCGCCGCCCACCCGAAAACCGCCCCTTACCCGTTCACAACCCTCCACCCCGTCATCGGCGTGGTCGACTTGCCGGAATACCGGCGCATCACAGTCGCCGACATCCCGGGCATCATCGAGGGAGCTCACGAAAATAAGGGTCTCGGACATGAGTTCCTCCGCCACATCGTGCGCTGCAAAATGCTCCTCTTTGTCCTCGACATGGCAGGCACGGAGGGTCGCAACCCCATTGCCGATTACCAGTCCCTCCGCAAGGAGCTCCGCCTCTATGACCCCACACTCCTTAAGAAGGATTTCGCTGTAATCGCGAATAAGGCAGAGTTAGCGGAGTCCGCAGATAACATAAAAGTATTCCGCGCCAAGTATCCGAAGGTTCAAGTGATTGAAATTTCCGCCCTGGAAAAGACCGGGCTGGAAAAGATATTTCAATCGATTGATCTATAGGGAAATAGAATCCGTTTTTATTTTCCGTGATACGGCTTTTTCCCGCCGGTCCGGGGCTTTTTCAGATACTTCTGCTCCGGTTTTTGGGATTCAAATAGCGAGATTTCGACCGAGCCTGACTCGACTTCGATAACGCGTGGAGCGTCTCTCAGAACGTCGAGGAACTGCCGGGGCACCTGGGCGAAAGACTGGCCAGGGACGATATCAATCATCCCCACGGTGCGTGCCGGGAGTCCGAGCGAATCCTCCAGAAGCCCGATGATATCACGCGGGGAGATTCGGGATTCGCGGCCGGCATTGAGGCGGACCCACTGCATCCCTCGGGCTGGCGGACGCAGATTCGGAGAATAGGATGCGACCGCTTTTTCCGGAGCCTTGGGCACTTCGGGTGCAGGCGGCTTGGATTCCGTTGGGCCGGCCAGAAGCTCGAAGAGTGCCGCCGCGATGTCGGTGGAGTTGTAGCCCTCCTCCAGCAGGCGGTCGACCACGGACGTGGAGAGATTGCCCCGGTTGAGAAGGGCGCGGATTTTTTCCAACTGGCCGCCGATCCGGCGTTCCTCGACTTCTCCGGCTGTCGGGATCGTCCCCCGGCGGATCTTTGTGCGGGTGAAGCGTTCTATGAACTGGAGTTTGTAGATGTCACGGCCGGAAACGAAGGTGACCGCCATGCCCTTGCGCCCGGCACGGCCGGTGCGGCCGATCCGGTGCACGTAATCCTCCGCATCGTAGGGCAGGTCGTAGTTCACCACGAGTTCCAGCTCGTCCACATCGATCCCGCGCGCCGCCACATCGGTCGCCACGAGAAACTCGAATTCCGCCTTCTTGAACTTGTTCATGACCCGGGTCCGCTGGGCCTGGGCGATCCCGCCGTGCAGCCGATCGGCGGAAAATCCCTGCGCGATCAGGTCATCCGCCAGTTCGTCCACCATCCGCTGGGTATTGCAAAAAATGATCCCGAGCTTGAACCCGTGGAAATCCACAAGACGAAGGAGCGTCTCGAATTTCATCCGCTGCTGGGTTTCAAAATACCATTGCTCGACGGTTGGAACCGTGAGCTCGCGCTGTTCGATCTTCACGGATTTCGGGTCGCGCGAATACTTCCCGATCAGTTCGCGGATCTGCTTGGAGACGGTTGCCGAGAAAAACACCGTCTGCCGCTCATCAGGAGTCGCCTCGAGGATCTTTTCGATATCGTCGCGGAACCCCATGTCGAGCATCCGGTCAGCCTCGTCGAGGACGGCCATCTTCACATTCTTCAGATCCAGGGTTCCGCGGTCCATGTGATCCATGATGCGTCCCGGCGTCCCGATCACGATCTGCACGCCTTTTTTCAACTCGTAGAACTGCCGTTCATACGAGGCCCCGCCGTAGATGGGAACCGCGTGGAGACCTTTCTTGTAGGTGGAAAGCTTGTGGACTTCCTCCGCCACCTGAGTCGCCAGTTCGCGCGTCGGACACAGAATCAACACCTGCACCGAACGGTCCGAAGCCTGACAGATCTCGATCGCCGGAATCGCGAAAGCCGCCGTCTTCCCGGAACCCGTCTGCGACTGCCCGACCACATCGTGCCCCTCCATGAGGACCGGAATCGCCGCTGATTGGATTGGGGCCGCCTCTTCAAACCCCAGATCCCCGATCGCTTTCAGGACCTCCGACGATAGCCCGAGTTCGGAAAATTTTTGTCTGCTCATTCCACTGGTCTATCCCGCATCCCCCGTGCCGTCACGGGTTGTTTGCCCGAGGAGCACAATTTGGCGCTGACCGACCGCATCCCGGGCAGCACAAATAATCCCGAACAGCAGATAGACCAAAGTTTGTATTGTCATTTGCTCAGACAGGGATAGATTGATCAATCCAATCGCGGGGTGGAGCAGCCCGGTAGCTCGTCAGGCTCATAACCTGAAGGTCATCAGTTCAAATCTGGTCCCCGCAACCAAATTCGCCCGTCAAGTCTATGACTTGACGGGCTTTTTGCGTCCAGGATCTCGGCGCGCCCGATTCATGCTGCGACAGGCTGTCCGGCAAGTTCAACTG
>QYQL01000084.1 GCA_007280915.1 Verrucomicrobiaceae bacterium | reverse complement strand
TCTGCGTCTCACTCAGCGCACCGTCAAGCTCCTGCGATGGTTGCGAGCCTCCCTCACTCGCGAGGCTCCCTGGGTCGATCTTATCGCAGTCCTTAGGCATTCCTATGCTTCTTATTAGCATGCACTTTCAACACCGTTGCCACGGACCAAAAGCTGCATGAGTGCCCCTGTGGCGAGCGTTCGGCGCAAGCTGGTGGCACCATTTGCCGACAGCCAGGCGAGTTCCTGAGTAACGGTTTCCGTGGCGAAAAACTGGACCCGGGCAATTCGCTTCCGGATCACTGACAACGCATCAAGAACATCCGCATCCCCATTCTCCTCGTCCATCAGGACGTTGGCATCAACGGCGATGCGCAACAGCTTTCTCCGCTCCTGTCTGGTTGTGGTAGATCAGTCGCATGGCCGCAGCGGTAAGTTCCATCCGGGATTCATCGGAAATCTTGTTGCACTGCTTACGGGCTTCTGCGGCGAATTTGGTTCCCGTGGTCGTATGTGTCTTTTTCACGGTGGCGCTCATGCCGGTAACATCCATCAATCCCGAGCTTCGGTCAAGGCGATGGCAGAGATTTTCACGGCAATCGCTAAACACAAAACCCCCGCACCATTGCTGATGCGGGGGCTTGCAACCGAACCAACCAATCAGGGTTTGACGATACGCTTGAGGCCGCTTGGGATCGCCACCTTGAATCCGTAGAGACACTCGACGGTGACGAAGATCCGGTTCGAGCTGGTCTCGGTGTAGCGCAGGTAGCCGAAGGTGAGCCCGGTTTCGGGATCGGTGACCGCGCCCGCCTCGTCGTATTGGGCGACCGGTTGGAGGTAGCGCATGGCCACCGCTAGGCAGCTCGGGTGCCCTGCGAACCCGACCAGCTTCTCGTCGCTGTTGGGCAGGATCGTGGTTTCATACACGTCGAACCCGGCCAGGCGGCGGATGTGTCCATCGACCACACCCGGAAGCGCAACCGGCGTCATGAAGCTCTTGGCCACGATGTCGTCACCAAGCAGGTTGCTGAAGTAGGCGGCGTCGAGGACGAGAGCGCGGTCCGTGCTTGGCATTCTCGCGTTGGCGCAGGATTCCCGCACGCCGAGCACCTTCTTGTAGTCGAAGGCGGTCGAGGCCAGGGCGGCGATTGCCGGCGCACCGTAGTTGGCGGCAGTGATCTCCGTGAAGATGTCCTGCAGCACATCCTGGGCGAGCTGCTTGACCGCGCTGCCGACCAGCGTTTCCAGCACGTTGAGGGCGGTCTCGGCCGCCTCGCGGGCGGTGACGTGGACGGTCTTGTATTTGTGCCGGTTCAACTGCACGGGAGCCACGTCGATCGAGGAATCCGCATTCGCCGTGTAGCTTCCGCCGAAGTCGCTGGACGGGCTGGGAGCGCCAACGATCGGGACGCGGATCGTGTCGAGCTTGTCAGCGGGCTCGGGCGAGAAGTTGCTGGAGAATGCCCGCATGGGCAGGAGCGTCGCCATGAACGGCTTGAGGGCCGACTGCGCGACTTTGACGTCTTTTGCGTTTGTGAGGATGTTGGGCATGGGATGTTACTTGTTTGAGGACAGGATTTGGTTCTTCTGGTCGGCGGAGAGTCCCTGCCAGAAGGCGGTTTGCTCGGTGGGATCGGTAATCGAACGGAACCGCTCCAGGAGGCTGGCCGTCTGCGGCTCGCCTTTCGGGGTGACTTTGGCCGGAACTGATGTGCCGGTTTCGGCGACGATCTGGGCGGCGCGAAGGGAGGCCCGTTTTTCAAGATCCTGCTCGGCCGCTTCCAGTGCGGCGTTGCGGGCCTGGATTTCTTTGAGGCTGAGATTGAGGGCGGCATTGCCCGCCTCGATTTCCTTGAGCTGAGCGGCGAGCGCGTCCTTGTCGCCGGCGAGCGAAACGTTTGTGGTGCGGGCGGCATCGAGATCAGCACGGAGCTGGGCGAGGGATTCCGCCTCGATCTGGCGCTCGGATTCGAGAACCTCCAGGCGGGATTGTAGTCCGGTAGCACTGGCGGAGGCCTCGGTGAATTTGGTGTTGGCTTCGGTCAGGAGTGAATCCCGGGCCGCAGCGTCGGATTCCAGACGGGTGATCTGCTCACGGGCCTGGGCAAGTTCGTTTTCGATTGTTGGACTCATTGCACCGGAACTCGTGTCAACCGAACGAACATGAAGTTTGCGCAGCCGGGACAGTGCTTCCGCACGACTGGCCACCATTCCTGCCAAGTTGAACCGCATGGCGCGGCGGGCCGAAAACGTCTGCCCCTCCATCGCCTCGTCCGGGATCTTGCGACCGCGGGCGAGCACGGCGGCGTGAAAATCCCCGGCGGTTTCCTCGACCTCGGATTGTAGCCATGCCCGCTGGTCGTCGGTAAGGCTCGTGCCGGGAGTGCCCGCGCTTTTGAATTTGCCCGCCGCAAAGACTTCCACCTTCAGTCCCGCCTGTTCAAACGCGGCCGAGGAATCCACGACCGGGAGGATCACCCCGATAGATCCGATCCGTGCGCTCGGGGTGGCGTAAATCGCATCCGCCTGGCTCGCGACCCAGTAGGCAGCCGAACACATCTGGCCGGCACTGAACGCATAGACGTATTTCGTCTTTGAGGCGTCAGCAACTGCCTGGGCAAGTTCGGGAGTGCCGTTGACCGATCCGCCAGGGGAATCGATGTCGAGGAAGATCGCCTCGATGTCGGGACGGGTCGCCGCCTCGACCACGGCATTGATGAGTTCCCCGGTATCGCATGCGCCCAAGATGATCCTGTCAAAAATGTCCGGGTTGCGGAGCATCGGGCCGGTGATGGCGACAACGCCCACGCCGTCTTCCACGGAAAGGCAGGGGGAGTTCGGGCGCTCCGGTAGCTCCGGCGTGTTGTCGAAGAACGATTTCGTGGCGGCGACCATCGCCCCGAGAGCTTCGGGCGCGATGAGCCATGGCTGTTTTTGAAGGAGAGTGAGGTTCACGCCCCGTTGCACGATGTCAACGCGGTGCTACATTCAATTCATGGATTGCCTTGTTCCTTCCGAGGTTCAGTGTCCGCACTGCTGGGAGAAATTCACAGTCGAGGTGGATACCACGCAGGGCAACTACGAGACGGTGGAAGATTGCAGCGTGTGCTGCATCCCGATGACCCTGCGGATTGTCTGTCACTCGGGCGAAGTAACTTCCATTGATGCCACTCCGTAGCAGAATAGGCGGATGGACACCGATGACCTGACCGAAATGGCCTATGCCTGCATCGGCCTTGGGGGCGAAGCGAGCGATTGCCTGCGGGCCGAACTCGGGGCGGCGTGCTCGCGATACCCGAATGAGGACGACTATCTACGGGGGATTCTTGCCCATGTGAGGAAGATCGAGATGTCTCCACAAAACTACATTGATGAGTGGAATCTGCCGGAGGACGAAGAGTTGGAATTTGCGCCCAAGGTTCGTGCCCTGCGTGAGCATATCGAGAAGACTCTTGCCGTGCCATTGGCGGAACGTGGCAAGCTGGGATTCTGATTACCCTGGTTGCCGCATCCCCGAAATCTGTGGCGGATCTTGGAGTTCTCCAACAGCGGTTGTGGTAGCAATGCCACCGCTTGTTTTCCAAAGCATCTCCAGCGGAATTTGAAATTCGGCCGCCAGATCCACAAGGAACCTCGCGTTGCGGGCGCGCACTCGCATCTCCTCTTCAAAATCGAGTCCCAGTTCGCCGTAGCTTTGAGAAATCGTTTTGAGGCCCATCTCGACATCCGCCCGGTTCTGCTGCGATTCGCGCCCAGCATCTACGGACACACGCTTCGGAGTCGTACAGGAAATCCTCCACCACTGCGGTTGGGCTGCAAGTTCGCCGCGGGCGATGGCATCACCGATCACATACGCCCACACCGGCTCGATCAGCCGATTGATGAGGATCAACTGACGATACGAGAACCGCCTGTCCGCTTTCGCAACCACCAACCTGACCCCTGCTCCTCCAATTTTTGATGAATCCGCAGCGAACTCGAATGGCAGCACGCCGAGAGCAGAGTCCCTGCGGAGGTGCTGAAGGAACCCGGTAAACGTGGGAGATGGCCGGTTCGACTGAAAGCTGTCCAGGGATTCGTCGGGTTTGAGAGCGACCAATTTACCACCGATGATTTTCTGGAGCTGGGCGGCATCGCTCGCCTGCGGTTGAATCGCTTGTGCCCCGATGGAAAAGTCTCCGGTATCCTCGATTTCCCCACGGGCGGTTTTGAGGATCCGCGCCACGTCCGCATTGTCTTTCACGGCATGTTTTTCAAGCGCGAGCAGTTCCATCTCGTCGATCATGTGATTGATCGAATGCTGGATCGTCGGAGCATTGCGCACCGCGCTCACGGACTCAGGCTCAAAAATATGCAGCATTGAAGCCGCCGGGATGTCGCGTGGACCGGAATCTTCAATCAGGCGGTAAAACGTCGGCGAACCGTCGGGTGCGAGCCCGACCCCATCGCAGGTTTCCGCAGAATCGTCACCGATCCGGTGGGTTTCAATGAGCTGGATGCGGGGGAGACCGCTGCGGTCGCGGGTTTTCAAGACAAAGAACTCGCCGTCCACATCCATCCCCCGGCAGACAAGCGACTGGCATTCCTCGAAGGAAAACCGATTTGTCACCTCGCACTGCGCCGACCACCGGCGGAAGATTTCCTCAGCTCGCCGATTCCAGTCGGGATCCGTCGATTGCGCCTGGGGACGAATGCCGTCGCCCGTGGAATAGATCGCCATGTTGGAGACCATCTCGCGCACGAAACCGGAATTTCGGTGGAGGTAGCGGGACCGGCGGACGAGTTCAGTCCTGACACCGGGGGAGAGATCGAGTTTGGCATCGCGGGGAGCGGAGCCGGGCACCCTCCCCCTCGAATGCGACCAGTTCGCCGCATCGTAGGGCGATGCCCAGGCTTTCGGCAGGAATGCAGCCGGCACAACGAACCGGGCGAGCTTTGGGATCAGAGTCATCGCGGGATAAAGTCAACGGTGGATTGGACGACACGCCGCCCGCGTCCGTAGTCATCTGGGGCAAGTTTGCGCAGCGCATCCTGGCAGGCCGCGATCACGACATGGATTTCGTCCAACCGGCGCTTGGTCACCGCCGACCCGGAATCCGTCCACGAGGCGAGAGTCTTTTCCAACTCCGCCTTGTGGATCGCGAAGATTTTCTCCACCTCCTTGCGAGTGAACCCGATGGAATAGTCGATGGCAGCCATGCCGGACGGCGGGTGTCAACGGAGGAGCCTGATGAATGAGCGAACCAGACTGGCCGACCGACGCTTGCGCCAGACCCCGTCACCCGCTTTGCTGTCGCGCTGGCCGATTCCGTTCGTATTCCCCTCAATGCATTCAATCGAGTCCGGGGAAATCTGGTCCTTTACGACGATGCCGATGTGGGAGAAATCGAAAACGACGAGATCCCCGGCCTTCGCGAGCGATTTCTTGTTCAAGACGGTAAGCCCCTTTTCCTTCGCCCACCGCTCAAAGTCGAACGCGCCCGCTGTTTGCGGTCGCCAGTTTTCGACCTCTTTGTTGTTACGTAACGACAATTTCGCCAGAACTTCCGGCGACTTGAGCCATTCACGCAAAATCCAGCAGATGAAGGCCGCGCACCACGGCCATGGGGCGGGTTTGAGCCAGGTTGCGGATTGGTATTCGACGATGCGGGGTCCGCGGTTGTTGCCGCCATCTTCGTGTGTGCCCACCTCGTGGGTGGCGATTTCCAGGAGTCGTTTGATCGGGTCCATGAACCCGAGGCGACGTCAACCGGATGAAACACGATTGCAGAGAGAACTCGCGTTCAGGTAAGCTGAGCCATGGCTGTGAATACCCCGCCCAGTGATCAAAAAACGTCGGTTCTCGACGAATCCGACGAGATTGAAATCACCTCAGCTCATGCACTAACTGCTGAACAGGAAATCATTGTCGATCTGCACTCCGTCATCAACTTGATCGGCGTGCTTCACGGGTGCCTCGAACTTCTCCAAGCGGAAATGGTGGAGGGGCTTGATAACGCCAAATCGCGGGTCTATCGGCTCTCGGAAGACATCAAGTCCGCGGCGGCCCAGGGCAGGCAATTTCAGCTTGAGAGCACCTTCCCAACATTCCTTGCGGCCGAGATCGAATCCGCTCTACAGGCCGATCCCGCCATTGCTGAAAGCGATGATGTCATTGAGCTGCGCGAAACGATAGCCACGGTTTTGGAAGTCTTCAATGTGCGGCTTGGCGAACTTCATGAACGGTTGTCTCACCCGCGGGCATGGGTTCGATTCTCAACCACACAACTCACCGCATCCATCCAACAGGTTTTGGCGGCCATCGAGCAGAACGCACACGGCCGCTACCGGATTGTCAGAAACATCGCGGAGCAAACTCCGCGCGATTATCAGGTCGATCTGGATATCGCCAGCACCAGCGGAGATGAGTTTTTTATGCCCCCGGTTTTGCAGGATGTGCTTCGGGACCTCATTGCCAATGCCAGGAAATACACGCCGCCAGGCGGAAGGATCAGCGCCGGTTTGCACTCGTCGGATGAAGGGTTGCGGCTTGTGGTCGAGGACAACGGATTGGGCATTCCTCGCGACGAATTGCAAAAAGTCGTCGATTTCGGTTATAGGGCCAGCAATGTTTTGAATAGACGGACTCTTGGGGGCGGCTTCGGGCTTACAAAAGCACTTTGGGTGGCGAAAAACTTCGGTGGACGGATGTGGGTTCGCTCGCGCATTGGGATTGGAACCCGTGTGACATTGTTCATCCCCTCGCAGGCAGGCAAAGCTGTCGCATAAACAGAGCATTCACTCCTCAGCGCCGGGGTCTGCAGGGGAAAACTCCCGTCCGACCAGTTTGAGCATGACGACGGCCACGACCTGCATGGCCTCGCAGTCCCAGAGGTGGTTCGGGCGGGATCCGATCTGTTTCCAGAGCCATTTTCCTCCGTCCTTGATCCGGTGCTCGCTTTCCATCTGGGCGAGGTAGTCGTCGTCGATGTCGTCGGGCACTTCCCAGGTCGCCCCCTTCTCCGGGCGTTGATTGCGCCGGAGCCGGGCGAGGATGTCTTTGCAATTGAGGTTCGACCAGTAGAAGACCGAGCAGCTTTTGTTGTGACCGAGGCCCAGCTTGCCAACCACCTCGCCATCCGGATGGATCGCGCCGGGGCCGCGGAGATGTCGTGCCTGGCCGGCCTCGGCGGCGACGTGAAGCCGCTTGTGGCTCTGGCCAAGTCCGGCCGCCCTATCGTCATGCTCGACGGGTGCGGGATACAATGCGGGCGTCACACGCTGGCGCGCCACGGGATCGAGGCGGATTTGCACTGGGATTTGAGCCGTCTCGGGGTGAAGAAGGAAAAGCACGCCGACTTCGACCGGCAGGATGCAGCGCGCCATGAGCCCGCGCTCCGCATGGCGATCGCACAGATCAAACCTTCCAGAGAACGATCACTTCCGCGGCGTAGAGGAGAGAAATAATACCCGCGCCGCGCGCCGTGAGGGCTGAGGCATCAGGCCCCTTCGGAAAAAGCCACCATCCAAACCAGCGCACGCACCACGGCATGGTGAGGAAGCTCGTCAGCGCCACGCTGATCGAGTTGCCGATGAATGTGCCCAGCGAGGTATGGAGGCCGAGCTCCGCCAGGATCGGATTGAGAAACCTCATTTCCAGCATGACGACGGGGAAGAGGCCGAGGAGCACGAGCATGGCCGCCTTCCAGTTCGGCGGCCCCTCGCCCGTCGCCGGATCAATCGGCACCCAGCCAGGGAAGGATGTCGCCAGGCGGGTCAGCTGCTCGTGCTCGATGACGGTCTCCGACTCGCTCAGCATCTCCTTGCGCTCCGGCGCGCTCATCCAAGCCTCCAGATGCCCGGGGGAATCGAACCGCATGATCGTCGTCCAGAGCCCGCCCTTCTCCTCCGGCGGCTGGTGGAACGTGCCGAGGTAGCCGGGATATTTCGCCTGGGCGGCCTGCATGCGCGCCGCCCATTCCCGGTAGGCGTCCTCCTGGCCGGGCCGGATTTTCGAGAAGATGACCTCCGTGACCGTGCTGTCCGGCCGATCCCCGCTCTCTCCGACCTGCACGACTTCGCCGAAGGCTTCCCCTTCAAAGAGAGGGCCGCCCTCCGCGATGATGTGCGCCCGCTCCTTCGACTGCTGCCAGACAACAAGATCCTCGTTGGAGCGGAAATTCAGGACGATCGTCCACTCGTTGCTGCCGGGGTGCGATGGCGGGATGATGCCGCTGCTGACGAAGCCGGGGAATTTTCCGACGAGCAGGTCGTGGCGGGCCTTCCATGCGGCGAACTCCGCGTCCGTTCCGGGGCGCACCCGGGCGGTTGCGATGATAAAGGCGGGGGTGCTCATGATGCGGTGATTGCGGGCCGCGAGAGGGCCTGACACCCGACGATGTCAATAATCGATTTTGTCGGTTCGCTCCGAATATTGTTTCCAGACTTCCACAGCCTCCAGGCGCAGCAGGCTCTGCTCGGAGATCGCACGATCTGCCACGGGCTTGCCGAATTGCTCGTAAATGAAGTCGTCGTCAAAGTTGCCGTATTTCTTCGAGTCGGCGACGGTGGCGCCATAGATGATGCCATCCAGGCTGGCCCAGTAGGCCGTGGCGAGGCACATCGGGCACGGCTCGCTCGAAGTGTAGAGGATGCAACCGTTCAGCTTCGGGGTCTTGAGCAGGGCGCACGCCTGGCGTATGGCGTGCATCTCAGCGTGCCATGTCGGATCGTTTTGCGCGACGACGTGGTTGAGCCCGTCGGCAAGAACGGTTCCGTCCGTGGCCACGATCACCGCGCCAAAGGCACCGCCCGTCTTGTATTCAACCCCGGCCTTGGCCGAGTTTGAGATCGCGCGGCGCATAAACTCCTGGTGCTTCTCGGGCGTGAAGCGGGATAGAATATCTTCCTGGCTGAGCTTTGGCGCGTCGCTCGGGACGCTGCCGCTTTTCGCGGGGATGGCTTCTTTCATCCGTCCACCCTGTTGCGCCTGCGCGGAGAAAGCAAGCAATAATTAATTAAAGATACTTGTTTCTTTATCGACAGATGTAAAAAAACGGTTATTTAGGCAGCGTGCAACACTCCCATATGCAGATTCATAAAAATATCGCGGCCAGCCTCTCCGGGATCATCAAAAGTTGGCACTTGTGCCCGGCGCTGGCGATGATTTTTGCAGCGTCGGCATGGGCTGTGGATTCCGTGCCGGCGTATTTTTATCCTTCTGACTCTAGCGATGTGCCAGCGATGAGCGCCGCCATGCCGGAGGTGGTTACGGAGGTGTATTTCAAGGCCGCGCAGATGTTTGGCGGCGACACGGTCAGCGCCTGGCCTCGGCTTCCCGACGGGTTTTATCCGGACTATTGGAGCCCTGGCGCCGTCAAGCCGCTTTTCACAGCGACGATCAACTCCGACGCTAATTATACCTTCAGCACAGACACGGCGGCGGTCGTGCAGGACGCGCTCACCGCGAGAAGTTGGACAAATTCCTTCACCGGCGGCCTCACCGTCGATTCCGAGCTCAACTTCGTGGTGGGGAATCCTCCCCCGTCGCTCGGCGGAAACATGAAAGCCTTTATGACTTCGATGTGCCAGTTTTCCAATGATGCCGGAAAATCATTCAGTTTCTATCTGGGCGCGCGCTATCTCGGCAGCGATGGGGACCCTAAGAATCCCGATTACGTCAGGGACATCCTGGGCACGATGCCTGCCAGCCCTCAGAACTATCTGCTCATGCCCACCTATATAGATGGAGGAGGCCCTGACAGCCTCGGCCGGCTGACCACTGCCGTGAGCGCTCTTTCCGCGAACGACGTCGCCTACAAGTGGATCCTCGAAATCGACGCGACGCCCGCTGACTTCCAGACAACCGTGAACAGACTCGTTGCCTCCAACAACGGGCTCATCGACCCCGCCAAGGGCTACTCCGGCATCGCCCTCTACCAGTTCATTCCCGGCTTCGACACCAACCCCGATATCACGGCCAACCTCCTCTACCTTAACGGGCGCCTCCAGGAATTCTCGCAGGTTCCCGAGGCGAAAACCGTCTGCCTCCTCCTCGCGGCGCTCGCCGCCCTGCTTTTCTTCCGAAAGTTCTCCGCAGCGAAAGAATAGCCACCCGTTATGTTGCCTCGCCTCCTTTTTGCAGCCATCAGCCTCAGCGCCTGCGCGTCCCTCCAGGCAGTCGCCTACCCTGCGCTCAATCTGATGATGCAGGCCGAGTCGGACTTTAGCACGCAAACGGCCGGCGAGTTTGCCCAGGCCAATCCCGCCAATCTCCTTTTCCGCGCCTATGGTCCAGCAAGCTCGGCTGCGGCGCAGATTTCTGACATCACGGCTTTTGTGAGTGGCCTTGGAACCAACTGGAGCGGCTCGCTATGGTTTACCCCTGATGCCACGAGGGCCGACTATGCCGACTGGAGCACGTACGGACATTCCACCGCTGATAGCTACATGGCCTACGTCGATTATCTCTTTGATATCAACTCCGCGCTGACGACCGCCGGATTGAAAAACTTCAGCGGCATCTTCCTCGAAACCGAAGGATCCTACATGTCTAAGAACGCCACGACACTTGGAAAAACCGGCTGGGTGCATGATTATCTTGTTAGCAAATCTTTAGGCTCCGTCCAGATTGGCTCGACCGGCGCATGGACCACGGCCGGGAACCTGTCGGCCATCGGCCTCGATCTGCTCGCGATACAGGTTTACAACTTGGACGCGCACGAGAGCAGCCTCAATTACAATGACGCCTCCCCCCAGGGCGCGCAGAACCTCGCTTCGGGCATAGCGGACATTCTCAAAAACCAGTATAGCAGCGCCCTCGGCGACCTGACGGCACCCGGACTAAATCTCATGTTTTCCTACGAAACGACATTTTTTGGCCAGCCTCAGTGGACTGCGGAAAACTTCGACGCCTTTCTGAGCGACTTCAATCTCGCAATCCCAGGCGCCAGCCTCGGAATTTACTCCTCCACCGATGCCTTCGCCACATGGAATGCCGTCGGCGTGCCGGAGCCGGGTGCCCTGAGCCTCTTCGCCCTAGGCGCTCTTTGCGTTCTCCCTCTCGTCGCGCGGGCGCGGCGCAGTCGCTTGTAGCAAGTCGCCTCAGAACAGCAGGGTGAACCGCATGGTCATCGCCCAGGCGCCGGGCAGCGAGGAGGATGCCCCGGGGGTCGGGATGTAGCTCAGCGTGGGCTGGATGAAGGCACCGCCGTAGAGGTGCGCCTGGTAGTAGCCCTGGAACATCAGCTCGCTCGAGCGGTTGAAGATATGCGGGTTGAGCCATGACCACGCCATGCCGAAACCGATCGAGTCCGCGGGCCGGCTGGGCACGAGCCCGAAGCCGGTGACGCCTGCGCCGAAATACTGGTTCACAGGAAGCGTCTCCGAGTTGTTCACGCCGAACTGGTAGAAGATCGAGATCGAGGAATTCTGGCCCGTTGTGGCTGCGGGGATGACGACCTTCGATTTGCCGTCCTTGTCGCGCGTGGTCGCCGGTCCCTGCTGTGCCGACCTGCCCCAGACCCGCTGCCCGCCGAACAGGTAGAATCCGCCGGTCCCGTTCTGCTTGATCGCGCCCGGCCCGGTGAGGACTCCGGTCTGATACCAGAGGCCGGCCCCGAATTGCCCGGGGTATTTGTCGGCGATCACCCAATCGACTCCGGCTTCCCAAATGTTAAAATAATACCCGTTGAACTGCGGGGCGGCCATGCCGGTCTGGGTGCCGTTCGCGAGATTGCCGTCATAGAACCCGTAGTTGATGTAGGAGTTTTTTGTCGGGGTCAGCGTGACTGTGAGACCGTCCGCGGAGTTATAGTATCCGGGCAGCGAGCCGAGCATCGTGGGATTCACGAAGATCGGGGTGTAAAGGAGCCCGCTCATGGCCGGGATCTCGAGGTCGACTTCCTTCGTCGTGACCGGGCGGGCCACGTTGTTGAAGTCATACGTCGGCACGCTGCGGCCGATGCGGATGATGAGGTGGTCGTCGAAGAGCCTTTGGCGATACCAGGCCTGATACAGCTCCGAGCGATCGAGAGGAGGGAGGCCGGGGAGCCCGTTGTAGCCCTGCACGCTGCCGGCCTGCGCGTTCGTGTTTTGCCCGTTGAACTGCAGAAATTGGACCCCGAAATCCGCGCCCTTCCATCCGATGAGCTTTTCCGCGTTGAACTCCACCGAGGCGATGAGAAGGCTGTTCCAGCTCGACGCGCCGGGCTGCGCGCCTCCGGAAATCAGGATGTTGTAATCCGCCAGCCAGATCCCGCCGAACTTCACGCCGGTGTCCGGGGAGAGACGGGTCAGGCTTTGCAGAAAGCCGTTGCCGGCTTCCACATTCACGGCGCCCGGGTTTCCGCTGATCGCCGGGGGCACGGCGGACAAGATTTCCCAAGGCGTCGGGTTGTTGGCGGGCTTCGCCGGCTCGGCATCCGCAGCCTGCGCGGCCACCGCCGCGAAAAAAATGAGAGCTGGAAGGCAGGAGGAAAGACGGTAGGAAAGGAATTTCATGGCGGGAAAACTGTTGAAAAATAGTTGAAGGAAATAAGGTAACAGTTTAGCCCGATAGGTTCACCTTCGGCCTGGAGCCGAAAATGACATCTTGGGCGTGGATTGGGGAGGATCGAAAGAGGGCTCGGAACATGTCGATTAGCTTTGCTCCCTGGAGAGTGGCGGTCTGGGTGAGGGAGCCGAAGACGGAGATGTTCTCCGAGCCGGTCGCGCTGCGGGTTCCCATGCAGACTTTCCGGAAGATGACAAGCGGGCGCAGGGAGCGCTCAGCGTGGTTGTTGGTGGGAGGGCCGCCGTGTTCGATGAAGGCGAAGAGCTGCGGGTATTCACGGGATGTTGGGATGAGCCGCTTGCGGAGGGTTTCGGCTTTTTCGAAGGCCAGCGGCTTGCGGCAGATCGGGCCGAGCTTTTCGCGGAACCGGTCGGCAAGTTTTCTACGCGCTCCCATTTGTTTGGGAACAACGGCGGGGCAGGCTTCAATGCCGTGAACTTATTGCAGGGATACCAAACCGTGCGTATCATTAACCCACTGGAGTTAATTTATGGAAACCAAGACCAAAACCTTTGATGCCGTCGACGAGTCCCGCAAATGGCGGGAAGCGACCAGCCTCAAGCTTGATGCCATGACCGCCAGCGAGCGCATCGCCTATTTGCGCACCGTCGGGGAACGCTACGCGAGCGAATACGTGGCGCGGCCACCGAAGCCCGCTCTCGAAACCGCCGCGGCAGCATAGCCCGCCTGTTATCAGCGGATCATCACAGTTCCGCGATTCTCGTTCGCAATGCTTTCATGATGGCCTCGGGAATACTGTTACACGGGATCGAATCGTTTTTACCCGGATTTGCCGCACTGAAGCGATCCGTGTAAACGTTCAGAACATGTTGCAGCTTCTCCTTCTCTGATCCTTCTTTCGGCTCAGGAATCGGCTGCTGTCCGAGCAAGACGAGCATGTCATTGAATGCCTCGTGATCCATACGGGCTGTGTATCAGAAATCAGCGGGGGCGGAAGCCCTCAAAACGGCCTGTTCAACTTTCGCGCCAACTTCGGCCAGACGCGAAAAATGGGCGATAAAAATGGTGTTCATTTGCGATGGACACTCGCGAAGGTTTTGCGAGAGGCCAAGGAGGATGAAAGCAAACATCCACCAACGCACAGAATACGTCGGAACGTTCACCAAAGCCACGGGCGAGGCCCGCACGATGCGCTTTACCACTTCCGAGACCAACCTGCAGAAACGCGGTCTTATCACCGTCTATGACGTGGAAAACCGGGGCCTGCGCAAATTCAACCTGAGCACGCTCATTGGAAGGATCGCCGCTGTGGCCCCCGCCACCGGCCTTTCTTTTTGCCACTGAACTACGCGAGTCACGCACCATGAAAGACACGCTTCAATTCATACTGGCCGGGAACGCGCTCTTCACCGTGGAGAACGCGGAAACGGGAAACCGGTTCACGTTCAAGGTCCGGAAGCCGGACGACGACAAGCCGCACTTTGTCTCCGTTCTCACCGGGGCCGACAACGAACACGACTATTCGTTCCTCGGCACGGTGTTCGACGGGAACCGTTTCCGGCACGGCAGGAAATCGAGGATCGCGCCCACAGCCCAAAGCGCCAGGGCGTTCGAATGGCTGCTGCGCAGATTGTCGTTACGCAACGACCTTCCCGACCAAGTCCGCGTGTGCCACTGCGGAAAATGCGGGCGGTGCGGCAAGACGTTGACGGTGCCCGAGTCTGTGGATTCGGGCTTTGGACCTGAGTGCATCAAACACCTGTAATATGTGCAAAATCACCAAGCCGATGCTCGCCGGTAAATGCGAACAACCAGAGGCCCTGCGGTTCCCTGTGCTGGCCACGCCCAAGTTGGACGGGATCCGCTGCCTGAAAATTGAAGGTCGGGCGCTGACGCGGTCATACAAGCCGATCAGCAACCGGTTCGCCCGCGAGTGGATCGAGGCGAACCTGCCCGATGGAGTGGACGGGGAACTGATGCTCCGTGGTGGCACGTTCAATGCCACCACGAGCGCGATCGGCCGGGAAAGCGGCGAGCCGGATTTCGTGTTCCACGTCTTTGATTACGTGAGCGACGGGACCCAAGTGCCGTATGCCTGCCGAATGCAGGAACTCGCCCGACTGCCCGAGTGGGATCATGTGGAAAAAGTGTTGCCGGTAGAAATTGCGGACGCCGCCCAGCTCGCCGCCTACGAGGAAGAATGCCTCGCCGCAGGATACGAGGGAGTGATGGTGCGCGATCCTGCAGGCCCGTATAAATGTGGGCGTTCAACTGAGCGCGAGGGCTGGCTGCTCAAGATCAAGCGGTTTGAGGACGCGGAGGCTGTTGTGCTCGAACCCTACGAGGGGATGACGAACCAGAACGAAGCCGAGCGCGATGCCTTTGGCCGCACGAAACGGAGCATGGCGCAGGCGGGCATGGTTGGCCGGGGTGAACTCGGCGGGTTCATCGTGCGGACGCTCGATACGGGCGTGGAATTCCGGCTCGGCTACAACCATGTGCTCGGCGGCATCGACCGCGTGAGCCTGTGGATCAAGCGGGAATCTTTGATCGGTAAATTCGTCAAGTATCGGCACCAGCCAAGCGGCGCGAAAGATGCGCCTCGGTTCCCGAAGTTCGTCGGGTTCCGCGAGGCTTGGGACATGTGAGACTCATCGGAGCATCATGCCCGAAGCATCCACGAGCCATTTGCCGTCCGCTCTCACTGCCCGCAACTTGATTTGCATCGGGAAGTCCTTCGGCCCGACGACTACAATGTCTGCCGTGTCGCCAGATGCCTTCACCGATTTGAGAGTAAAGCGTTCCGGACAGTCCTGACCGTCAATGACGGGATCCGCACCGAGGCCGAGCTCAGGATCTTTCCGGAATCCATCGGCGATCATCTGTTTCAGCGTGCGCTTGAAGTTGTCCGTGACAAGAGGGCTGGATGCCACCCACTTCACTGAATCCCAGTTTCTGGCATTGGACGCTTTGACGTAGCCGTTGATGAATGTCTCGGCGACAGATCCCGCCTTGTCAGAATCCGTCTTCGTGTCAGCGGCGAAGCCTGCAACAGGGGCAGCAAGCATGAGGGTGGTGAGCAGGAGATGTCGCATATCAGTCGTGGTTGCAGGCCGGTGAATTGCCGGGAAAGACCAGGTTGTCGCGGAGTTGGAATTTGTCCCGTTCGACGAGGATGGTCAGAAGCTCTTGAAGAGTCATCCCTGCCGCCGAACACGTGAAGAACCGGGTGTCCGTTCCGAACTCGTGGGCCACTATGTCGGAGAGCGTGGCTATCGAAATGCCCTCGGGGTATTTGCCGACGAGCTCCATGATTTCGTGTCCGTGAATTTGATTGGTGGTCATTGGCGGCATTCTACGGCTCCGGACGGAACGCGTGACAGAACGAAAACGCGGGATTTCGGAATCCACCTATACCACCCGCGGTCTCCGACTCCTTTGTGAGGGTCGCAGCAAACGGCTTCCTACGCCTGATAAACGCTGTCTGAGGGTCTCCGTGCGGCCCATTCATCTTTCATGCCAACATGTTCATTATCAGATAAATGGGCGTTAAATATGGCGTTCATTTCCGATGGACACAACGAGGCCGTCTGCGCGAGGCAAGGGTCGCAATCAGCAACCACTACCATGAGACCTCAAGACATCAAAGCCACGCAGATCCGCTTCGGAATTGAACTGGAAACCGCCATCCCCGCTGCGAGCGGAATAACGGTGGGTTCCTACCACGGGGGCAGCCCCGTGACCGGCGGAGTTCGCCTCAATGAATCCACCATCCTCGCCGCGCCAAACTTCAACCGCTCTTATTGGAAGGCCGAACGCGACGGCTCGATCCGGTATCAAACCGGGAAGATGGCCTGCGAGTTTGTGTCACCCATCCTCCACGGCGAGGACGGGGTGGCGAAGCTCTGCGACTTCGTTGGATGGATGAACGGGATCGGGGCGCGGGTGAACGATTCATGCGGGTGCCATGTGACCGTGAGCGTGGACAGCGTGATCGGAACATCAGACGCGCAAGCCCGAGCTGACTTCGCCCGCAAGCTCGCCCACATCGCCCAGTGGCACGCGCGCGCGATCTACGGGCAGACGGGGACCGGTCGCCACCTGAACCACTTCAGCCACACGTTCGCCGCCGACGTCGCCACGCTCGTCAAGCAGATGCAGGAAGCCTCGGATAGCCGATCTTTCTGAAAACTTTGGTGCGGTCCCTCACTTCATGGGGGTGAAGTGATATGCAGACACTTATCTTTTAGGGGTGGTGTCTGCTGGGACCGTGCCATTTTTTCTGCGGCGTGGTTATAAAGCTCGAGCACCCGTGTCAACTGACCGAGTGAAAACAGCGGCGAGTTGAGCAAGGAAATCTATTACCTATCAATGACTTAGGCCACGGGGGGAGCGACCATCCCCCAAATTCCATGAGAACCTGTTTTTTCAGCTTTACACTATTTTTCCGGACACCCCCTCACCCCTCCTGATTGTGCTTGTGCCTGATAATGAGCATCCTACGCTCACAAAACGCCCGATTTTCAGCCCTCAAAAACCCCCTTTTCGATGTAAAGTTGGGCCTCAACTTTACATCAGCTTTACATCGAATCGGTGGAAAGTGGCGTGGCCGAAGACAACATCATCAACCAAAAGGTGGTCGCAGTGTATCTCAAGAAGTTGGATCTTCGCGCGGATGCCGTTGCCAACGGAGTGGAAGCCCTAGATGCCCTTTCCACACTTCCTTATGACATCGTCCTGATGGATGTGCAGATGCCTGAAATGGACGGACTCACCGCCACGCGCCAGATCCGCAGCCCGGAGTCCGCTGTCCTCAATCACAAGATTCCGGTCATTGCCATGACGGCCCGCGCCATGAAGGGGGATCAGGAAATTTGCATGGCAGCTGGAATGGATGACTATGTGACCAAACCTATCACCCTCGAGACTCTCACCGCCGTGCTGGAAAAATGGCTGCCGGCGGAACCATGCTTTGGCTCCCGCTCGCAGACGGGGGATTGAACGTCGGGCTCCTGCGGATGATGTCAACCCCTGCCTCAACCTTCAGGCATAGAAGCCGAAGGATGGCTTGATGCAGAGCGGAGCCTCAGCCGCCGAGTATCGCTACCAGAGCCTCATTGACGTAATAATTGGTTCGGCCCAGCTTCGTTTTTCTTACGAGCCCGGCTTTTTCCAACTCGCCCAGATATCGCACCGCCGTAGGCCGGGACACATCGAGATCCCTTTCGAGAAATTCGATCTTCGTGTAGGGATGGCGGAAGAGATTGTTCAGCAAATCCTGGCTGTAAATCTTCGGTAGATCCCGTCGCATACGCTGTTTTGTCTCCCGCATCAGAGCCCGGATACCGCGAACTTTTCCAAGGGTTTCAACGGAAGTTTCCTCGACGGCTCTGAGCATGAAGAGCACCCAAGACTCCCATGCAGCGGATTCCCTCACCGCTTGAAGCCCCCGGTAGTAGTCCGTCTTGTGCCGAACGATGTAACGGCTCAGGTAGAGAACAGGCAAGTCGAGCAGCCCATGGAGCACAAGATGAAGCAGATTGAGAATACGGCCCGTTCGCCCGTTGCCATCGTAAAACGGGTGAATGCTCTCAAACTGGTAATGCAGCACTGCCATGCGGACCAGGGGATCTGGCGCGTCTGGCTCGTTCCGGTGAAAATACTCAAGAAAATTGCTCATCAATCGCTCGATATCCGCCGGATCTTGGGGTGGTTGATAGACAACTTCTCCGGTCTGCTGATTTTTCAAAACCGTTCCCGGCAACTTTCTGAGACCAGCCCGATTTTCCTCCAGTGCCGCCTGGATGGACAGCACGTCATCGAGGCGGAGGAATTGCTGGCGGCGCACCCGCTCAAATCCGGTTTTTAATGCCGCCACGTAGTTGTGGACCTCTTTGGCTGCGGCGTTTGGGAATTTTCCGGAAGCCGAATCTCCCTGATACAGCTCATCGTCGGTAGTGATGATATTCTCGATGGCAGACGAATCTTTCGCTTCCTGCAGCGCCAATGTATCGATCAGGATCAACTCGTTCGGAATCGTTCCGGCGGCTCCTTTCAGTTCGCCCAACGCCCGATGGGCGCGCGCAATCTGGCGCAATACGCCCGGCGTCTCCAATACTACGGAGTCGCTTACCGGCAACAATGAGAGGGGCAAGTCCATGAAGAAAGAAACTGGGGGAATCTTTACACGTTCCAATAACATGTAAAGAATATTGCGATTTTCTTTACATGTCATATCCCGCGTCCTTCAGGGACATATTCTGAAGGTTGCCCGTCAAAACTGCACTCCTTGATCGAGGCTCTGCGGGACCGAACGCGAAAACAGATCAGGCCGGAACCAGCCGAAAATCAACCCTGTGCCCGAGTGCTGCAGCGACTTCCGCAATAGCGGTAATCGTAAGTGACGGGGTTTTTGCGTCGAGAAGCCGGTCGAGCGCCCTATTATTTTTCGTTCATCGATCGGCAGCCTTTTCAACCAGTCCCTCAGCGGCTCGTTTTCGTGACCTCCAAGCACCATGCTTGTTGGAGCCTACTTTGGAAATAACAGTTGGCACTGAAGGCGGATCGACCAATCGGCACCGTATTGCGGGGTGGCCACGTTGTAAAATGCCTGCGCGGAGAGGTTGATCGGCAGCTTTCCCGCATGGATGATTTTTCCGAAGCCGCCGCCGATGGGCACGGTCCACACATCCCGCGAGGAGGCGGCCGCCCAGTTCGCGGTGATGATCGGCGAGGTCGTGAGATACCATCCGCCGGGGAAGTTGTAGTTGAAGAACGGCTGGAGGGTCATGAAGTTGACGGTCTTGTTGCTCCAGCCGCCGACCGACCAGATGTTGTTGATCAAGGCGCCGGCCACGACGTGCTTGCCCATATAGAGACCGACGAGCGAGGGACCGATCCCCCATTGTCCGCTGCCGAGTTCCGGGCTGCTGGCTGTGGGAAAGAGAAACGCGGGACCGACACCCCAGATGAATTTGCCGGGCTTTCCGGGGGAGAGAAACGCGGTGAATGTCGTGTCACCGATCCCGGCGACGTGGTTGGTTCCGGCTGTCGGCCAGCTATCCACCGGCAGGATCGTGCGCGTGATGATGTTCCAATCCTCGTTGATTGAAATCGGGATCACCGGCTGGATGTTCAGCGTGCTCTGGTAGGTCTTCGTCGGTCCGGCCCCGAAACCCATGTTCCATTGGAACGGCACACTGATGAGGTTGCCGACCGGGTTCTGGGCCAGCTTGGCGAGTGCCTCGGTTTTGTCCGTGTCCGCTGGCGTGGCGTCCACCGGTGCGGCGAGGGATTTCGTTGTCGGTGTCCCTGCTTGCGCCGCGCAAATGACGAACGCGATCAACCCGAAGGTGATGAGAGTTTTCATTCGCTCTTTGTTGGTTTTTTTTCGATTATGATTACGGCTGGCGCACCTTGCCGATGCGCGGGGTTTTGACAGGGGCAGCGACGCCGTAGATGACGGTGAAGCCGGAACCTCCACCCCAAGTCGAGGTGGGACGTTTCGGGTCGGGCGAGGCGGCGGCTTCGAGGCTGTTCCAGTTGTTCGCGCACCAGACGTTGCCAGCCGGGTCGATAGATACGTCGGTGATCATCTGGATGCTGCCGCTCTGGAACATGTGGATGACATCGCCGGTCTTGGTTCCGGCGGGATGCCCCTTGGTGTCGTCCCCGGCGAGGAGTGTCACAGAACGCGCCCACATATTGCCAACCCAGACGTCGTCGTTTCCGTCGATGTTGATGCCCCACGGGACGTTGATCGCCTCGCCGGTGAAACCTTCCGGTGCGGGCTGGGTGCCATCGGGACGGATCATATTGACCGCACCGGTAGGGCGCGCCGGTGGCCCCATGACATACTTGAACATGGCCGCAGTAATGAGCTTGAACTGCTCCATGATGGAGATGCCATCGGGCAGCTTCGGCTGCGGCGTTTTGAGGTCCATATTGCTGGCGACCCAGACGTTGTTCTTGGAATCCAGCGCGAGCGCGCGGACGCCGATGCCGGCCCGAAAGTTCTCCACCTTTGTGGGATCGCTGGCCGGGAAACGGGTGACGGTGTCGCCCGAGGAGTTGGCGACCCAGACGCGGTTCTCGTCGTCGATGACGATGTCGAAGGGCGACTTCAGCCCCGCGACTTTCACGATTTTACCATCCTTCAACACGCCGCCGGGGAAATAGAGCAACTGATTGTCCGAGCCATCGGCAATCCAGACATCCCCGTTGTTGGCGATGCCGATGCCCATCAGGCCGAGGAGCTTTTCCTTGAAGGGAACATCGCTTTCCTTGGCGGCTGGCGAACCGTCGAAATTCATCACGAGAATTTTCCCGTTGAAGCTGGTGATCCAGATCTTGTCGTTCGCGACCGCCGTGCCCCAGCCGACGCCGTCGATGCCCATGCCGCGGAAGCCGAAGATGGCGGGCGAGAGAGCGGTGCCATTCGGGGCGTATTTACCAACGCCGCCGCCCGTGCTTTTGTTGACGCCGGACTGCGAGCCGGGCATCCAGTTCATGCCGCTCCAGAGGTTGCCCTCCGCGTCGAACATGAAGCGGCCATTGGCATAGCATCCGCCACCGGAGAAACATAGCGAGAGGCAGAAGTCATCGGGACTCCAGACGAGATAGGGAGCGAACGGCGCACTGCGGCGGCCATCGGGTGCCGGGAGCGGATAGGCTTCGTCGAAGAGCGCATACAGTTCCTTCGGTGCGGACCACGGAGCGCGGGCAATGCCGGCCATGGCTTCGAGTGTGTTCTTTGGCGTGTTGCCGGAGGGCGGGGTTGCGGCCTTGAGGAAACGCGCGCGCCAGGCATCGTCGGCCACGGTGGCATAGGCGCAGATGAGCGAGCCGAGCGTGTCCAACGTCGCCAGCGTCGTGGTCATTGAGCTGTTGAGTGGATCGATGACGACCTTGCCCCAGCTGCCGGTCACAGGATCGACGAGGTTCGGCGCATTGCCCGCTGCGATCTTCAGTCCGAGCGGCTTGCCGGAGAGGACTTCTCCGTCGAGGAAGCGCGCACTGGTGAACGCAGAGGCCACGGTGGTCAGTTCGTTGACTGTCACCGTTTTCGGCGGCGTGCCGCCGAGCACGGAGAGCAGCGCGAGCCCGTCGTTCGCCTTGCCCCCTTTGGGCGCGCCGCCTTTGGCGACCACGTAGAGGATGCTATCCACCGGAGCATCGCCGTAAGTCAGATTGAAGGCGCCGCAGTCATCGGACTTGCCTTCCGCGAGTTGCTTGGGCGCACCCGTGCCCGCGGCGAAGAGGGTCACGGTCGATCCGGTGACGGGCTGGGTCGCGACATACACGGTGCCTGCAAGCTCCGCGGCCTGCGCGGGAAAGATTGCAACGAAAGCAGCCAGAGTGAAGAACGCTTGGTGAAGAGATTTGAGCTTCATGATTTTACTTTCGGTTTTTGCTTTGTGATTTGCTGCCTTTGGTCTTGAGCCGTAGCGATTATTTATTTTCTGGTCAAGGTTGCCGCTCCTTGCCCATGCGATATGGTAAACCGGTCGCTGGCATCCCCCCTGCCGGTGCTCAATTTTATCGAAGAATCATGTGACAAACGGCGCGCAATCTTCCTTGTATTTATGGATCAGACTTCCACTTTTGCAGCGTAGAGCCAACTCCGGCGCTTCGTCATACCATGCAACCTTCAGGGATTTATCCTGAAAGTTTTTGGTGTGACAAATTGTGACAACAGAGGTCACTCTGCTATTTTTCAATCAGCTGCATTTGCGTAACCGGTGATTCCTTGCACCCGCCCCTGCGATGGACTTCGTCAGATTGGCGATGGGACGATAGCGCCATCGAGCACATCGAACAGATGTGCGTGACCATGCGGTGAAGCATGGGTGAGGGGAAAGCCTTCTATTTCACGGCTCGAAAATGCGAAGCCACAGCAACGGCTTATTTTACGATTTCAGTTGACGGTTTTCGGAACTTGAGTGAGGCAGTATCCGCCTCTGGACTGTTTGGCTAGTATCCCGATATGAATTACATTTCCTGCGGTTGTGGCTTGGTCGCCATTTCCGCCAAAAGAAATCCTGCAATATGAATGTGACCTTCAAAGACATTTTGCTTTTTACCCATGCGGGGTTCGGCGTTTTGGCGATTCTCGCCGCGTTATGGGTTTTCAAGGATGCATTGGATGCATCGGAGGCAAATGCCGCCCGCACCAGGAAAGCCGCCTTCTTCGTGACTCTCCTCATGTGTGTGTCCTGGATCTGTGGCGGATACTGGTATGTTCACTTTTATCCCGGGGATAAAGCCATGATCCTGAAAGGCCCCTGGCCCTTCGCCCACACCCTCTTCATGGAAACGAAAGAGCATCTCTTTTTCATTCCCTTGATTCTGTCCTTTTATCTCCCGATCCTCACACGCGAGAAGCTTTTCTCGAATGCAACCGCCCGCAAAATGACGCTCTGTGTCGCGATGCTCATCGTCCTCTCCGGTCTGGCGATTGAGGGGGCCGGGTCCGTCATCGGCTACGGGGTGCGGGTTGCCCTTCTCCATCCCGAAACCAAGGTGATACACCAATGAACTCCGACGATCCAAACCAACTGGGACGCACCAGTGCCGCCTTTGGCTGGGCTGCCGTGGTGGCCGTTCTTTTCAATAGCGCCCTCACCTGCGCAAAAGACGCTTTCAAGCCACTCAACAGCCTGATGGCTTCCCTCACAGGTCATCACTGGACGACCCATGGCCTGGCCGCCATCGCGGTTTTTTTCGGATTGGGACTTCTCCTTTCCAAGCTCGTCCCGGCCGGAAAGGTCCCCTCCGGCCATCTCGCCGGCATCCTGACAGGCGCTGTGATCGTTGCGGGCTTGGGACTCGTGGGCTGGTTCTTTTTGTTCTGAGGCTTGCCTGCCGCGCCGACGGAAACCTTCGGATAACGCACAGCAAAAATAACCTGAAGGTCGCAAGTTCAAATCCTACCCCCGCAACCACTTTTTTACTCGAGCGCCACAACGATGGTTCTCCCGTTGACGGTCACCTGATCTCCGGCATCGAGTTTTCTGCGTTTTCGCGTCTCGACGGTGCCGTTGAGCTGGACCAGACCCTCTGAGATCAAATACTTGGCCTCGCCACCGCTTTCGGCCAGTCCACCGAATTTGATAAACTGGCAGAGCTCGATCGGCACCTCCCGGACGAGGACAGGAAGCGGGTCGACAGAATCGGTTTTCATCGGATGTTTTTCACTCCGAGATGACTGGCAGTGCAATCATTTCCTCCAAGCCTCCGCACTTTGTCAGGAATAGACCACGAGCTGCCGGAGCCGCTCGCCCCCCTCGCACGCGATCTTCGTGTTACGCTCCTGTTTTGACTTCCTCTCAAGGATCCCTTCGGGCTATGATTGCGGTTTATGCAAGTTACACGTCTTTGGCTGATGTTTCCCGCACGCCTGATCACCCGACCTATCCTCTGGGAGCTGGCGAAAAACTTCTCCGTGGTGACGAACATCCGTCAGGCGAGCGTGACGGCAGAGGTCGGACTGGTGTCGCTGGAACTCGACGGGGAGCGGGATGAGATCAAAAAGGCGATCGCCTGGCTTGAGGAGCTGGGGATCAAGGTCGAACCGGTTGAAATCAACACAATCGAAGGCTGACCAAACACGATCCTTGCAAGACGGGCGGTGGCCACTATGCTGAGTGCTTGCGTATGCACCTGAAAAATTGGAGTCGTTTGCAACCCGGGTTTTGCGGATTAACGGCGTCCGCGATTGGTGCGGTTTTTTTTCTGGCCCTGCCTGTTACCGGCTCGGCACAGGAGGTGATTGTGGCCCCGCAGAAAACCAGCCTGTGGGAAATCGTTGTTGCCGGAGGAGTGGTGATGATCCCCCTCGCGGCGCTCTCGGTCATCACGATCATGCTGATCCTGGTTTACATGGTCACCATGCGGCGCGGGGCGGTGGCCACGGCGCGTTTCATGCAGACAGCCGAGGCCCTGCTGCGGAAAAAAGATTACCTCGGCCTGCTGGCGGTCTCAAACCGCCACAGCGAAGCCGTGGCGCGGATCGTCCAGCGCACGCTCGATTTTGTGACGAAGAACCCACGGGCGACACTGGCCGAAGCCCGGGAAATCGCGCAGGCTGAGGGAACGCGTCTGGCTTCGGCTCTCACGCAGCAGATCACCTACCTTGCCGACATCGGAACGATCGCCCCGATGCTCGGGTTGTTCGGAACGGTGCTCGGGATGATCAAAGCCTTCACGGTGGTCGCCAGCGACATCGCGGCCTCGCGACCGATGCTGCTGGCGCAGGGCGTCTCGGAAGCCCTCGTCGCCACGGCAGCCGGGCTCCTCGTGGGAATCCCCGCAATGGCGGCGTATTCGTATTTCCGCGGCCGCGTTCAGGCCAGGATCTCGGATCTTGAAGCAGCGACAACCCAGCTGATGGCATTGCTGGGAGTGGGAATGTCCGGACGTCCGGAATGAGAGCCCGGGTCATCGCGGGTGTTTTTTTGACCGCCGTTCTGGTGGCGCACGGGCAAACGATCTCAGGCGAGGTCGAGGTGCGGCGTGCGCTTCCCGTCAATTCGGATCCGCCAGAGGGTTATCAGAATCCCGCCTGGATCAAGAGCGTGAACGAGGCCGCGCCAACACCGGTTCCTGTCGCCACCCCAGTTCCGGCGTCGGAGTCCGTTCCATCCCCGTCGCCGCTCAGCGAACCCTTCCGCCCGGCAGCCACGCCCCCGCCCCCGGATGGAGATGGCAGCATCCGGATCGGTCCCTCAGCCAGTCAGCCCAACAATAGCAAGGAAGCGCTCGAACTCGCCAACAGCATGTATTCCCGAAAGATGTATGATCTGGCGGTGCCAGAGTATGAGCGGTTCCTCATCTCCTCGGGCGGGACCGAGGGCCGGGACGTCGCCCTGTTCCGCCTCGCGGAATGCCACAGGATGCTGGGCAACCTCGCCGCCGCGCGCGCCGGATACGAACGGCTCGCGATGGAATCCCAAAAAGGCGAATTCGCGGGCGCGGGCGCCTACCGGCTGGGCGAGTTCCTTTTCGGAGAAAAAATCTACGAGGCCGCGAACGCCCAGTTCCAGATTGCGGCCAAAGAATCCAAAGACAGCGAGGTCCGGCTGACGGCATTGTATTTTTCGGCCCGCAGCCTCGATTACCTCAAGAGGGATGCCGATGCGCGGGCGGGCTACGATGCCGTGCTCGCCGTTGAGGGAAAGAATCCTTATCGGGAGCACGCCCTCATGGCTGCGGCGGACATTGACATCCGCGGCGGCAAAAAAGATCAGGCGTTCGCCGAATACCGGAAGCTCGCGGAAATCACTGCTAATCCGGCGATCGTCGCAGAAGCCGAGGTGAAAGCCGCCGCGCTTGCGGTCGAACTCGGAAAAAACACGGAAGCCCTCGCGCTCTTCAAGAAGATCATTGCGCGGCCGGATGCCGGAGACTGGAAACCGGTGGCCGTCATCGGCGCCATGCGGCTTCTTTATCAGGCATCGGACTACAATGCCGTCGTCGCCATGGTCGCGGCGGCCGGAGAACTTCCCGACGCAAACCGTGCGGAGGCTCTCCAGATCCTCGCGGCTTCCTACAAGCAGACCGGCAACAACCTCGATGCGCGCCGGACATACGACCGACTTCTCAAGGAATTTCCGGATTCCGGGTCATCCGGGGAAGCCCGGTTCCAGCGCCTGGTGAGCCTCTACGCGATGAAGGAAAAGACCCTCCCGGCGGAGATCGACGCCTTTCTGGAAAAGACGACGAATCCCAAAGAGCGGACGCAGGCCCTCCTTCTCAAGGCGGAGGTGCTTTTCAAACAGGCCGACTACGCGGGAGCCGGCAATGTCTATGAGGGGCTTCTCGCCCGCGAGCTTCCCGCCGACGTGCAAGCGGACGCGCTCTACAAAATGGCCTGGTGCCTCGCGGCGACGGGCAATCACCCGGCTGCCGCCTCCGCGTATTCGGACTTCCTGTCAAAATTCCCCGACCACAAGCTGGCCTCGACCGCGCTCGCCCAGCGCGCGCTTTCCAAGCAGGAGAGCAAGGCCTTCGACTCGGCCATCGAGGACTTCGACGCCATCGCCTCAAAATATCCCGGCACCAAGGAACACGAACTCGCCCTGCAGCAGAAAGCCCTCATCTTCGGACAGCAGCAGAAATTCGACAAGATGGCCCGGGCGTTCGAAAAACTGCTCGCGGAATTTCCGAAATCCGCTGCCTCCGGGCAGGCGAATTTCTGGCTGGGATGGGCGGCCTTTGAACAAAAGGACTACAAGAATGCCGTTGAAAAACTCGATGCGGCCCGGAAGCTTGATGCCGCCCAATACGGAGAGAGGGCGACGCTGAGGATCATCCTGGCGCATTACTACCTTCAGGACCGCGAGGCCGTGATGCGCGAGGCCGCCGGCTACAAGGGGGGCAACCTCCCGTCCGAGATCACACTCTGGCTGGCCGCAAAATATGTGGACGACGGAGAGTATGCCAAAGCGGAATCCCTGATGCTTCCTCTGACCGCCAACCCGGCCACGCTCCCGCCCGACGCGTGGATCCGGCTTGCGGAATGCCAGATCCGGCTCGGGAAATTCCGCGAGGCGCGAGGACCAGCGGACAAGTTTCTTGATTCGGCGCGGGATCCGGCGAGCCGTTCGAGAGCGCTCCTCACGAGCGCCAGGATCTATCTCGGGCTCAAGCAACTCCCCGAGGCTTCCTCCGCGGTGGATGAGGCTCTCCTCCTCCAACCGGAAGGTTCTCTGAATGCCGAGGGCCGCCTGCTCCAGGGAGACATTCTCTTCGCCCAATCCAAATACGACGATGCAGCCCGCGCCTACATGACGGTCTCCGTGCTGCTCGACGACCCGTCGGTGACTCCGCGCGCCCTGCAAAAAGCCGCCGACGCCTACCTGCGCGCAAACAACCGGTTCGAATCCGAAAAAGCCCTTGCAGAACTGCGTCAAAAGTATCCAGATTTCAACAAATCCGCCAAACTTCCAAAAACCAAATCATGAGAACCGCTCTGCTGATTTTCTTCACTTCGGTGAGCCTGATCGCCGGGGATGCTGCACTTCACGACCACCCGCTGCCGGACGTGAAGGCGTCCCTCCAGATCCCCGAGGGGTGGGCGGCAACCACAGAAAACGAGGACGGGGTTTTTGTTTACCACTTCGGGAAACCGGGCACGCCTGAAGCCGCCTCGATCACCCTGAGCGTGACGACAAAAGTGCCTGAGCGCACCGAGCAGTCGACCGCCGCCTACGCTGCAGCACTCGTGGACATGCCGCAGGATGATGGAACAAGCGCGCCCGTGCAAAAAGGCGAACTCAACGGCCTGCCCTCCCTGCGCTCGGAATACAACTTCGACGGGGACGCCGGGAAGATGCGGGCCGTAAACATCGCGATCCCAAACGACAAGACAGGCACTCTCTATTTCTTTTCCTGGCAGGCCCCCGTGGATGAAGCCCTCGAGATCGAGGCCATCCGCGAAAAGATCCTCGCCTCCGTGAAATTCGACCCGTCATTCTAGCGGCACCCGGACAGATGCGAAACCTCCTGCGTTTTCTGGTGTTTGTCGCTGTCGCCGCCGCCACGGTCGGCGTGGTGTTTCTCTGGAAGACATCCCGGCCCACTGCTCCGCCGACAGCCCCGGAATCCGCCGTCCCCCCCCTGTATCTTGCGCAGATCGACAAGGAATTCACCACGCTCGTGGGAAGGGTGCTGCCCTCAGTGGTGAGCATCAATGCCATTCCGGCGAACGCCACGGACCCTCGCACGGCTATCCTCCGGAGCCTGCTCGGAGCGGGACCGGGCGTCCAGCCGCCCCCGCAGCTCGGCTCCGGGGCGATTGTCTCCGACGACGGCTACATCGTCACAAACTGGCATGTCGTCGAAAATGCCGGGGCGGTGGAAGTTCATCTGAATGACGGCCGGTCGCTTCCGGCAAAATTTGTCGGGGCGGACAGAATCTCGGATGTTGCGGTATTGAAAATTGACGCGGCAAATCTTGAGGCTCTTCCCTTCGCCGACTCCGACGACGTGCGGATCGGCCAGATGGTGATCGCCGTGGGGAATCCGTTCGGCCTCCAGGAAACCGTCACCAAGGGGATCGTCAGCGGCAAGGGCCGGCGCATGATGAGCGAGGCCGCTAACGAATTTTTCCAGACCGACGCCCCGATCAACCCGGGAAATTCGGGCGGCCCGCTCGTCGATCTCAACGGCAACATCATCGCCCTCAACAACGCCGTCATCCAGAACACCGACGGCATCGGGTTTGCCATCCCCGCCAACACGGTGCGGCGGATCTTTGAAAACATCCGGAATTACGGCCATGTGATCCGGCCCTGGTTCGGCGTGGTCATGCTGCCGATCTCGCCGGCTGTTGCGGCTCAGTTGAACCTTGCCGATACCAGGGGAGCGCTCGTGCAGGAGACGCTGGAAAACTCCCCTGCCGCACGCGCGGGCCTGCAACCGGGCGACGTCATCCTCTCCTACAACGGGCGCCCGATCGCCGATTGGAAAGACCTGCGCAACCGGGTCGCCGAAACCGAGCCGGGGCGGGAAATTCCGATCCGGCTGCTCCGTGCGGGAAAAAATCTCGACCTGCGGGTTACCATCGAAAAACAGCCCGGCGAATAGAACTTTCGTTTTTTTTTGAACCCGGTAAATTGAGACGCCTGTGACTTCCTCGACGCAAAATTCGCCTCCGATCCCAAGACAGCCCATGGGCGCGACATTTGCTGTCGCAGTCGGAATCCTCGGCTTCATTCTGATCCTCCAATTCCTTGCGGTCGCATGGTATTTCCTCCCGATCCTGCGGGAGAAGGTGGTGGAGAGCGCAACCGTGGCCAGCGTGCGACCGGCCACCGACATCCCGGCCTCCGCGCCCCCGGCGGGAAATCCGGCGGCCAACACCATCGCAAAACCCGAGCGCGCCCAACCCGATCCGGCGCTCGTCCAGCGGATCAACCGCCTGGTCACAGATTCTGACCACTCCTACCGCGTCGGGGATTTTGAATCCTCGCTCAAAGGCATCAACGAAGCCGCAGACCTGCTGGCCGATGATCCGGGCATTCTCCTCCGCAGGGCCAGGCTTCTGGAGTCGATGCAACAGCCGGCGGACGCAGCGGCCGATTACGCAAGGGTGGCTGCCCTCCCCGGACTTCCTGCGGACCTGCGCACCCAGGCGGAGAAAAAGCTCGCCCAGCTTGGCGGGACGGCATCCCCGTCCACCCCTTCGGGATCCCATCAGGTCATGGAGGATGCGCCGACCGGACAAAATTCCGATGTTCGCGATGAAGTCGGACTTCAGCCGGGTTCAAAACTCGGAGTCGTGGATACAAAATTGCGCGACGGAGCACCGGGCACGAAAGTCCTCCGGATCGCCATCAAATCCCGGCCGGGATCCACGGTGGACACCCGCGAGATGAAACTCCATGTCTTCTTCTACGAGCAGGACGAATCGGGAGAGATCCAACTCACGGAGTCCAAGGTCGTCTCCCAATGGATCAGCCCGCCGGTTAACTGGGCCGACAACGAGCCCGAACTGCTCGACGTAACCTACATTCTTCCGGACAGCAACCTCCCCGGAAGCGCGGCTTCCAACGGCTCGCCGGGCAGGAAATACGCCGGGTATATCGTCGGGGTCTATTACAACGGCGAGTTGCAGGACACCCAGGCCGACCCCGGTCCCCTCGCGAGAAAATTTCCCCTTCCACTCTATCTCAAGCAGGAAGCCCAATGAAAATACTGGTTGTCGACGGCGCGGAAGGCGCCTCAGAAAATCTCGCGGCAAAGCTCCGGGAACTCGGCTGGCCACAGGCGGGAGCCGCCACAAACTCGGATGACGCCGTCGAATGGATCAACCAGCACGCCGGATGCGACATCTTGGTCACGGAAGTTTTCATCCAGCCCGCGGATGGCTTCACGTTGCGCGAGACAATCCAACCCCATTTGCCGGACATGAAAACCGTTTTTACGTCCGCGCATGACCTCTCGGTCTACTCGGATCGATTTGCGGGGTGCCAGGTCCTCACCGCACCGGTGGATCCTGTGGCGCTGGAGACCGTCATCCGCAAGCTGGTTGGACCATCCAAGCCCCTCAGTTTGCCCGCGGCAACGGGGCAACCCCCGAGGGCAACCCCTCGCGCCCAGCCCTTTCCGCAGCGGACCCCGCAGGCAACTCCCCGCGCTGTTCAAGCATCTCCCCAGGCTGCGCCATCTCCAGCCAAACCAATGGCCGTTGCGGCGGCCC
>QYQL01000134.1 GCA_007280915.1 Verrucomicrobiaceae bacterium | reverse complement strand
TCCTCGGCGACAAACCGCAGGTCGGCCCCGTTTTCTTTCGCCGTCGCAAAATTGAAATTTCCCTGATGCAGGCGGATCAGGACAAGGCTCGTGCCGGCGGGGTCGGTCATCTCCACACCGGTCTTCCCGGTATCCACGGTGAAGGATTTTCGCGCAGTCCATTCCTTGTTCCACCAGTCCTCGGCAGGTGCCGCGGACGCCCAGGCGAGAAGCAGAGCCGCTGAAAGAATTTTGGAGAGCGTTCGGTTGTTCATGTGTGATCAGAGTTCGGCCCAGAGGCGGAAAGTGAAAAGCGGCTGGCCCGCCTGCGAGGGGGCCTGTGTGATTTGCGGAACGCCGATGAGGAACTCGCCGTTCAGGTGGTCGAAAATCTTGATCGTGCTTCCGATCCCGTAGCTCCAGAGGTTGAACTTCGAGGTCTGCTCGGGAAGCGGATCGTTGAGCGTGGCAACTCCTCCATCGAGAAAAACAAACACCCTCATCTCGTGTCCCTCACCCAGCCATCCGAGGAGTGAAGGGGTGCGGAGCTCCAGGGAGCCGCAAAGCGCATTGTCCCCGACGACGACGGATTCCAGATACCCGCGGACCGTGCTCATCCCGCCAAGGCTGAACTGCTCGGTGTCCAGCAGCGGATTGGCGGAAGCCTGGCCCTGAACTTCCGCGAACAGCTGGAAATCCCACGGCAGCTTTTGAGTGTGACTCAGGCTCCCGCGAAAATAAAAGAAGTTGGAGTCGGCATTGTAGCGCCGGTTGTCGAATTCCACCTGCTCCTGGGCGCTCGTTCCCCGGAAACTGAATGTGACTCCCGCGTTGAGTTCCGTCTGGTAATACTTTCCGATCGAAGCCGCGTTGTAGCTGATACTGAAGGGCCAGTATTCGACCGGCGAGGCGATCACCGAATCCCCGAGGGCGAGATCCTGCGTGAAATGCTTGTAGTCAATGCCAAGGCTCGCGGAATGGAAAAATCCTTTTTTGGAAGGAAGGTTGACCAGGAACCGCCCGCCGTAGATCTCGCCGTTTCCAAGGGAATTGCCTCCACCGAGAGTGGACACCTCACTGTTCTGCCGGGTGGCCTGCAGCATGAGCCCGAGCCAGTCAACCGCCGGATGCCGCGCGATGTAATACGCGGAGTAGACGAGCGCGTCACTCGGTCGCTCCGGAGCAATCTGGAACCCCGCCCCGATCGTATGCCCCAACTGCCAGAGGTTGTCGTATCGAACAGCAAGATCCAGCCGCAGCGGAGTCGTGTTGGCACTGTAGCGGTTGTTCAACTCCACGCTCCCGTGCAGCGGCAGCTTATCTTTGACAGTCAGTTCGACATCCACCGTTCCGGGAATCACTCCGGGTTTCAGCGAAGGCGTGACCTGACGGTCGGCAAGCTGGTTCAGGGCGATGATATCCCGCTGGACATCATTGAAATTCGGCACCGTTCCCTCCGCCAGCGAGGGGGCCATCTTTTTGATCTGCTCGATGCTGTAAAACCTCGACCCGTGCACGCGCAAGCGGCCGACCGGCGCCTCGGTGACCTGCAGCACGATAATCCCACGGGTCGGGCGCTGGGGCGGCACATTCACCGACACCGTCTGGTATCCCAGATCCCGATAGGCTTTCTCGAGCGCCGCCCGTGCCTGCTCAACATCCTCCTCACTTCGCCCCGGACCCAGATACCCGTAAACCGCTTTTTCGACCTCGCTCCGGGGAAGCGTGCGCGACCCGATGACCCGGTATTCCTTGATGTAAAGCGAAGCGGGATTCTGGGCGTTGATCTGATCGACCACAGTCTTTGTCGGAGGAGGTTCGTTTGCAACGTCTTGCGCTAATGCAGCCGGCGGAAGGGAGAAGGCAGCAACCAAGGCGAGGCTTGCGACAACAAGCCCCCTCACCCGAACCCCCGCAGGGACCCGGGATGGTCTCCTTTCTTTTGGATACATTTCGACCAAGGTTGGTAGGCAGCAGGGCCCCTGCCATCAACCGCACGAATGTTACAATTTTGTCACATTGAATGTGTTGCGGCTTGTCGGGTCCAACGGGGACCGGCAAACCGATCTCCATGATGGGGACTTCCTTTCGCGGCAATCGAAGGCTTCAAAACAAGCAGGCCTTCCGCGGAAAATTGCAGTCAACCTATACGACATTCCGAAAAGCCGAACTTTGAAGTGGCGCGGCGATCAGCGTCTTGTATATATCCGGTCCGCTACTGATGAACATTCACGAATACCAAGCCAAAGAACTCCTCGACAAATTCGGAGTCGCAAACACGCCCGGCGGAGTCGCATCGACTCCGGAGGAAGCCGAAAAAGTCGCCCGCTCGCTGGCGACAAACAATCTCGTCGTGAAGGCGCAGATTCACGCCGGGGGGCGCGGCAAGGGCACGTTTTCAAACGGCTTCCAAGGCGGCGTTCATCTCTGCAAAACAGCGAATCAGGCCCGCGACATTGCGGAAAAAATGCTCGGCCAGACGCTCGTCACCCACCAGACCGGACCGCAGGGTCGCATTGTGCGGAAGGTCCTCGTTTCCAAATCCGTCGAGATCGAACGCGAACTCTACTTCGCGATTCTCATCGACCGGACGATCTCGGCGCCGGTCATCGTGGCAAGCACCCAAGGCGGCGTGGACATCGAATCTGTGGCCGCGCACAACCCGGAGAAAATCGTGCGCATGCCGGTCGACCCTCTCCTCGGACTCCTACCCTATCAGACACGCAAGCTCGCCAAACTGCTCGGCATCGCATCGAACGAGATGCGGATGGCCTGCAAGCTTTTTGCCAGCCTCTACAAGCTTTTCCTCCGCTGCGACTGCTCGATGGTGGAGGTGAACCCGCTCGTGATCACGAAGGGGGGCGAGGTGCTCGCGCTCGACGCAAAGTTCAACTTCGACGACAACGCGCTCTACCGCCACCCGGAAATCGTCGCCTACCGCGACATCGAGGAGGAGGACCCGCGCGAATTTGAGGCGTCGAAATCCAACCTCAGCTATATCGGCTTGGACGGAAACATCGCGTGCCTTGTCAACGGGGCGGGGCTCGCGATGGCCACGATGGACATCATCAAACACAACGGCGGGGAGCCCGCAAACTTCCTCGATGTCGGCGGCGGCGCCACCGAACAGCAGGTCACCGAGGCCTTTAAAATCCTGGTCTCGGACCAAAGGGTGAAGGCTATCCTCGTGAACATTTTCGGAGGTATCATGAAGTGCGACATCATCGCACAGGGCATCATCAACGCCGTGAAGGCAGTGAACCTTCCGGTCCCGCTTGTCGTCCGGCTCGAGGGCACGAACGTGGAGGCGGGACGCAGGATGCTCGCCGAGTCCGGCCTCCCGCTTGAGGCCGCCACCGATATTGCCGATGCGGCGCGGAAAGTCGTAGCCGCCGCCAAAGCGGCATAAAACCCATTTCGCATTCCACATTTCGCATTCTATAAAAAATGGCCATTCTCGTTGACAAACACACCCGCCTGCTCGTGCAGGGGATCACTGGAAAAGCCGGCGGTTTCCACGCCCGGCAGTGCATGGAATACGGCACCAACCTCGTCGCAGGCGTCACTCCGGCGCGCGGCGGAGAAATCTTTGATGACAAGATCCCGGTTTTCGACACCGTGCTCGAAGCCCGAAGGGAAACCGGCTGCAATGCCACGATGATTTTTGTCCCGGCGGAATTTGCCGCGGACTCGATCATGGAGGCGGTCGATGCAGGCATCGAACTCGTCATCTGCATCACCGAAGGCATTCCCGTCCTCGACATGATGCGCGTCCGCGCGGGCATGAAGGACAAGCCCAGCCGCCTCATCGGACCGAACTGCCCGGGAATCATCACGCCCGGACAGTGCAAGATCGGGATCATGCCCGGCTACATCCACAAGCCCGGAAAGGTGGGGGTTGTCTCCCGCTCCGGAACCCTCACATACGAGGCGGTCTGGCAGCTCTCCAGCCGGGGACATGGCCAGTCCACCTGCGTCGGCATCGGCGGCGATCCGATCAATGGCACCTCCCATCTTGATGTGGTGAAAATGTTCAACGACGATCCGGCCACCGAGGCGATGATCATGATCGGCGAGATCGGCGGAACCGCCGAGGAAGAGGCCGCCGCGTGGCTTGGGATCCACTGCAACAAGCCGGTCGCCGCCTTCATCGCCGGTGCCACAGCGCCTCCCGGAAGGCGCATGGGTCATGCCGGCGCCATCGTCAGCGGGGGCAAGGGAACGGCCGCCGGAAAAATCGAAGCCCTTCAGGCGGCAGGGATCGAAGTGGCAGCCACCCCGGCGGACATGGCCGACGCCCTTCTCCGTCGCATGGCCCGCGGATAATTCCGGGGCGATAAACGGCTCAGCGGATTCCCGTTACGATCTCCGGAAGCGGAGGCTCGTTGATGTCGGGAACCATCGGATCCGGGAGGGAAAGATCCGGCTCGGCATTTTCGACACTGGCGGATTCCGCTCCGAAGCGGACATGAAGAATCGCGTTCCGGATAAAAACCGGCCGCCCGGTTTCCGCTCCCGAACGGTGCAGGGTCAGCACAACCGAATTGTCGCCCTGCTGCCAAAGGTGCGCCGGAAGGAACACGGTGCCGTTTCTCCACCCGGCGATGACCAGCCTGCCGAGGCTGTCCGGCACGAGCGCCGGATCATCGAGCCGGAAAGCGGGAAAATTCAGCTGCCCGACAAGAATCGAATTTACCCGGACGTCGATTGTTGCCTCCGGGTCGAGTCCGAGGACATCCAGCCGGACCATCGCACCTTCAATCGTTCCTTCCATGGGCGTAACAAACTCCACCTCGCTCTGGAATTCTTCCACCTGCGCAGAAAGCTCCGCCTCCACGATGGATCCCCGCCGGACATCTCCGGTCATCGGAACCTCTTTCCGGCCATCGACCTCGCCGCGCTCGAAAACGCGCAACGCCTCGTCCACCAGAACAGGATCTCCCTGTCCGCCAAGGACAGCCAGGAGGTCCTCCCGTGCGGGGCGCACCGACAAACTCACCAGCCCGTCAAACTTGGCGTAGTAGGAAACCAGCAACCCCCCCCCCTCCCGCGTCAGGGTGCGGGGAAGAAGGATCGTCCTCGAATTCATTCCAAGTGAAATTCCCGTCTCTCCAAGCCCCCCGCAGATGGTGGTGGTTGATCCGTCCGGCGCACGCCACTCGACCGCAGGGCCTCCGTCCCCACAGTCGTCGAAAACAACTGTCAGGGCATAGAAGTCCGCCGACGGGGAACTCCATAGTGCGGGAATTGGAATTTCAATGGTCGATGTCTCACGCTGCACAACAGCAGGCCCCTGCATCCAACCGGGCAGCGGACTCATCTGCAGCGAAGGTTTTAAAAACAGAGTGAACGGGGCGAAATTCCTCCCGGTCGCCAGCGAGGCATCCCCGGCACCAAGGCACACCCCAGCGATGAGTAAAGCTCCCGCGATTGACAGAATGGTTCTTGGCTGACGCATCGCGCGTTCAACTACCCAAGCCCTTCGGCGAAGGGAAGCTCTGATTTTCAACGAATTCGTAACATAGGAACGATGCCCTCATCATGGTGAGAGTGGCCGGATTTTGCCATTTCGTTCGCCGGCATCATCTGTCTCAATGGCAGGATGATCGAATACGATTTCGTGGTCGTCGGCGGCGGGAGCGCGGGTTTTGCGGGTGCCCGGTCCGCCGCGGCCCTCGGCCTTAAAACTGCTGTGATCGAGGGGGCCGGGGAACTCGGCGGACTCTGCATTCTCCGGGGATGCATGCCCAGCAAAGCCCTGCTGGAATCCGCCAAAAGATTCCGCGCGATCCGCAACGCAGCCAAGTTCGGACTCTCGGCCGGCACCCCCTCTTTTGATCCCGGGGCGATCATCGCCCGCAAGCGAAGCCTTATCGCTGAGTTTGCCGGCTATCGCGGTGCGCAGCTTCAAAATGGACCATTCGACCTGCTTCGTGGAACCGCAGAATTCACCGGCCCCCACTCGATGACCGTTCAACTGGCGGACGGTGCGGATGTTTTGCTCCGGGCAAAAAGCATCCTCATCGCCACCGGATCGGCGCAGTCCGTCCCTCCAATTCCCGGCCTGTCCGAGGCAACCCCTTTGACTAGTGATGACCTGCTCGACCGGGAATCGATCCCGGACTCCCTGATCGTTCTTGGCGGCGGACCGGTCGCCTTGGAAATGGCATCCTACTGCCGTGCGTTCGGGGCCGGGGTCACGATCATTCAACGCAGCCCGCAGATCCTTCGCGGAACAGACCGGGATTGCGCGGAGGCACTCGCGGACGGGCTCCGGCAGGACGGCATCAAGGTCGTCACCGGAACAAAACTCCTGCGCGTCGAAGTTTCAGGGACAAAAAAGCGGGTCTTTTATTTGAAGGATGGCGCGGAGGCTGCCGCCACCGGATCGGAAATCCTCAACGCCCTGGGCCGCCATGCCATGATCCCGACTGGCCTTCCCGTGCGCCTGCAGGACGGGAAAATTGAGGTGAACCTGTCCCAGCAAACTTCTCTTCCCCACATTTTTGCGGCGGGCGACGTCTGCAGCCCACTTGAGGTCGTCCATGTCGCGATCCAGCAGGGGGAGGTCGCCGCCCGCAACGCCGCCAGGCTTCTCTCTGCCAGCAGGGAACCTCTGGAAAGCATGGATTACCGACTGAACCTCTTTGCTGTTTTTACGGAGCCCGGGTTCGCATGTGTCGGAGCCAGCGAGAACGAACTCTCCACATCTGAGATTCCCTTCGCCACCGCCAGATACCCGTTCGACGACCACGGAAAATCCCTTGTCATGGGCGAAACACACGGATTCGTCAAACTCATCGCCCATGCCCGCAGCGGAGAAATTCTCGGCGCATCGATTGTCGGTCCTGAAGCAGCCGAACTCATCCATGAAATCGTCGTCGCCATGCGTTTCCACGCCACCGCTGCCGATCTCGCCTCTATCCCTCACTACCATCCGACCCTTTCCGAGATCTGGACATATCCAGCAGAGGAGCTTGCGATAACAAAATGATGCATAATGATTCAAAATTTGTATTGCTTTGATTCTTTTTGAATCATATTTCTATTTAATGAGAATCAGCGTTGATATTGATGATGATCTTTTGCGTGACGTGATGGCCATGACGGGAGAGAAGAACAAGAGCCCGGCTCTGGCCAAAGCCGTTTCGGAGTATGTCCGGCGGGAGAAGGCGCGGGACTTTGGACGCTTGCTCCGGGAAGGGGCTTTCGACTATCCGGAGCAGGGATCACCAGCCGAGGAGGAGGAGCAAAGTCCCCTCTGGTAAACATGGTTCTCGTGGATTCATCGGTTTGGATTGAAGCCCTTCATCGCGAGGGGAGACTCGACATCAAACTGGCTGTTGAAGGGTTGCTCGAAGCAGACGAAGCCCTGATTTGCGCGCCGGTCCGGTTGAAAGTCCTCGGGGGAGCCCGGAAGGAAGACAGGGAGATAATCAGCCGCCATCTCTCCTTCCTGCCTGATCGCCCTTGCGGTGATGACGATTGGAATCGCGCGACCCGGTTGACATGGAACTGCCTTGATGCGGGCCTGGCGCTTCCCGTGAACCAGGCACTCGTCGCCTCCATCGCCCTTCACGACGGAATCCGGATTTTTGCCACTGACGAGGTGTTTGACGGAATCAGTTCACGGACCGGGCTGCCGCTTTACATGCCGGGACGCGGAGGCCTTTTCCGACCAGCCTGATCGACATGGAATCAGGCTGACAACCCGGCGGATTCGATCTCGTAGTCCCTCAAGTAGCAACCGGGATCCTCGGCCCAAGGGTCGCCAAACTTCTGGAAGGCGCGAACCCGGGCGCCCCCACCACAGACCTTTTTGAACCGGCATGACCCGCAACGGCCCTGGAGCCTGGGAATGCGGTCCCGGAGTCCCGACATCAGCTCGTCCCGGGCGCCGCTCCAGATCTGGCTGAACGTCCGCTCTTTCACGTTGCCGAGCGTGTGGTCCCGCCAGAACTGGTCGGGATGGACATCCCCCTGGCTGTCGATATTGGAAATCCCAAGGCCTGCGGAGTGGCCGTCGTCACCTCTCCCGCTCAGAGCACTCCAGATCACTTTTGCGCGTTCCGGGTTCTTCCGGAGCATCGTGAGCCAGAAAAACGCCCCGTCGGCCGGCTGATCCATCGTCAGAACCTCCCGTGCGCTCCCTTCGCGGTTCCAGCGCAGCGCAGCCTCCGCGATCATTCTCAGCGCTGTCCGGGCCTCCGACGCTGGAAGCGGGCCGGGGTTCTCTCCGCGGCCCCCGTAAACGAGATGACGAAAGTAAACCCGGGGAATGTCCTCCTCCTCGATGAACCGCAGGATCTCCGGAAGCTGGCCGGCTATACGCCGGTTCAGGGTGATCCGCAGGCCGGCCTTCTGCCCCGCTCCGCGGCAGTGACGGAAGGCGTCCACCGCCTTGTCAAACGCGCCGTTCCGGCCCCGGAAACTGTCGTGGCTTCCGCCGATTCCATCGAGCGATATGCCGACATACGACACCCCGAGGTCCTTCAACCTTTGCGCGTTGTGCGAATCGATCCGCATTCCATTGGTCGCCACCTTGATCTGCAAACCCCGAGCAACCCCGTAGCCGGCCAGATCAAAAAAGTGCGGATGCAACATCGGCTCCCCTCCCGAAAGGACCACGGCCGGAACCCGGTAGTCCGCAAGGTCGTCGATGACATCGATGCACTGCTGCAATGACAGCTCGCCGGGATATTGTTTCGCAATGGAGTCGGAGTAGCAGTGCTCGCAGCGCAGGTTGCAGCGGCGCGTGATGCTCCAAACAACGACCGGCCTGCGCTGCGGACCGGATTTTGCGCCCTGGCGCCCCCCGCTGAAAACCGGCAATTCGCCGGGCTGCGCGCCCCCGCAAAGAAGCTTTGTCACGTTGATCATAAAAAAATTTATTGGGTTTGCCGGGCAAGCCCGAGCTTCCCGGCGGGATGTTTGGAGGTCAGCGGACAGGAGCGCGCAGGCGATCCTGTGATGCATAACTTGCCATGCTCTCCACGTTCATCGGGATTTTCATTGATCCGGGTCAATTGTTTTAAAAACTCCCCGCCTGAATGCAATGGCGGCATTTGAAAGCGCCGGGGGAGCCGGAAAAGATGGCTTTGACGACCAGCGGCAAATCCAGTTGTGTGTGGTGGATGGGCGAAGCGAGCAAGCTGATCGACTGGGAACAGTTGGATATGATGGCGTTCGGGTATGCGCCGGAGTTTGTCGCGATCTATCTGGAGTTTCTTCAACACGCTCCCGGGCAGTTTGCATCCCTGGATGAGGCAATCCGGGATGGGGATGCGGACAAGGTTGCGAAACTCGCCCACATGATCAGAGGGAGCACGCTCAACTTCGGTTTTCAAGGGGTCAGCAGTCTGATGGAGGAACTGGAAACGGACGCCAAAGATCGAAGAACGCTGGATCGTGCGGCGGAGCTGATCCGGAAAGCCCGGGAAAATTTTGAACTGGCCCGGGCGGAGGTGTCCGAGGCACGAAACATCTGATCGAAGCAGAGCCCCGGCATCCAGAAGGATGCCCCCGCATGTCAGCCTATTGCGGAGGGGCTTTATCAACCTGTCGCGCTTGGAATCTGCGGAAAATGGATCTTCTAATGGGCGTGTGAGGGAAGTTTTCTAACAGCGCTGCTGCCAGAAGATCCGCGGAGGCGGGAGAGCAATCTGGCGGTCTTCTTGATCATCCGGTCCCATTTGCACCGGAGGCTCTTCCGGTAATCGCGCTCCATCGTTTTCACCGGATCCTCATAGCCGGCATAATTGAAGAGCGCCGCGCGGTGGTCCTCCGCGATCTGATAGAGGTGCGTGTTTTGAAAAATCGAATCGGCGATGCGGAGCATCCGGCGGTTCGGAAGGCTGTGCGGGTTGGCTTCGCAGACGATGTCAAAAGCGGTCTTGGCATCGTAGCCGAGGCAAGTGAGTCCGATGATCGCCGAGGCTGCGGAGCGGCTCAGTCCGGACTCGCAATGAACGAGAATAGCGAACTGGTCATCGCGTCCGGATTCCTCATCGTTGATTTCATTGAAAAACCGGATGATCTCCTCGACATCCTCTTTCTGAGGCGCCCGGCACTTGCGGTATTGAGGGGAGAGCATCTCAATGTCATCGACATCATGGAACCGGAGCTGGAGGACTTTTCTGGAGTTTCGCGGAAGCGAAAGCGGTTCCTTCTCGGTTCCGGGGTCGGGCAGGCTGACCACATACCGGATGTCGCCCGACTGGTAACGGGGAAGCGCGGAACGGCTGGACACGGCGAGTTGCATGCCAAGGATAGTTTAACCCGACTTTAGCAACTGGGGGGAGGGTGAACGCGCAAGTTGCTGATAATCAGATCCGGCATTTAAAAGGTCTCCCCTACAGAGCTGGGATGGATTTTGTTTAGGGGATCATGAGTTTTTTGTCCCCGGTGATGCGCG
>QYQL01000189.1 GCA_007280915.1 Verrucomicrobiaceae bacterium | reverse complement strand
TTTGTGCTTGTCCAGGTTTGATCGCGCACTGTCCAAGTTTGATCGCGCCGCGACAGCCTTTCGCCGGAGGTCAAGCCTCGGCGGTCTCCTCTTCCTCTTCACCGTCGCTGACGACCGGGGCGATGCCTTGGAGGACCTCGCCTTCGCGCAGGTCGATCAATTTCACTCCCTGGGCATTGCGGCCGGTTTCGCGGATCTCCTTGATCCGGGTGCGGACCATTTTGCCCTTGTTGGTGATCAGCATGAGTTCGTCGGCATCACGGACCGTGAGGGCGCCGGCGACGCCGCCGGTTTTCACGTTGGTTTTCATCGTGATGATACCTTTGCCTCCCCGGGCCTGGATCCGGTATTCGTCGAATCCGGTTCGCTTGCCGAGGCCGTTTTCGCCGGCGACGAGGAGTTGGGCGTCCTTGTTCACTACCGCTGCGGCGACAATAAAATCGCCCTTATCCGGGCGGATGCCCCAGACGCCGACTGTATCGCGGCCCTGGTCGCGCATCTCGTCCTCGCTGAAGCGGATGCTTTGCCCGTCGTGGGTGATGAGGACGATTTCGTCCTGGCCGATGGTCATCTTGCAGTCGATGAGCCGGTCGCCCTCCTCGATCTTGATCGCGATGATCCCTCCCTTGCGGATGTTTTTAAAGTCGTTGAGGTTCGATTTCTTGACGATGCCGCTGCGGGTGGCGAAGACGATGTGGAAATTTTTATTCCAGGTATCCTCATCGTTTTTCTGGCCCTGGACGCGGATGGTTGCGGCGATTTTTTCGTCGTTGCGGAGTTCGAGAAGGTTGGCGATTGAGCGGCCCTTGCTGGCGCGCGAGCCCTCCGGAATCTCGAACACGCGCTCCACGTAGCAACGCCCGGTTTCGGTGAAGAACATGAGGTAATCGTGAGTGGTCGCCGTGAACAGGTATTCGACGAAGTCGCTGTCCTCCTCGTTTTCCGACTCGCGGGCGGTCATGCCAATGACTCCCTTGCCGCCGCGCTTCTGGGCGCGGAACGCGCTCACCAGCGTTCGCTTGATGAAACCGTTGTGGGTGAGGGTGACGATGACGCCGTCGTTGGCAATCAGGTCCTCGATCGCGATCTCGCCCTCGGCCGGGACGATCTGCGTGCGGCGCGGAGTCGCGAATTTTTCCTGCAGGGCGCGGAGCTCATCCTTGATGATCGTGAGCACGCGGCTTTCCTTCGCCAGGATGTCGAGGAGGTCCTTGATCGTGGCAACGAGTGCGTCGTATTCGCTCTTGATGCTGTCGCGCTCCATCCCGGTGAGTTGGTAGAGCCGGAGGTCGAGGATGTGGCCGACCTGCTTTTCGGAGAATTTGTATTTTCCGTCCGTGATGCGGGCCTCGCTCCGGATGAGGATTCCGAGCTTTTCGACGGCTTTTTGCGTCCAGGAGAGTGCGAGAAGTTTCGCCTTCGCGTCGTCGCGGTCACGGGAGTCGCGGATGATTTTGATGAAGTCGTCGATGTTGGCGAGAGCGATGAGGTAGCCTTCGAGCTTTTCGGCTTCGACTTCGGCGGCACCCAGCAGGAACCGTGTGCGGCGGAGGATGACCTCCCGCCGGTGCTCGATGTAGCAGTTGATCGCCTCCTTGAGCGAGAGGAGCTTCGGCTTGCCCCGGTCGATCGCCAGCATGTTGACGCTGAACGAAGACTCCAGCGCGGTGTGCTTGAAAAGGTTGTTGATGATGACCTTCGGGTTCCCGTCGCGTTTGAGTTCGATGACGACCCGCGTGTCCTCGGCGCTCTCGTCGCGCACATCGCTGATGCCCGTGAGGACCTTCTCGTTCACCAGGTCGGCGATCCTCTTCACGAGATCCGAGCGGTTCACGTTGTAGGGGATCTCGGTGACGATGATGCTTTCGCGCCCGCCCTTGCCCTCCTCAACGGCCACGCGCCCGCGCACCCGAACCTGCCCGCGACCGGTCTCGAAATACTGGCGGATGCCGGTGGCTCCCTGGATCAGACACCCTGTCGGGAAATCCGGTCCGGTGATGTGGGCCATGAGCCCGTCGATCGTGATGTCCGGATCATCGATCTGCGCACAGATCCCGTTGATGCACTCCCCGAGGTTGTGGGGTGCGATATTTGTCGCCATGCCGACGGCGATGCCCGTGCCGCCATTGACGAGCAAGTTCGGGAAAGCCGCCGGGAAAACCGTGGGTTCGGATTCCGTTTCGTCGTAGTTTGGAACGAAATCTACGGTCCCCTTGTCCATGTCCGTCATCAGCACGGCGCCGAGATGGTCGAGTCGGGCCTCGGTATACCGCATCGACGCCGGGGGATCGCCTTCGACCGACCCGAAGTTTCCCTGTCCGTTGATGAGCATTTCGCGCATCGCCCAGGGCTGTGCCATGTGGACGAGGGTGGGGTAGATCGCCTGGTCGCCGTGCGGATGGTATTTGCCCATCGTTTCACCGACGATTCTCGCGCACTTGAGGTGCTTGCGGTTCGGCTGCACGCCGAGCTCGTTCATGGCGAAAAGAATCCGGCGCTGGGAGGGCTTGAGCCCGTCGCGGGCGTCCGGAAGTGCGCGAGAGATGATGACCGACATCGAGTAGTCGAGGAACGACTTCGACATCTCGTCGGCCACATTCACCAGCTCAACTTTTTCGTTTTGCGTATACATAGGAAATTAAACGTCCAGCCTCGCATTGAGGGCATTGTCCTCGATGAACTGGCGGCGGGGTTCGACGACATCGCCCATGAGGATGGTGAACATGCGGTCGGCTTCGACGGCGTTGTCTTCGTTGAGCTCGACTTTGAGCATCTTGCGCTTTTCGGGGTTCATGGTGGTTTCGAAGAGCTGTTTCGGATTCATTTCTCCAAGGCCCTTGAACCGCTGGATCGAGAGGCCGCGCTTGCCGATATCGAGAACTTTGGTGAGGATCTCCGGGATGGCGAAGAGCGGGTGAGTGACGGCCTTGTCGCCCTCTCCCTCGACGAGTTCGAAGATCGGAGTATCGCTGTCCGCGTAATGCTCGATTTTCAGTCCTTTCCTGGCGAGTTCATCGATAAGCTTCTGAGCGGAGATTGATTCGTGGAGTTCGATAAGCTTGGCGCGGCGGCGAGTCCCGGGATCGGGCTTTTCCTTCTTTGCCTTCGCGGCAGGTTCGGCGGCGAGGACGAGATCGCCTTCAGCAGGCTCCGGGGCGGGATCGTCGTAGAGGCCCAGGTCGCGGTTGCCTTCATGGAACTCCCGGACCTCGACTTCACCCGGGAAGTATGTCGCCCACTCGGTATTCCCCTCGCGCACCTTGACCATGAAGGTCGGCAGCTTGCCCGTCTTCGAATCTCGCTCGCCGAGGCAGGATTCAATGTCGCCGCCATGCCGGACGATCGCGTCGCTGAATTTTGCGAAGCGTTCGAGGAGTTCGAGGATCTCCTTGAGCTGCGTGGAGGTAAAAATCTTCCCATCTGCCAGATTCTTCACCTTGACCTCGTCCGCGCCGATCCCGATGAGGATCCGGTTGAGTTGGGCATCATCATCCACGTATTCCTCGCGCTTCTTGCGCTTGATGAGATAGAGCGGCGGCTGGGCGATATAGATTTTGCCCTGCTTCACGAGCTCCGGCATCTGGCGGCAGAAGAACGTGAGGAGGAGGGTGCGGATGTGCGAGCCGTCCACGTCGGCGTCGGTCATGATGATGATCCGGCCGTAGCGGAGCTTGGCGATATTGAACGAGCCCTCCTGTTCCTTCTCCCCTTTCTCGCCAAGCGACGAACCGATGCCGGTGCCGATCGCGGTGATGAGCGTCTGGACCTCGATGTTCTGCAGGACCTTGTCGAGGCGGGCTTTCTCGACGTTGATGATCTTGCCCTTGATCGGGAGAATGGCTTGAAAACGCCGGTCCCGACCCTGCTTGGCCGAGCCGCCGGCCGAGTCGCCCTCGACGACATAGAGTTCGGTCAGTGCGGGATCGCGCTCGGAGCAATCTGCCAGCTTGCCCGGCAATCCGCCGCCGGTCAGTGCGCCTTTGCGCACGGTCTCGCGGGCCTTGCGGGCCGCCTCGCGTGCACGGGCCGCCATGAGGCACTTCTCGATAATTTTTTTTCCGACCGTCGGGTTCTGGTCGAAATGGAGCATGAGGCCCTCGTAGCTGATCGAGCCGACGATGCCGTCGACCTCGGGCGAGATCAGCTTCACCTTGGTCTGGGACTCGAACCTCGGGTCCGGATGCTTGACGCTGACAATGGCGGCGAGGCCTTCGAGCACGTCGTTGCCGGTGATGGGAACGTCCTTTTCCTTCAGTAGGGAATTATTCTTTGCATACTGGTTGATCGCGCGTGTGAGCGAGCCGCGGAAGCCGCTGCTGTGGGTGCCGCCATCCGGGTTCGGCACAGCGTTCGTGTAGCAGAGGAGTTGCTCGTTGTAGGTATCCGTGTAGTGCAGGCCAATCTCGACGATGACCTTGTCGCGGGTGCCCTTGATCATGATCGGCTTCGGATGCACGACCGTCTTGTTTTCGACCAACCGGTCAACAAACTCTTCGACCCCCCTCGGGTGCACGATCTGGATCGGCTTCGCACCGTCCTGCCGCTCGTCGAGGAACGTGAACGAAAGCGGGGCATTGATATACGCGAGATCGTTCAGGCGGGTGATGATGCGCTCGGCCTTGAACTCGATCGTTTCGAGGAAAATCTCGGTATCCGGCATGAATGTGATGAGCGTGCCGGTGTGTTTCTTCGACTTCACCTCCGCGATCACATGGAGCTGCTGCTTGGTGACGCCGCGCTCGAACGACATCGCGTGGATCTTTCCGTCGCGGGTGACTTCGACCTTGAACCACTCGGAGACCGCGTTGACGCACTTCGCTCCGACGCCGTGGGTGCCGCCGGAGTATTCGTAGTTGCCCTGGCCGTATTTTCCTCCCGAGTGGAGTCGGGTCAGCACGAGTTCAACGCCCGGAATGCCTTCTTCCTTGTTGATGTCGACCGGGATGCCTCGCCCGTTGTCCCGGATGGAAATCGATCCGTCCGAGTGGATTGTGACATCAATGTGGTCGCAGTGGCCCGCGAGAAATTCATCGACCGAATTGTCCAGCACTTCGCTGACGCAATGGTGGAGAGCTCGCTCGTCGGTTCCGCCGATATACATGCCCGGCTTTTTGCGAACCGCCTCAAGGCCTTTGAGGGAACTCAGGTCGTCGGCTGTGTAGTCACTGGCCTTGAATTCTGGCGTTGGTTTGGCGGGTTTTGCACCGCCGTTTTTTTCTGCGGGTTGTTCAGGAAGTAATTCGTCAGGCATCTGATTCAGAAGTGATTTTTCGGGGCCGGTTCCCGTGTCTGTCGAGGTTAGTCAAATGCCGTGGAGTGGCAACAATTTTCCTCAATTTTCTGGCTTTTTCCACAGGATGTTGGGATTGAGTGATCGTTGTCCACAATATGTTGGGTTTCACCTCGCATTTGGTCGGTTCTCTCAAGCCTCTGACGAAGTGGCTGTTTTTTGTGTTGGTTCTGTGCGTTGCGCTGTCGGCGTTCACATCGAACCGGGGGAGCGTTTTTTTTGATGGAAGGGTGTATTTCACCGATGGCGACTGTTATGCCCGAATGACACGGGTTCGTCTGCTCCAGGAACATCCTCTCACGCCGATCCGGCATCATGATTTTGAAAACTATCCGGAGGGCACCCATCCGCATACGACGGCTCCGCTCGATTACCTGATTGCCGGCCTGGCAGCGATTCTTTCGCCGTTTTTCGGAAATTCCCTTGAGCTTGCCGGCGCGTGGGTTTCGCCGCTGCTCGGGCTGGCCACCCTGGCGTTTCTGTTTTTGTGGGGAAGGGGGAAGCCATTCGCTGCTGCCACGGTTATCCTGCTGGCCATCTCCCCGATCGTGTCCCATGGTTTTCTCCTTGGTCGGCCGGATCATCAGTCGCTTCTCCTGTTGCTGATCGCTATAGCGCTCGCGGCGGAGATCCGGGTCTGGAACGAAGGGAGTGGAGGAATGCTGTCGGCAGCCGCCTGGGGTGCGGCTCTGTGGGTTTCGCTTTTTGAACCGGTGATCTTGCTTGGCGTGGTGCTCGTGGCAAGGCTCTGCACCCGACGTTTGCGTTTCGCCTGGAGACCGGTTGCCTTCTTCCTGGGGATTCTGATGGCGGCTTTCATTTTGGATGGTTTCCGGGCTGGGGCGTTCGATGCGCGCTTTTCCAACTGGGCGAAGAACATCGGGGAGTTGCGACATGGCTCGCTGGGGCTTTTCTTTTCTTGGGCAGGGTGGATGGTTCTTCCCGCTCCTTTGATTTTGTTGATTCGATTTTTTCGCGGACGCGATCCGGTCTGTTTTCTTTTTGCTGTTCTGCTGCTGTTTCTTGGTGGGCTGACTTTCTGGCACGTGCGGTGGGGGTATTTTCTAGTGCTGGTATTCGCGCTCAGCCTTCCATGCGTTTTGCCGTTTTTCCGCTGGAGATGGGTCGGGTGGGTGGCTTTGGTGGGGTCCCTGTGGCCTGTTGCGGCTGCATGGGAACTATCCCTGTATCCGGACGATCAGGTGTTTCGGGAGCGCGTGGAATCGGTTGCGGACGGGGTCGCTCTTCGCGATGCAGCCTTCTCTCTCCGGGATCTTCCCCGGCGCGGCGTCATTGCGCCGTGGTGGTTCAGTCCCGCCGTTGTCTGGTGGTCGGGGCAGCCCTGCGTGGGGGGAACATCTCATCAAAGCCTGCCCGGCATCGCCGATACGGCGGAGTTTTTTTTATCCGGCGGTGACGGCGGCGAGATTCTCTCGCGGCGGGATGTCGCCTACGTCATCGCCTATGAACCCGATCGGGTGATTTCAAATTCCGCGCTGATTCTTAACCGGGCCGCCCCGGCTAATCCGCTTGCCAGGCGTCTCTACCAGAACCGTGGAAGGGGGCTCATCCATGCCAACCGGTTTTTCCGGGTTTATGACTTTTCTAAAAATAAAACGGAATCCCCTGCTGGCGGAACGCCGCCTTCTGATCGCTGAGGTATTTGTCTCCCAGGCGGTCGAATCCTCCCGATGCCCGGAACGATTGCAGGAATTCATTGATCTGCTTCCGCAGGGTTTCGTTCTCCGGTCGCAGACCGACCGCCCAGCTTTCCTTTTGGAGCGGTGTGAGCAGGGCGAGGGTGGTTCCCGGCTGCTCGCGGGCGTTTTTCCAGACGCTCATCTGATCATACAGGAAGGCATCGGCTTTCCCCTGCACGACCTCAAGCACGGCAGAAGCCTCTTTTTCCAAGGCGAGAATTTTTGCCCTTTTGATGTTGTTGCGGGCCCATACCTCTCCGGTCGTCCCCTGGCGCACGGCCAGCGTTTGTCCCTCCCGATCGAGGTCGGCCAGTGACTGGACAGGGGAGGATTTAGCGACAAGCAGCGCGAGTCCGATACTCAGGTAGGGATCGGAAAACGCGATCGATTTGCGGCGTTCCGGCGTATCGGTCATCGAGGATATAACGCAGTCGATCTTGCCGGTTTTCAGCGAGGGGATCAGCCCGGTGAATGGGATGTTTTCGATCCGGACCGGCTTGCCCAGATATTCGCCGAGCGCGTTTGCAATGTCCACGCTCACGCCCGTGGGTTTTCCGGAGGCATTAATCGTCTCGAACGGCGGGTAGGATAGATCCATCCCCACCACGAGCGAACTGGAGGAATCCCGCCTTCCGCATCCGGATAAACAAACCGCAGCCAACAATACCGTCAGTGTCTTCATGAAAATTCCCAAGCGGGTCGCTCCTACCACCCGAAACGACTTTACCAATTATTGATGCGGCCGCATCAATAATTGGTAAAGCATATGGTTTTTTGGCGGGGCATTCTCGTGCGGCGGTCGTGGCGCTTGCAGTTCTTTCCGTTGCGGATAGCGTGGGGACATGTTCCGCATCCTGCTCGT
>QYQL01000109.1 GCA_007280915.1 Verrucomicrobiaceae bacterium | reverse complement strand
TCGGGGATTTTTTTCGACAGGCCATGCAGCGGGCGGTAGAATGCGGGATTGACCCGATGAGCATCGCCCTCGACCCAGGAATCGGATTTGGAAAGACCCCGGAGCACAACCTGCGGTTGCTCGCCGGGCTGTCGGCGTTTCTGGAATTCCAGCGCCCCATCCTGATCGGAGTCTCCCGGAAATCCTTTCTCGGCTGGATTGCCGGGACACAGGATCCGGAGGCGCGGCTCTCGCCGGGCGTCGCCTTGACCAGCCTCTGCCGCGAGCGCGGGGCCGCGATCTTCCGCGTGCATGATGTCAAACCCCACAGGGAGGCGCTCCGGATGACGGAAGCGATTCTGGGCAGTGTTTGAGGAGATCGGAAAATTCCTGCGGGAGAACTGGACCTCCGGCGTCGAGATCCTGATCCTCGCGGTCGTCCTGTATTACATCTACCTCTACCTGCGCGGCACCCACGGGGCGCGCATCCTCATGGGGCTGGCGCTGGTTTTCCTCACCCTCACGCTCGTCTCCCAGCTGCTCAACCTCATCGTCATCGGGTGGATCCTGAAAAGCTTTTCCGTATTTCTGGCGATCGCGCTGGTGGTCATTTTCCAGCCCGAACTGCGGCGGGCGCTGACCGAGCTCGGGAGCCACAGGTTTTTCTCCTCGGTGTTCGAGGAGCGCGAGACGATCGAGGAAATCACCGACACCGTCTTCGAGCTGGCCAGCAAAGGCTTCGGCGCGCTGATTGCCATCGAGCGCGAGCTCAGCCTCAAGGCGCTTTCCGACACGGGCGTCCTGATCGACAGCGAGTATTCCAAGGAGCTGGTCCTCACAATTTTCCAGCCGAAAACCGTTCTGCACGACGGCGGGCTCATCATGCGCGGCGACCGGATTGTTTCCGCCGCGTGCATTTTTCCGCTGACCCAGCGGGAGGACCTCGACCGGAACCTCGGCCTGCGCCACCGCGCGGGGCTCGGGCTCAGCGAGGAGTCCGACGCCGTCGCGATCATTGTGTCCGAGGAGACCGGACAGGTTTCGATTTGCCACAGCGGCCTGATCGAGCGCAATCTGAGCCTGGAAAAGTTCCGGCGGCGCCTGAGCCAGCTTCTTCTGCAAGAAAAGTATGAAAGAGATCATCCTCAACAACTGGAGAGCGAAAGTCGCGTGCCTGATCCTGGCCACGGCCCTGTGGTATCTCATCCGGCAGAACGTGGAGCGGGCAAGCACCCGGTTTGAGTTTCCACGCGACCGCGCGAACGAGGCCGCCAGGTTCCTCCCGCCTTCGGCCGACCTCCCGAAGACGGAGGAAACTCCGAAGCCGGCGGATTCTCCAAAACCCACGCCCACTCCGAAATCCTCCAGTTCCAAGAAACCCAAATCATGAGCGAGCATCAGCGAAAACTATTCGGAACCGACGGCATCCGCGGCGTGGCAAACATCGAGCCCGTCACCGCAGAAACCGCACTCAAGCTCGGCCGCGCGGCGGCCCATGTGTTTTCCGAGCTCGGCGCGCCCGGCCACCCGGCAGGAGCCAAGCGGAAAGTGGTGCTCGGAAAAGACACCCGCCTCTCCGGCTACATGCTGGAAAATGCAATGGTCGCCGGGCTCACCTCGCTCGGCGTGGATGTCCTTGTCATCGGCCCGCTCCCGACACCGGGCGTGGCGTTCATCACCCGCTCGCTGCGCGCGGATGCGGGGATCGTCCTCTCCGCCTCACACAATCCCTACGAGGACAACGGTATCAAATTTTTCCGGCACGACGGATACAAGCTCGACGATGAGATCGAGGCCCGGATCGAGGGGCTCGTCTTCAGCGGGGAGATCGAAAACATCCGGCCGACCGCGACGAAAATTGGCAAGGCGTTCCGCATCGACGACGCGCTCGGCCGCTATGTGGAATTCGCAAAGCAAAGCTTCCCGCGCGGAAGGACGCTCGAGTCGCTGAAAGTCGCACTGGATTGCGCAAACGGGGCCGCCTACAAATCCTCGCCCTGCATCCTCCGCGAACTCGGCGCCGACGTGAAGGTCTTCCACAATCAGCCCAGCGGAACAAACATCAATGCGGATTGCGGAAGCACCCATCCCGGCGAGATCCAGCGTCTTGTCCGGGAAACCTGCGCGCATGTGGGCATCACCCACGATGGCGATGCCGACCGCGTCCTCCTCTGCGACGAGAACGGAGACCTTGTGGACGGCGACGAGATCATGGCGATTGCCGCGGTGGATTTCCTCAGACGCGGGTGCCTCGAGGGTAATACCCTGGTCGCCACGGTCATGAGCAATTTCGGGCTGGATGAGACGCTTGCCACGCACGGCGGCCGCGTCCTGCGCACCAAGGTCGGCGACCGCTATGTCATCGAAGCGATGCTGCGCGACAGACACAACGTTGGCGGTGAGCAGAGCGGCCACATGATCTTTCGCGACTTCGCCACCACCGGCGACGGAATCGTCAGCGCGCTCCAGATCCTCCGGGTCATGGTCGATTCCGGAAAGCCGCTCAGCGAGTTGAAAAAGGTTTTGAAAAAATATCCTCAGGCCCAGCGCAACCTTCGCGTCCGGGAAAAACCCCCGGTCGATTCGCTGAAGCACGTCCCCGAACTCCTCGCCGCCGCCGAATCCATACTCGCCGGCAAGGGACGCGTCCTCCTTCGCTACAGCGGAACCGAGCCGAAAATCCGTCTTCTCATCGAGGGCCGCGAACAGGACGTCATCGACGCCCACGCCGATAAAATCGCCTCCGCCATCCAGGATGCGATCGGGGCTTGAAGCTTCAGTTCACGGGATCAACGAACGCGGCGGCCTGATCGAGAATGATGTCGGCGAAGCCGGGGTCGGTCCCGATCGCACTTCCGTAGTAGAGCCGTCGGTCGCAGACATTGTGGGGGTTGTGTTTGAAAACATCCGACTGGCTGGCTGCCTTGCCGGGTTCCTGTGCGATACCCAAGAGGACAGGAATATCCTGATAGCTGTGCAGTCCGTCGGAGATGAAGAACGGGATGACCACGACGTTCGGCTGAGTGGTTATCACGTGCCACTCCGCGATCAGCGGAGCCTCCTCCATGTAGGCAGAGAGGACTTCGGCAAAATCTCCGGTTTTGGCGATCAGGCGGACCTGCTTCCTCGCGGCCTCAGCAGAATTTTCGTCGCGGCCGGTCCCGTGGCCGACAATCACGAGACTGGTTTCAGCGGGCGGAACATCAGGCGCAACCGCGCGGGCCTCCGCGATCAGCAGACTGGTCATCCGGGCATGGTTTCCCGCAGGCTCGCAGTAACGGATCGTGCGACCTCCCCGTCGCGTGAGAGGTCCATCCAGCGCCATTTCCCGGGGGATGACGGTTTTGGCAAAATACCCCTCGCTGATGAAGTTCGGCACCACGAAAACTTCCTGAGATTTCACCATGCCCAGCACATCCCGGTAATACGGCTCCTCTTTCCAAAAGCAGCAGGCCACCTCGGAAAAAATCCCGCGTCGGCGGATCTCGTCCGCGTGGACTCGTGTCGGCGCGCTGGAATCCGGGTTCTGCGTCGAGCCGTGCCCGGCAATTACCAGAGCCGAGTTTTTTAGATCTGTCATTCGAGAAGCTCCGCGCAGACCTTGGCCGCGTCGAAGTATTTCTCCGCAAATGAACGGGCGGCCCGGCAGTGGTGCGAATAGTTTGAAGCAATCGCGGCGAGCGCACCAGCAGCCTGCTCCGGAGTATCGAAGGCCATGACTCCATCCCCGGCGGGCAGATGATCGGTCCAGCCGGTATCCTGAATGATGACCGGCTTCCCGGCCGCAAGGTAGCAGGCGCTCCGGCAACTGAACCAACCGCTCCTCGAACGGACGTATCCGTTCTTCGCGATGCTCCACTCGCCTTTCGAGTTCGAGAGAAAATCGTGGTAGCTGGCGTAATCCGGGATGTGGACATCCGGCTCGATGATCGTCCATCCCTTCTTTTCGAGCATTTCGGTCGGCCGGTTCTGTCCGACCCCCTGGCCCATCGCGAGAACGAATTTTTCGCTCGTGAGCGAGGGGAGATCGACGAAGCGCCCGAACTCGATGTCCTTCTGCCCGTAGGCCTGGCCCGCGAAGTCCTTGGGAGCGTAGCTGGCCCAGTTCATCACGGTCGTCCAGGCGTCCGCCGCGATGTGGACCGCCCCGGCCGGCATCAGGGTTTTTTTCCACCAGTCGAGAGCGACCGGCTGGACGGTCGGCCGCCACTGCAGCCCGCAGGTGGGCACGTGGCAGTCAGGGCTCCCGACATTGAGGCCGAACGAGTAGTGCCGCTCGTGGGCGGCGATGCGCTGCGCAAATTCTGACGAGGGATCCGCCGAGAGGCTGATGTGGGTGAACATCGGGTCGCCGTCGAGGAAGAGCTTGAGCGGGATGGCGGCTGTCGGCTCGCGAAGCCAGCAGGCGCCGGAAACATTCGCGAGGACATCCGCCGATGCCAGGATGCGCTCGGCCTCAATCTGATCGCTGACCCCGTGATAGGTGCCGTCCGCCCCGTTGCGGTAGATCCACCGGTCACCGAGATCGAACTCTCTCATGACGCGCGCAAGATATCCGGTGTTGTGCGAGCAATCCGCGCTCGGCTCCTGCTTCACCGGATCATACGCCCACGTCGAGGTATCCTCCAGATACCAGACGTCATGCCCGAGCGCGAGGAACCCGAGCACATACTGCATGTAATCCCATGTGACCCCGCCGAAGGCGTATTGGCCGATCAAGCCGGTGACAATGATCCTCATCGCGGAAAATTTAGCAGGGCGGCACCGCGCAAACGAGGATTAAGATCACGACTTCAGGTCGCGCTGCTCGAAAACCGCGAGGGCGAGGACGACGAGCGTGGCGTTGATGGCGAACAGCCAGGCATAATCGCCGGCCATCTTTTCCCATGGGATTTGGTATTCAAAGACATGGACCCATGTGGACATGTGGGCGGTGAGAAACAGGGGTTTCAGCGACTCGAAGAACGGGACGTTCCTCAGGATCATGTCCATGAACAGAAACGACAGCGTCCCGATCGTGGCGGCAGCGGGCTTCATGTCGAGGCACGAAAGAAAGAACCCGATCGATGGAATCGTCAGCAGCGAAAGAGACATCAGAAAAACCCCGGCGAAGTAGCGGACGAAGCCGGGGCCGAATTCATGTAGCGCAAAGATGCGTTCCATTGGAGCAAAGACAAACAGCCCGCCGGCTCCGCTGTGAATGAACCCGACGATCAATGCCGTGATGGCGACGAACCAGATCAGGAGGAATGAATAGATCAGAACCGCGGCGAGCTTGAGTGTCAGGATCCGCCGCCGGGAGACCGGGCGACACAGCATCATCCTCATGGTCCCGTCCTCAACCTCCTTGCTCACCACGTCTCCGGCCACCAACGCCAGATACAGGGAACCCAGGAGAAAGACCGACCAGAGAAGGACGAGAAAGGCGAGCGTGAGCCCGGAGAGATAATCTTCTGCTGGATAGCCCGCGTCCTCGATGACGCGGGAGATGGAGCGGCGGACATGGTCAAGGTTCAGAAGCAGTAGGATCAGGATTTCGACGCCGAGGAATGCGGCGAATCCGATGTAGGTCCGCTTGCGTGCGAAAAGCTTCAGCAACTCGCCGGAAAATTGTTGGAGGAACATCATCCGGTGGTCTCCAGATAAAAGTCCTCGAGCGTGCGGGACGACTTGCGGAACTCCCTCACCCTCACGCCGGCCATGACCAAAGTTCTGACAACCTCGGCGGGATCGAAATTTTCCGGCAGGATCAGGGTTCCATCGCCATGGATCACAATGCCGAGACCAGCGAGGACAACCGGACATTTTTCTGAATCCTGAGTCTCAAGAATCCATCGCGCCCGGCCGGACCCAGCGTCCTGCCACCGCCCGCAAAACGCAATCGACCCGCGGTGCAGGATGGCGACACGGTCGCAAAGCTGCTCGACCTCGTGGAGAAGGTGCGAGGAAAGAATGACCGTCAGGCCGTGGCGGGTTCTCAGGTCCCGGATCAGTGAACGCATCTCGTGGATGCCCGCCGGGTCAAGCCCCTCGGTGGGCTCATCCAGAATGATCAGCTCCGGATCGGGAAGCAGGGCCTGGGCAAGCGCGAGCCGCTGGCGCATTCCGTGGCTGTAGGTCCGCACCGGGTCGTGGATGCGATCCTCCAGTCCGACAAGCCGGATCACCTCCTCCATGCGGATCTGCGGGACCGGGCCGCTCAACGAAACAAAAAACCGCAGGTTTTTCCATCCGCTCAGGTAATCATAAAATGCCGGAGTCTCAAAAATCGCTCCCACCCGGGCGAGGGCGGATGCACGTGCGGACGCCACGTCGTGGCCGTTGATGTGAACCTGCCCGGAGTCCGCATGGACATGCCCGAGCGCGATCCCGAACGTCGTGCTCTTGCCGGCCCCGTTGTGTCCGAGGAGCCCGAAGATTTCGCCCCGGCCGACCTCGAAGGAAACGCCATCCACCGCGGGGCGCCCGCGGAATTTTTTGCAGATCGAGTCGAATCGGATCATGGCTCGGTGAACAGCCTCAGCTCCCTGGCGGCATGGCCGTCCGCGAACAGGTGGTTGACCTTGTTTTCCGAATACCGGTGCCAGCCCTCCTTGTCGAGGAGGATGGGAATTTTTGAAAGGTCGGAGACGAGCGAGAGGAAATTCAGATTCGCGACCGGCTGGCCGCTGAGCACGCTGTTCCAGTAGTAGCTGGTGCCGGACTTCTTCGCCTGGTCCGGATCTGCCGGGCAGGCGAAAATCCTGCTGTTGTCTGTGTAGGTGGCCAGCGTGTTGTCGATTACGGGGACATCCTCGTTGAGGCTCTTCCGTCCCGCGACCAGGGGAGGCATTGTCATGTTGTTGTCGGCAAGGTATCCGTTGAGCGCAATCCCGATGCCCCGGAGGTTGCCAAGGCACTTCGCGGAATTGGCCCGCGAAATTCCGAAACCCACCGCGGGAACCACGAGGGCGGCCAACACCGCGACAATCGCGATAACGACCAACAATTCCACGATAGTGAATCCCCGCGGACTCATCGCGCGGTTTTCTGAATGTTCCTCTGCAGTTCTTCAAGCACCGGGGCAAAGTCGAGCTTCACGTCGGAGTTGGCTTCCTCGTAAAAGCTCGAAACCCCCTGCTCGAGGATCTTTTTGACCTCCTCCTCATTGATCCGCTCTGCGGACTGCGGGCTGTTCTTCTGAATGTCATCCACCACCTTCCTCACCAGCCGCTGGCGCTTTTCGGGCGTCATCTTGTTGAGCGCAGACATCATCTGCCGGAACCCCTCCGGAAGAGTCAGGTCGAGAAACCGGCTCCTTTCCGCAGGAGTCAGCTCCTCGAAAAACGTCCGGAGAACCGCTCCTTGGCGCAGCTCCCGCCGCTGGTCGAAGTCCAGACGGTTGAGCTGGGCGGCGGCTTTTTCGAGGATTGCCGCCCTTCCCACATCCTGCACCCCCTCGAGCGGATGGGATTCGATGTAGGCCCTCAGCTTTTCAGGTGAAGGGCTCGCGGAACGGGAAAACAACAACACTGCCCCTGCCACACACCAGATGCCCGCGAGAATCAAAATCGTCCGCAGCGGAAATTTCACTCCCATGCTGTATCACACTCCGCGCCCGGCGGCAAAGATCCGCTGGGCATTATTCGACGATTCAGCGGAAGCCGCCTGACTCCCGGAG
>QYQL01000153.1 GCA_007280915.1 Verrucomicrobiaceae bacterium | reverse complement strand
ACGCTGACGTGGCCGACGTGGGGCGGAACGGCGGCGAGGAGCACGATGCTGGAGCAGATGAGAACGGAGGCTGTGAGGATCGCGTTGGTCAGGCGGTTCGCGATGGAATCAAGTGTGGCGCGCAGGGGTTCGAATCCCTTGGGATCGATCTTGTGTTCGAGCGGGATGCTGAGCTTTCCACGCCGGATGCTCTGGTAGAGTTGCCGGAAGTCGCCCGGGGCGTCGCGAAGGAAGTCGAGCATTTCCACGGCGACTCCCTTGAGAATCCCTCCCACCCTGCCGGCTCCGAATTTTCCAAGCAGGACACGGGTTGCATAAGGTTCGCCGAGTTGGATGAAGTTGAGTTCAGGGTCGAGCGATCGGCCGATCGCCTCGACCTGGGCGAGCGCTTTGATGCCGAGGTAAAAGGCCGGCTTCATGCGCAGATGGTTGTCGCGAAGCAGGTCGAGCAGATCGTTGAGAACCGCCCCGAGGCTGATGTCGCGCAACGGGCGGTTGAGGTTGGATTCGGCGAACTTCTCGACCTCCGCCTGCAGAAGCATCTGGTCTTTCGCGATCCCCTCCTCGGACAAATCCAAAATCGAGCGGGTCGTCTGAGCGTGATTTTTTTCCGCAAGGCCGCTGACAAGGAGGGCGATGCTCTCGCGCATCTGCGGGGTGAACTTGCCCATCATCCCGTAGTCATAAAGAACGATTCTGCCATCCGGGAGCACGGTCATGTTGCCGGGGTGCGGATCGCCGTGAAAAAATCCGTGGGTGAAGATCTGCTCGTAAATGAGACCGGTCATCGTGGCAGCAAGCTGCCCGGGATCAGTCCCCTGCGATTCGAGGGCCGCCGTATCGGTGATCGCCGCTCCAGTGAGAAAATCCATCGTAAGCACCCGGGCATTCGAGCGGTCCCGGTAAATCGCTGGAACGCGGATGGCGGCATTGCCTTCGAATTGTTCGGCGAAGCGCTCAGCGTTGGAGGCCTCGTTCTCGAAGTCCAGCTCGCGCTGCAGAGTTTCGGTGAACTCCTCGACGACGCCGGTGGGGTTGAGACCGGCGGACTCCGGGACGTGCTTTTCGACGAATTTGGCAAGGTCGTGCAGGATCGCGACATCGAGCAAAATCGTTTTTTCGATGTCCGGCCGCTGGACTTTCACAGCCACGGGAGTGCCGTCCGGAAGCGTCGCTTTATGGACCTGTGCGATACTCGCGCTGCCGATCGGCTTTTGACCGAAATGGGAAAAGAGGCGGCCCATCGGCTGCCCGAGTTCCCGTTCCACGATCTCGCGGGCCTCGGCAGATGGAAATGGGGGCACCCCGCACTGGAGCTTTGTGAGTTCGATGAAATATTCGTCGGTGATCAAATCCCTCCGGCTGCTGAGGATCTGCCCGAATTTGATGAACGTCGGCCCGAGTTCCTCGAGTGCGAGGCGGAGCCGCACCGGAAGCGGCTTGGAAAGGATCTCGTCATCCGGATGCTTGCGGATCGTGGCGTCCTCGATCCGGAGGACGTGCTGGAGCGCCACCAGACGCAGCACATCCGCGAAGCCGTATTTGAACAGAATCGAAAGAATCTCGCGGTAGCGCGGCAGGTGGGTGTAGAGGTCCATCGCGGACCGGAGGGTATCGAAAATCACGTGGTCATCCTAAGCTCCCGGAATGTCCGGGCAAAGCACGGAATTCCGGAACCACGCGCGATAAGTGCTTCAGCCCGCCCGCATCCTGGCTATCGATTCGCTGGCTTTCTTAAGGACAGCAGCCATCTCGGCTCTTCGGATCGGTTTGCTCAGGTAGTCGTTCATCCCGGCCTCGATGCACCGCTGCCTGTCGCCGGTCATGGCATCCGCCGTAAGTGCAATGATATAAGCAGGGGGCACATCGGGATGTTCTGCCTCATATTTCCGCAGCATCGAGGCCGCCTCCAGTCCATCCATCACTGGCATCTGAAGATCCATAAAAATGATGTCGTAGGGCTGCTGCTCATGGCGCAGGACGCCGACCTGCCCATTTTCTTCCGAGTCGCTGGCAAACCCGAGCGAAGTCAGCATCCGCTGGGCGAGTATGCTGTTGACAGGATTATCCTCGACGACAAGAACCCGGAGGCTCTGCTTGTGACCCCCGTCAAACCCACTCTCGAGAGCCGCGTCTTCCACGGGTGCCCCGTCCATCACAGGCAGGGCAACGAGCGGTAACTCCACGGCAAAAACACTTCCCGATGAAGAGGATTTTTTCAGAAACACGTCCCCTCCCAGCAACTCGGAGAGGCGCTTGCAGATAGCGAGCCCAAGTCCTGTGCCACCGAACCGACGCGTCGTGGAAGAATCCGCCTGGGAAAAGGGTTTGAAGAGCCTGCTGATCCGGTCGGGAGGAATGCCGATTCCGGAATCGGATACCTCGATCAGCAGAGGAAACCGGCCGTCCTTGGGATCCTTTTCCCCGCTTTTTGCCGTAATCAGGACCTCGCCTGCGGGAGTGAATTTCACAGCGTTGCCGATGAGGTTCAGCAGGATCTGTCTCAGTCTTCCCGGATCAGTGCACAGCGTTTTCGGCACGTCGGGATCGACGTCCATCTGGAGGGACACCCCCTTCGACTGGGCAGTCGCGCGGTAGAGGTCGACCACGTCGCGCAAACAGGTCCGGACCTCAACCGCCGAGGGTTGGATCGGCATTTTCCCGGATTCGATACGGGAAAAATCCAAGATATCGTTGAGAAGCATAAGGAGAGCGTCACCGCTTCGCCGGATCATATCCACGTGCTCCTTTTGCCCGTCATCAAGCGAGGTCTCGTTGAGGAGATCCGCAAAACCCATCACACTGTTGAGCGGGGTGCGGATCTCGTGGCTCATGACGGCCAGAAATTCGCTTTTGGCACGGTCGGCAGCCTGGGCGGCTTCCTTTTCGCGTATCAGTTCCTGCTCGACCGATTTCCTCACGGTGATGTCCAGCCCGGCGCCGCGGTAGCCGGTCACCTGCCCCGTGATATTGTTGACGGGAACCCCATTGACGCTGAGCCAGATGATTTTCCCGTCACCCCGAAGCATCCGGTGTTCGAAATCGCGGAAGCTCTCCTCCCTCATTATGATCGCATGGGATTTCGCACGGACCTCCTCGACGTCCTCTGCAGGGACAAAGGAGAGAGGATGATGCCCGATCATCTTCTCGAGCGGATATCCCAGCACGTCCACAACCCGCTCCGAGAGGTAGGTATAATGCCCGTTTGAATCAACCTCCCAGATGTATTCCCCGGCGGCGTCCACGACATCCCGAAGCCTCCTTTCGGCTTCACGAAGTGGCGTCAAATTCAGAATGGTTCCGACAGCGGTTGTTTTCTGCCCGTTGATTTCCAAATACTGCCCCCGGTCGAGCAGCCAGTTGACATGTCCGTTTTTTCCAATGATGCGGTATTCGACATTCCATTTTGGACCGTTGGAACCACTCCAAGCCTCGCGGCACAGTTGGATATCTTCGGGATGAACACACGCGAGCCAGGCCTTCCGGCTCCGCGGAATGTCTTTTGCCTCCGGCCAGCCCAGGTCCGCAAAATTTCCCTGCCAGGAAAGGACATCGAACAATGGATCGAAGCGGTAAATGGCTTCACCGATTGCATCGATCAGGGCGGTCTCCGTGCGCTCCACGGTCGCAAGCAGATTGGCATCCGCCAGATTCCTTCGGCGGTAGGAATACACCGCCAGCGCAACGGTGAGAGAGACGACAGCTCCGATGAGAACCGACGACAGGGCTGCGGACTTGAGAGAGGCCAGCGTCGGTTGGAGGCGGTCGGCCGTGGATTCGACCACCAAAACACCGGAAGGCACATCAGGGGCGGCAAACACCGGAACCATCGCCAGAACGTATGATTCGGTGGAGCCGGGATACGAAATTTCCCCGACCCATCCCTTGCCGGTATTATAAACCGAAAGGGCGCAATAATAGAGGGTCTCCTTGCTGAAATCCCCGCTTTTGCCGGGCTGGAGAGGGAGTCTTTCCCACGTGCGTGCCGGGAATCCCTCGCTGTCGACCACCATGCGGGGGGCTTCGTTGTCAAAGGCCACCGTGTAGATGCGGGAGAGAATGGGCTCCTCGTTTTTTGATGCCTTCACCGGCTTCTGCAGCTGCAGGTATTCTTTCGCGTCCACTTTTCCCGTCGGAATGGCCGCAATCCGGGCATGCTCGGCAGAGTTCAACTGATTGGCCGTGCGCCAGGCAATTGCCTCCAGGCGCTGACGGTTGTGAATGTTGTTCCTTGCGCTTGCCTGGCTGTAAATGAAGTAGGCGGACGCGATGAAACAGAGGAGCACGGACAGCCCAACATAAAACGCGTCCCTGAGGGGAGTCGTTGGGGTGCTCAGCGTGATTTTCACTTGCAGTGATGTTCCTGGGAATACTCTAACCGACGTTTCTCATTGGAAGGAGGTTTCAGGTTGCCTGGGGAGCACATGGGCAAGCCCTACGCAGGCTTGAACTGCTCGCCCTGCATCTGAATCAAAGACTTCTTCTGGTCGGGAGTGAGAATCCTTTTGAGCCTGTCAGACGCTTTAATACGCCATTCGCGAAGGCTCTGCAACCGGTCCTGAAGGTCGATTTCGCCGTTCTCAAAAGCCCGGTTGAGTTTTCCGGCAAATGCATCGGCCTCTACCCGGATCTTGTCGATCGCAGATTCCTGAGATTTGGTCACCCCGAGCTTTTGACGGACATTTGGCTGGAAGAGCATCCATCCTCCAAGGGTTTGGTGGCCGATCTGCTCGAGACGCACCTTTTGCCCCGCAGTCAAAACACCGGCGGCTTTTGCATTGTATCTGGAGTTGAGTTCGGCAAGCGCCGTGTTGGCGGCTTTCCTTTCGACAGCAGTTTCCGGGTGCCTGGACGTGATCAGTCGGGCATCGGCTTTGTAGGCGGCACGGATTGAGTCGAGTTGGCTGCACTGGTTTTTTGTGAGCCCCAGGTCCACCCGCACAGACTGGTTGCCGAGCAGCACCGGCAAAGACCCCGGCAATGGCGAGGAGGCATCCTCCGCACGCATCGGTGACGATGCCATGGCGAAGCCCAACAGGAATACGGAAGCTAAGAGGTTCGTTTTCATAAGTGTTTTGCTACAATCCCTTCAAGTTTGACAATGTCCGCCGCGAATTTCCTGATCCCGTCCGCCAGCTTGTCCGTGGCCATGGCGTCCTCGTTGAGCATCCATCGGAAGGCCTTTTCATCGAGGGAGATTTTGTCGATATCCTCTTTCGCGGCCAAGGCGGGATCCAGTTTGCGGGTGATCGCATCCCGGGAGTTTTGGAGTTCCTCGAGAAGGTCGGGGCTGATGGTCAGGAGATCGCAACCGGCGAGCTCGGTAATCTGCCCGACATTCCGGAAACTCGCACCCATGACCTGCGTGGTATAGCCGAACTTCTTGTAGTAGGAATAGATGCGTCCGACCGATTGGACTCCGGGATCCTCCGCCCCTGCAAATTCCCTGCCGGTGGTGGATTTGTAGTAGTCGTAGATCCGCCCGACAAACGGGGATATCAGACGAACGCCCGCCTCGGCGCACGCGATCGCCTGGGGCATGGAAAACAAAAGGGTCAGGTTGCAATGGATGCCCTCCTTTGCGCAGATCTCTGCGGCCCGGATGCCCTCCCACGTCGAGGCGATTTTGATCAGGATCCGCTCCCGGGATGTGCCGGCCTTTTCGTAAAGCCCGATCAGGTAGCGCGCTTTCTCAATCGTCCGCTCCGTGTCGAAAGAGAGGCGGGCATCCACCTCCGTGCTGACTCTCCCCGGAACGATTGACAGGATCTCTCGGCCGAAAGCGATCAGCAGATCATCGATGATTTTCCGGACCAGATTCCCTCCCGACAACTGGGTGCCCCGGTTTTCTGCAACAACCTTCTCGACCAGGTGCCGGTATTCGGGCTGTTGCACGGCCTTGAAAATGAGAGTCGGGTTGGTGGTGGCATCCTGCGGCGTGTATTTCCGGATGGATTCAAAGTCTCCGGTGTCCGCGACGACCGTGGTGAAGGATTTGAGTTGATCGAGGGTGCTTGCGGTTTGGCTCATGGGAAAGTGAATCGGCGGAAAGTCAGGCACACGTTGCTCCCGAAGGCAGACAAAAGCAACATGGAAAATGTCCGCTCCCCGTAACGGAATGCGGTGTGGACTTTTTGCATATCGTGTCGCATATTGCGCGAAATCCTGCCCGTCGCACCGGGTGTTGTTGTCAATTTTCAATGAAGTCAGTTCTCCGCAAAGCATCTCTACCTGCCCTTCTCGAAAAACTGCACCCCGCCTCAAAAACACGGGATGTGGTGTTGCAGGAACCGGAAGACGGATCCACCCCTCTGAGAGCGTATTTGACCACGGTTCGGAAAGCCCACCGCGATGACTGCATCATTCTT
>QYQL01000151.1 GCA_007280915.1 Verrucomicrobiaceae bacterium | reverse complement strand
CGGGTCCAGACTTCGCAGCGGGTTCTTTCGTTTTCAGGCAGCGTGGTTTTCATAGATTGAGGAATTCGGATTGCGGAATTCGGATTGCAGATTGGGCTCGGGTTTTCATTCCGCAATCCGCATTCCAAAATCCGCAATTGTTCAGGCGGCTTCGCATGCGCACTTTTTGCTTTGGATGAGCTCTTCGTCGCAGGTCGGGCAGAACTCGTGTTCGCCGGCGAGGTAGCCGTGTTTCGGGCAGATCGAGAACGTCGGTGTAATCGTGAGGTAGGGGAGGCGGAAATTTGTGAAGACCCGCCGGATCAGCTCTCCACAAGCGCGGGCGGACGACATCCGCTCGTTCATGTAGAGGTGGAGGACGGTGCCTCCGGTGTAGCGCTTCTGGAGGTCATCCTGATGCTGGAGCGCCTCGAACGGATCATCCGTCCAACCTACCGGAAGCTGGGAGGAGTTCGTGTAGTAAGGCGCTTCCGGGGTGCCAGCCTGGATGATGCCTTCGAGATTTTTCTGGTCCATGCGGGCGAAACGATACGTCGTGCCCTCAGCCGGCGTGGCCTCGAGGTTGTAGAGATGGCCGGTCTTCTCTTGGAACTCGACCATGCGCTCGCGCATGTGATCGAGGATCCGCAGCGCAAATGTCCGGCCGAACGGCGTGGCGATGTGCTCGGCATCCTTTGTAAAGTTCCGGATGCACTCGTTGACCCCGTTGAGGCCGACCGTCGAGAAATGGTTGCGGAGCGTTCCCAGATACCGCTTCGTGAACGGATACAGCCCGCGGTCCATGTTTTCCTGGATGACCCGGCGCTTGATCTCGAGGCTCTCGCAGGAAAGGTCGAGAAGGTGGTCGAGGCGGCTGAAGAGCTTCTCCTCGTCGCCTGCGGAGAGGTAGCCGAGACGCGCGGCATTGATCGTGACCACGCCGATCGAGCCGGTCTGCTCGGCGGATCCGAAGAGCCCGTTCCCGCGCTTGAGAAGCTCGCGAAGGTCGAGCTGCAGGCGGCAGCACATCGAGCGAACCATGTTCGGACGCAGCTCGGAATTGAGAAAATTCTGAAAATACGGCAGCCCGTATTTTGCGGTCACCTCGAAGAGGAGCTGCGCCGTGTCGCTCTCCCACGGGAAATCCTCGGTGATGTTGTAGGTCGGGATCGGAAAGGTGAAGAGCCTCTGCCGCGCGTCGCCGCGCGACATCACGCGCAGGTAGGCGCGGTTGATCATCGCCATCTCCTTTTCGAGCTCGCCGTAAACCATGCCGCTCTCCTTGCCGCCGATCAGAGCCGGCGTGTTCCGCAAATCCTCGGGACACACCCAGTCGAACGTCAGATTCGTAAACGGCGTCTGCGTCCCCCACCGCGACGGCACGTTCAGATTGAAAACAAATTCCTGCATCCCCTGCTCGACTTCGTCGTCCGTGAGATTGTCGTGCCGGACATACGGTGCGAGATACGTATCCACCGAGCTGAACGCCTGTGCGCCGGCCCATTCGTTCTGCAGCGTCCCCAGAAAATTCACCATCTGCCCGAGCGCCGTCCGGTAGTGCTTCGGAGGAGCGGATTCGATTTTGTTCGACACCCCGTTGAACCCCTCCGCAAGAAGCTGGCGCAGCGACCATCCCGCGCAGTAGCCGGAAAACATGTCGAGATCATGAATGTGAATGTCCGCATGACGATGCGCCTGACCAACCAGCGGCGGATAGATGTGATCGAGCCAGTAGTTCGCCGTCAGCTTCCCCGCCGCATTCAAAATCATCCCTCCCAACGAATACCCCTGGTTCGCATTCGCATTCACCCGCCAATCCGTGCGCTGGATGTATTCTTCAAGAACGGACGCCGGATGGATCGTGGTGGGATTTGTATTCGACATGACTGGAAGGATTGTTTTTTCGACAGGGAGCAAAACCCTATATATTGTGTGCGAATTCTCTGGAGGGGGCGACATATTGTATAAAACCGGTGAAAACTTCATTGATCCAGATCAAATCCAGAACGACTTTTTGAAAATATTTTTTCGGAGAATAAGCCTTTGCGCATCGCGATCGTGATGCGTCACGGCTTCCCATCTTGTAAAGATAGGAAAAGCGGGGGATTTTGCACTTGCCGCTGGCGAAAGGCAAAATACCTTGCTGGGGAAATATGAGCGACCGGAGCCCGATGACCTACGATTCGAAGATCGAGGGCAACATTATTTTCACGCAGTTGGATGCGGCGATCAACTGGATGAGGAGCAACTCCCTTTGGCCGATGCCGATGGGGCTGGCGTGCTGCGCGATCGAGTTGATGGCGGCCGGCGCGTCGCGATTTGATATTTCGAGGTTCGGCGCCGAGGTCATGCGGTTTTCTCCGCGGCAGAGCGACGTGATGATCGTGGCGGGCACGGTGACCTACAAGATGGCGCTTTCGGTGAAGCGGATCTGGGATCAGATGCCGGAGCCGAAGTGGTGCATCGCGATGGGAGCCTGCGCCTCGTCGGGCGGCATGTATCGCAGCTATGCGGTTCTGCAGGGGATCGATCATCTGATTCCCGTGGATGTGTATATCTCGGGATGTCCGCCACGTCCGGAGGCGCTGCTCGACGGGCTCATGAAGCTTCAGAAAAAGATCATGGGCGAGCACGCCATCGAAGATCAGAAAAAAGCCCTCATCGAATCGTTATGACCGCCGCAGACGCCGCCTCACGCATCACTGAAAAATTTTCCGGAGCGATCACCGGGACGAAGGAATTCCGCGGGGAAACTTCGCTGGGACTGGAGGCGGGGGCTTTGCGCGAGATCTGCCTGTTTGCGAAAGAGTCTCTCGGTTTCGACTACTTGGTGGATATTTCGGCGGTGGACCACTTCGGCGAAGAGCCGAGGTTCGAGGTGGTTTACGAGCTGTATTCGATGGATGCCGCCGTTCACCTGAGGCTGAAGATTCCGGTGAGCGAGGACGACTGCGAGGCGCCGACCGTGAGCGACATCTGGCCGACGGCGGACTGGCACGAGCGCGAGGTTTACGACCTGATGGGCATCGGCTTCAAGAACCACCCCGACCTGCGCCGGATCCTGATGTGGGAAGGTTATCCCTACCATCCGCTCCGCAAGGACTTTCCGCTGGAGGGCAGGCCGAGCGACGCTCCGGAGCTGGCCTTCAGCGAGGCCGCCCCGCTGGCTGGCGGACCATTTGTCACCGTGCCGACAGACGGCACCACGCAGGTGCGCGAACCGCGCGCGCGCCATGCGGGAGAAATTCCGCGCCCGGAGAAATTCATCGAAGAACCTTGATCGCCGACCAAGCCAGTCTGGCGGAGCTTGTGGGCAGGCTGGCCGGAACCTCCCAGATCGCCCTCGACACCGAAGCGGACAGCCTGCACTGCTACTTTGAAAAGCTGTGCCTGATCCAGGTGAGCGCGGAGGGCGGACACTGGCTTGTGGATCCCCTGGCCGGGCTCGACCTCCAGCCGCTTTTTGACGTCGTCTGCTCCCGGCGGCTAGTTTTCCACGGTGCCGATTACGACCTGCGCCTTCTGCGCCGGGCCGGCCGCTTCGATCCCGAGGGTCTCTTCGACACGATGATTGCGGCCAGGCTCTGCGGGAGAAACGGCCTGGGACTCGCCGCGCTCGTCGAGGATTTTTTCGGAATCAAACTCTCGAAAGCCTCGCAGAAAGCCAACTGGGCGATCCGGCCGCTTTCCGACCAGATGGTCGAATACGCGCTGAACGACACCCGTTACCTGCTGGAAATCGCAGCCCGGCTGGAGACCGACCTCCGCGAACTCGGACGCTGGGAGTGGTTCGAGGAATCGCGGGACCGGATGATCGCATCGACCCGCGAAGTCAAGGAGCGTGATGACAACTCGGTCTGGAGAATTTCCGGGAGTTCCGCGCTCCCTCCCCGCGCCCAGGCGATCCTGAGGATCCTCTGGTTCTGGCGCGATGCCGAGGCCCGCGCGTGGGACCGGCCGCCATTTCATGTGATCGGCAATGAGGACATGCTTCGCGTGGCGGAGCAGGCGAGCAAAGGAAGCGAATATTCGACGCCGAGAATGAACGGCAGGCGAAAAAAAAGCTTTGAGGTCGTCCTCGCCCTCGCCCTGCAGATTCCGGAAAACGAATGGCCGAAGATGGAAAAGGTGCGGCGGAAGCGCTCGACAAAAGACCACATGGTCCGGTTCGAGGCGCTCAAGAAAACGCGCGATGCAGTCGCTGCGGAGCTCGGGCTGGATCCGGCGATTCTCGCGCCGCGTGGCGCGCTTGAAATGACGGCAGCGGAGGCTGACTCCACCGCACTCATGAAGTGGCAGCGCCGGTTGCTCGGACTCGAGACCCATGCCTGAGGATATCATTGCCCTCGCGCTTTCGGAGGATATCGGAGGGGGGGATGTCACCTGCAGATGGTTCACGCCGCCGGCCCGCTCGGCCCGGGCCCGGATCATTGCGAAGCAGGACTGCTGTCTGGCGGGAGGCCATGTCGCCGCGGAGGTCTTCCGCCGGGTGGATCCCGCATTGAAAATCGGGATTCTCCGCAGTGAAGGCTCGGCCCTTCGTGCAGGTGATGCGGTATTGGACATCGCCGGCTCCTCCGCCTCTATTCTCACTGCAGAGCGGACGGCCCTGAATTTCATCCAGCGCCTCTCGGGTGTCGCGACCCTGGCGAGAAAATATGTCGATGCCGTCAAGGGAACCGGGACTGTCATTCTGGATACGAGGAAGACCACACCGGGGCTGCGCGTTCTGGAAAAGGCGGCTGTTGCCGCGGGCGGCGCCACGAACCACCGCACCGGCCTCTACGACATGGTGATGGTGAAGGACAACCACCTCGCCACGGGCACCACTCTCGAAGAAATCCAAGAGGCCATCGACCGGGCAAAATCCGCCGATCCCGCGCTCCGCATCGAAATCGAGGCCGACTCGCTCGATCAGGCCGTGTCATTTTTCGGACTGCGCGGGGTGGATGTCGTCCTGCTGGACAACATGCCGCCCGGGGTGATGCGCGAGGCCGTGCGCCTCCGCCCGCCGAACATCCGTCTCGAAGCCAGCGGCGGCATCACGCTGGAGGCCATCCGGGAAATCGCGCAGACCGGCGTAGATTTCATCTCGGTGGGCGCCCTGACCCACTCGGCTCCCGCGGTGGACTTCTCGCTCGAACTCACCGCCATGGAATCACCGGACTGAATGCAGCCGCCCGCCCAGCGAATGGCGCTGGCAATCATCGGGAGGAGCGTGTAGAGGTTCCTTCCATGTCAGCGCGATATTTTTTCCTTGCGGCCGGGCTTGCTGCCCTGACGGCAGATCCTTCCGGTGCCGCTGAGTCCATGACAAAGGACCAGATCGGTTCCGCCGTCATCTCCGAGGCGGTGACGATCCCGACCCCGGGGGAATTTTTTGCCGCGATCGACGACCACGGGCAGCCGAACTGGACGCAGATGTTCGCGCCGAAGCCCGCCTTGAACACCGCGAGCCGGGACCAGATGGCCCTCATGCTCGGACTGCTGGTCGCCGACGGCTACATCGCCGTCGAGGCACAGGACGGACAGGGGGTCAAAAACACAGGGAAGGAAATCATCAACCTGGCGAAAAAGCTCAACGTGAGCCAGACCGTGCTCGGCCGCGGAAACAGCATCTCCGACTTCGCCGAAAACAACGACTGGAGCGCCCTCCGCGAAGAGCTCGAGGCCACGCAGAACGAGGTCAAACTCTCGATGATCGAGCAGAAGGACAAGGACCTCGTCATCCTCGTGAGCGTCGGAGCCTGGATCCGGGGCACGCAGGTCGCGGCGGAATTTGTTTCCAAGAACTACAACCCCGGTCTGGCCGGACTCCTCCGCCAGCCGGCCATCGTGGAATACCTTCTGGGCGAGCTGAACAAACTGCCGCCAAAGCTCCGCGACGAGCCCCTCATCACGGAGCTGCGCGCAAAGCTCGGGACCGTCCTGCCTCTCGTTCAAACAAAGGACCGCGCCCCCCTCACCCCGGAGGCGGTCAATGAACTCGACGCAGCAATGACGTCGCTCGTCAATGCCATCAGCGGAAGCACGAAAGAATCATGAAGAAGCTGCTTGTTTTTCTCTGCTCAGCCGGCCTGCTCGCCGCGCAGGATGCCTCCACGACCGCCGAGTCCGTCGCGGCACGCAGCCATGCGCTCGAGCTTGCGGGGGCATTCGCAAACGAGGGTTACAAAATCCGCGACGGCTTCTGGTCGGGAGTCCTGGAGGCCGGAAAGCCCCAGTTCCTTCAGGTCAACCTCTTTTCGGGAAACGAATACTGGTTCTCGGCCGCCACAACCGCTCCGAACGCCAGGCTCGCCGTGACGCTTTTTGATGAGAATGGACGGCCGCTGCAGAGTGAGCTTTATCAGGACGGAGACTCCGCGGCAGCCGGGCTCGTTCCGGATGCGAGCGGGAAATATTTCGTGCGGATCGAACTCCTCGGAGGGGACAAGGCCGATTTCTGCCTTGTGTATTCCTACAAATAATCCGATGGCCTCGTCCACCGCAGAAAAACTGAACAGCCCACAGGTCCGCCAGTTCTCGGTTTTCCTGCAGAACAAAGTTGGGGCGCTCCTTGAGGTGGTGAAGCTGCTCAACGAAAACACCATCGTGGTCCTCGCGCTCAGCATTGTGGATTCCTCGGAATCCGCGATCGGACGGATGATCGTCAGCGATCCGGAGCGGGTCACCGCGCTTTTCCACGAGCATGACATTCCCTACAGCGACTGCGAGATGCTCGTTGTCGAGCTGGAGGAGGGACCTGGCGATCTCGCCCGCGTCCTGGCCGCACTGCTGATGGCGGAGGTGAACGTGTTCTTCAGCTATCCGCTGCTCATCCGCCCGCGCGGGCACGCGGTGCTCGCCATGCATCTGGACGACAACGATTGCGCCGGCACCGTGCTGCGCGGAGAGGGATTCAAAACCCTTTCGCAGGGCGACCTTTCGCGTTGAGCCGGCCGCGGACAGTCCTGGCGATCGAGACGTCGTGCGACGAAACCGCCGCCGCGGTGCTGCGCGAGTTCGGCGACGTCGTCGCCCACGAAATCTTCAGCCAGGCGCAGATCCACTCGGCATTTGGAGGGGTCGTTCCGGAGGTCGCCTCGCGGAATCATTTGGAATCGCTGCCATTTGTAGTGGGGCGGGTGTTGGACAAAATCCGGCCCGGCGACCTTGACGCAGTCGCCGCGACCACGGGTCCGGGCCTCGCCACCGCCCTGCTCGTCGGAGCGGCTGCCGCCAAGGGCATCGCCATCGGGGCAGGAGTTCCGTTCCTCGCGGTGAATCATATCGAAGGTCATCTTCTCTCCCCGTTTTTCGGCGGGGAGGAAATCCCGGCGCACATCGCCCTCGTGGTCAGCGGGGGCCACACGCTGCTTTTCGACGTCGAAGGATTTGGAAAATACAACCTGCTTGGGCGGACGCGGGATGACGCCGCGGGGGAGGCGTTTGACAAGGTCGCGAAGCTGCTCGGACTCGGTTACCCGGGCGGCGCGGAAATCGACCGTCTCGCGCGCGGCGGAGATCCCGGACGCTTCGATTTTCCGCGTGGGATGCTCGACTCCGGGGATTTTCAATTCAGCTTCAGCGGACTCAAGACGTCGGTGCGGATATTTCTTGAGAAAGGCTTTCCCGAGCGGGATCTGCCGGACATCTGCGCCTCGTTCCAGCGGGCGGTGGTGGACGTGCTGGTCGCAAAGACATTCCGCGCGGCGCAGGCTCAAAACCGGAACATCATCTCGATCAGCGGCGGGGTCAGCACAAACGCCTGCTTGCGGGAATCGGCGGAGCAGGCCGCGGAAAAAAACCGCGTTTCCCTCAGGTTCGCCCCGGACGGGCTTCGCACCGACAACGCCCTCATGATCGCCTACGCCGCAGCGCACCATCTTGCGGCGGGCCACAGCCACCCCTGTGATACGGACATCAGGCCGAATTTCGACCCGGCCTCGATTTGCAGTTGAAAATCAAAATTCCGGAGCGATGGTGTTTTCTCTATGAAACGTCTCCTCTTCTCCGCAATCGTCCTTGCAGCATCCACCGTCTTCGCCGGCGACGGCTGGCAAACCGACTACAAGGCGGCACTCGAACAGGCCGCCAAGGAAAACAAGCCGGTCCTTCTCGATTTCACCGGCTCCGACTGGTGCGGATGGTGCATCAAGCTCAATAAGGAAACCTTCTCCCAGCCCGAGTTTCAAAAGTTTGCGGAAAAAAACCTGATCCTG
>QYQL01000022.1 GCA_007280915.1 Verrucomicrobiaceae bacterium | reverse complement strand
CTTGGATGGTTCAGCATCGCCGTTTGGTCCGCGACTACGAACGCTCCCCTGTGTGCGCAGCTGCGTGGGTGTTTCTCGCCATGATCCGTATCATGATCAATCGCTATTCCTAATTTTCCCATTTTTCAGACAGCCTCTTAAGATTTAAGCCTTAAGTTTTAAGAGCCACAGAAATCACAACCCGTCTGCAGCAATTCCACATTTCGCATTCCACATTTCAAATTATTAACAATGAACATCCAAGTCCGCATCCCGGCTCCTCTCCGCAAACTCACCAACGACCAGGAAGTCGTCCTCGCAGAGGGTTCGACCATCGACGAAATCCTCACCAACCTCGACAAGTTGTTTCCCGGCCTCATCGAGCGCATCTGCGACGAGCAGGGAAACGTCCGCCGGTTCGTGAACATCTTCGTCAATGACGAGGACATCCGTTTCCTTCAGGAAAAGGCCACGACCGTGAAAGATGGTGACGAGATCAGTATCGTCCCCGCCATCGCCGGAGGCTAGGGGCTCAGGCAGGGACGGCACCCGTGCCGCTTTTGACCGGGATCAAAATCCCGCAGTTGCATAAGAAGGAGTCTCTGGCTAGAGTCCGAGCTTTCCCTATGAGCACGAACATCGAATCCCACCTGATCGAAAAGCGCGTTTTCAAGCCCGCGAAGGAGTTTTCCAAAAAGGCGCAGATCTCCAATTTCGCGGATTACAAAAAACTGCACGCGGAGTCGGTCAAGTCGCCGGAGAAGTTCTGGGCGAAGGAGGCCGCCACGCTGAAGTGGACGAAGAAGTGGACGCGGGTTTTGGACTGGAAAGCACCGTTTGCCAAGTGGTTCGTTGGCGGACATTTGAACGCCAGCGAGAACTGTCTGGACCGCCATCTCGAAGGTCCCCGCCGAAACAAGGCTGCGATCATCTGGGAAGGGGAGCCGGGCGAGCGCCGCACGCTGACCTACCACCAACTTCACCGCGAGGTCTGCGTTTTCGCGAACATCCTGAAGCGAAACGGCGTGAAATCCGGCGACCGGGTTCTGATCTACATGCCGCTCATCCCGGAGGCGGTCATTGCGATGCTCGGGTGCGCCCGCATCGGCGCGGTTCACAGCGTCGTCTTCGGCGGCTTCAGCAGCGAGAGTATCAAGGACCGTATTTTGGACAGCGGAGCGACAGTGGTGGTGACCGCCGACGGCGGCTACCGCCGCGGCCAGATCGTGTCGCTCAAGCAGAACGTGGATCATGCGCTCCAGGGAGTGGAGCAGGTCCGCCGCGTGATCGTTTTCCGCCGCACACATTTGGATATCCACATCCAGGAAGGCCGCGACGTCTGGTGGCACCGCGAAGCGGAATACGTCGACGCGAAATGCCCGCCGCATCCGGTGGACAGCGAGCATCCCCTCTTCATCCTCTACACGAGCGGATCCACCGGAAAACCGAAGGGAATCCTGCACACGACCGGCGGATACCTCACCGGCACGGCCTCCACGACGAAGTATGTCTTCGACCTGCGCGAGAACGATGTCTATTGGTGCACCGCCGACGTCGGCTGGATCACCGGGCACAGCTACCTCGTTTACGGACCGCTGGCCAATGGGGCGACCTGCGTCCTCTACGAGGGCGCGCCGAACTGGCCGGAGCCTGACCGCTTCTGGAAGATCATCGCCGAGTTCGGGGTCACGATTCTCTACACCGCTCCGACCGCCATCCGCGCGTTCATGAAATGGGGCGACGAATGGCCGAAGAAGCACGATCTCTCGTCGCTCCGCCTGCTCGGCACCGTCGGCGAACCGATCAATCCCGAAGCCTGGATGTGGTATCACAAGCACATCGGCGAGGGCCGCTGCCCGATCGTGGACACCTGGTGGCAGACCGAGACCGGTGCGATCATGATCTCGCCGCTTCCCGGAGCCACCCCGCTCAAGCCCGGCACGGCGACCCTTCCATTTTTCGGGATCGACGCTGCGATCGTGGACGACAAGGGAAAGGAAGTCGGCCCGAATGAGGGTGGAAAGCTCGTGATCCGCAAGCCGTGGCCCGCGATGCTCCGCTCGATCTACGGCGACAAGCCCCGCTACCGGAAACAATACTGGAGCGAGGTCAAGGGGTGCTACTTCACCGGCGACGGTGCCCGCCGCGACAAGGACGGGTATTTCTGGATCGTCGGCCGCATCGATGACGTCCTGAACGTCGCCGGCCACCGGCTCGGCACCGCCGAGGTTGAGAGCGCAATTGTCTCGCACCACGATGTCGCCGAGGCCGCCGTCGTCGGTCGCCCGGACGAACTCAAGGGACAGGCAGTCGTGGCGTTCGTGACTCTCCGCAGCGGGTATAAGGCGAGCAACGAACTCGCCGAAGCCATCCGCCGACATGTCGCCCATGCGATCGGACCCATCGCCAAGCCGGATGACGTCCGCTTTGCCGAATCCCTCCCGAAGACGCGCAGCGGAAAAATCATGCGCCGCCTTCTCAAGCAGATTGCATCGGGCTCGGCCATCACCGGCGACACGACCACGCTCGAGGATTTCAGCGTTCTGACAAAACTCCGCGCGTCCGACGAGTGAGGGTCACAACATCGTGAGCTGCGAGGCTGCGGCGGGGTCGGGAACGAGGCGCTTGCGGCGGCCCTTGGCGAACGCGGGCTCGCCCTCGGCGTTGAGTTCGGCTTTCTCGAGGTTGGAGAGGATTTCCTTGGCCCGGGAGATGATGTCGTCGGGGAGTCCGGCGAGGCGGGCGACCTGGATCCCGTAGCTCTGGTCGGCGCGGCCGGGCAGGATTTTTCTCAGGAAGATAACCTGGTCGTTCCACTCGCGGACGGCAACGTTGAGGTTGAGGACGCCCGGGCGGGTGCGCTCAAGGTCGGTGAGCTCGTGGTAGTGGGTGGCGAAAAGCGTGCGGCATCCGATCTTGTCGTGGAGGTATTCCGCCACGCTCCATGCGATTGAGAGTCCATCAAATGTCGATGTCCCGCGGCCGATCTCGTCGAGGATGACGAGGCTCTGTGCGGTCGCATTATTGAGGATGTTCGCGGTTTCGTTCATCTCGACCATGAATGTGGACTGTCCGCGCGCGAGGTCGTCATTCGCGCCCACGCGGGTGAAGATCCGGTCCGCGAGCCCGCAGCGCATCGACTTCGCAGGGACATAGCTTCCCATCTGCGCGAGGAGGACGAGGAGGGCGACCTGCCGGATGTAGGTGGATTTTCCGGCCATGTTTGGTCCGGTGATGATGGCAAAGGTTTTTCCCTCCATCCCGAGGTCGGTGTCGTTTGGCACGAAGCGCTCGCTTCCCGGCTGCTGGTCGAGGACAGGATGGCGTCCCTCCTCGATGTGGAGGACCTGCGACGCCTCGATTTCCGGACGGCAGTAGGCGTGCATGCGGGCGGTCTCTGCCAGCGAGCAAATGGCATCGAGGACAGCGAGTGTGTTCGCGGTCTCCTGAAGCTTTGGAAGTTCGGTGAGCACGGCCGCCCGGAGGTCCGCGAAGATCTCGATCTCCCGCGCGCGGGCGCGCTCGTCGGCTCCGAGGATTTTGCCTTCGACCTCCTTCAATGCCGGGGTGATGAAGCGCTCGCCGTTGACCGTCGTCTGCTTCCGGATGTAGTCGTCCGGAACCGAGGAGAGGTTGGATTTCGTGATCTCGATGAAATACCCGAAGACCGAGGTAAAGCGGACCTTGAGCGATTTAATTCCGGTGCGCGCGATTTCCTGCTCCTGGAGGGCGGCGATCCAGTTCTTTCCCTCGTGGGATGCGGAGCGGAGTTCGTCGAGCGCCGCGTCGAACCCGGGGCGGATCATGCCGCCCTCGCGGACGAGCGCTGGCGGTTCGTCAACCAGCGCCGAACGAAGACGCATGGTGAGTTCGGGCAAAGAATGGAGGTGTTCTCCCATCCCGGAGAGGAGCACCGAGGGCATTTTGACGCCGGAGCCAAGGGAGGCGGCCAGGACCGGGATGCGCTCGAGCGATTGGGCGAGAGCCGCAAGGTCGCGAGCATTGCCGGAGAGACCGCCCAGTCGTGCTGTTGCACGTTCGATATCGCGAATCTCTCCGAGTCGGGAACGCAGGTCGCCGAGGAGCAGGGCGTCGTCGAGCAGGGCCGCGATCGCCTCCTGGCGGCGCTCGATTTCGTCCGCATCGCGAAGCGGGTGGAGAACCCACTCGCGCAGGAGTCGCGCTCCCATCGGTGTGGCCGTGCGGTCGAGCGTCCCGAGAAGCGTCATTCCCCGGCCGGCACGCGAGGCCACAAGCTCCAGATGACTTTGTGTCGAGGCGTCCAGGATCAGAAATGTGCCGCGCCGGTATGGTCGCAACTGCCGCAGATGCCCGGCCTGACGCCTCATCTGGCGCGTGATGTAATGGAGAAGGGCTCCTGCGGCACCCGTGCCGGCCGCCATGTCGGCGCAGCCGAATCCGTCGAGCGACTGGACCTTGAAATGCCCGCGCAGGATTTCCTCGGCGGGCTCCGGCTCGAAAAGATAGCCGTCCATCACAGCCGGCTTTTGGAGCGATGCAAAAAGTTCCGCCTGCTGTTCGGGAACGAGGATTTCCGCCGGGCTGACCCGGGCGAGTTCATCGAGAAGCGAGCCGATCGACTCCAGTTCGGTCAGGCGGAACTCCCCGGTGCTGAGGTCGGCAAACGCAAGGCCGAACGAGCCGCGGCGCTCGCAGACGGCAGCGAGGTAGTTCGGCTTCCGGTCGTCGAGCCCAAAATCATCAAGCGTGCCCGGGCTGAGGATTTGCGACACTTCCCGACGGACAAGTTTTCCCGCGGTGACCTCCCCGACCTGATCGCAGATTGCGACCCTCCATCCGGCGGCGATGAGCTTCTCAATGTAGCCCTTGGCCGCGTGGAACGGAACCCCGCACATTGGGGTCGCCCCACGCTTGGTCAGCGCGACATTCAACACCCCGGAAGCCTCCTTTGCATCCTCGCCGAACATTTCGTAGAAATCGCCGAGCCTGAAGAGGAGCAACGTCCCCGGTGGCAGCTCGCGCCTCACGGCGTGATACTGCTGCATCATCGGGGTCAGTGTTTCCGCGGACATGAGCTCAGAGGGTGTCGAGGAATGCGGCCAGCGGGCTGGTGGCCGACGCCTGATCGAGTCGCATGGGAAGACCCGCCTCGACCGCTTCGCGCGCCGCTTCAACAGCCTGTTTGAACGCGTGCGCCATGCGGACGGGATCCTCCGCCGCCGCGATCGCGGTATTCACCAAAACGGCGTCCGCTCCGAGTTCGATCGCCTCGGCGGCATGGCTCGGAGCGCCGATGCCGGCGTCCACGACGACGGGAACCGTTGCCTGCTTGATGATGATCTCGATCTGCGCGCGCGTCTCGATCCCACGGTTGCTGCCGATCGGCGAACCGAGCGGCATCACGGTTGCCGTCCCCACATCCTGAAGGCGCCGTGCGAGCACGGGATCGGCATTGATATACGGCAGCACCGTGAAACCTTCCTTCACGAGTATCTTCGCGGCCTCGAGCGTCTCGACAGGGTCCGGGAGCAGGTAGTGGGGGTCCGGGTGGATTTCCAGCTTCACCCACATCGGCAACCCGGCGGCGGCGGCGAGCCGCGACAGGCGGACCGCTTCCTCCGCGTTCATCGCCCCGCTGGTGTTCGGCAGAAGCAGGTATTTTTTGGAATCCACAAAATCGAGGATGTTCGCGAACGGATCCTGCTTCCCGCTCAGGTTGGCTCGACGGAGCGCAACCGTGACGATCCCTGTACCACTCGCCGCCAGCGCGTCGCGCATCGTTTCGTTCGAGGAGAATTTTCCCGTGCCAAGGAGGAGGCGCGAGGAAAATTCCCGGCCGGCAATGATCAATGGTCCGTTCACAGGCGGACCATCATGCCCCCCGATCCCGCCGCGGGGCAACAAAGAAGGCGTGACGATCGCCCGCCATCTGCAAAAATCCCTCCCATGAAATACCCGAAGTCTCCACAGGAAAAAACCGGCGGGATCGTCTATTTCGGCCGGATGGTCGAAAAAATCCGCCTGCTCGCGACCGGCGAACTGCACCCCGATCTCCACGCGAATCTCGGCAAGGGATTCGATGAGCGGTGCGTGGATTTCCTCGGAGTCAAATACGACGCCCTGCGGGACAAGGTGCAGGAAGGCCTGGACGACCAGCAGGCGCTGGAATGGTGCTTCGCCAACGGAACCAAACCGACCGATGAGCAGATCGAAATCTGGAACGGGTTCATGAGAAAGCGCGGGTGGAACGACGAGGTGACCGAGATCCTTCTCCGCAGGAAGAAGGAGAGCGGTTTCGAGGCCCGCGACGAGATCCAGACGATGTTTCAATACATCGACGCCGACGAGGGGCGCCTGTGATGGGGATTGAATTCCCCTCCTTCCGGGCATAAACCAATTCCCTGCTGTCATGAAAATCCAACGCGCTCTGATCTCCGTTTCCGACAAAACCGGCATTCTCGAACTTGCGAAGGAACTGGCCTCCCACGGCGTCGAGATCCTCTCGACCGGCGGCACCGCCAAATCGCTCCAGGCGGCCGGTATCGCCACCGTCGAGGTTTCGCAATTCACTGGATCGCCGGAAATCCTGGGGGGCCGGGTCAAGACCCTGCATCCGAAAATCCATGGAGGGCTTCTCTTCCTGCGCGGCAACGAGGAACACGAGGAGCAAGCGAAAGCCCACGGGATCAAGCCGATCGACATGGTCGTCGTGAATCTTTATCCGTTCGAGGCCACGGTTGCGAAGGAGGGGGTCACGCTGGCCGAGGCGATCGAGCAGATCGACATCGGGGGCCCCTCGATGATCCGCAGCGCATCAAAAAATTACCAGTCGGTCTGCGTGGTGACCGATCCGAAGGATTATGCGGCCGTGATTGAGGATCTGCGCGAGGAGAATGGCGGGACGAGCCGCAAGCTGCGCGAGCGGCTCGCGATCAAGGCCTTCGCCACGACGTCCGCCTACGATGCCGCGATCGCCGATTTTCTCAACCAGGAGCAGGAGACTTGCGCCAGCTTCCGCCTCGACCTGCCGCTCGAAATGCGGCTGCGCTACGGCGAGAACCCGCACCAGCAAGCCGAGCTCTACGGCAGCTTCAACGACTATTTCGAGAAGCTCCACGGCAAGGAACTTTCCTACAACAACATCCTCGACATCAGCGCCGCCAGGAACCTCATCGAGGAATTTGCCAAGCCCACCGTCGCCATCCTCAAGCACACAAACCCGTGCGGCGTTGGCTCCGACCCCAACCTGCGCGAAGCGTGGGAAAAGGCGTTCGCCACCGACAAACAGGCGCCGTTCGGCGGCATCATCATCTGCAACCTCCCGATCACGCTCCCGCTCGCCAAGGCGATCTCGGAAATTTTCAGCGAGGTCATCATCGCGCCGGACTTCGATTCCGACGCCCGCTCGCTTCTCCAAAAAAAGAAAAACCTGCGCCTGATGCGGATCCTCAAACCGCTGTCGGCAAACACCCGCGACGTCCGCAGCGTGATCGGCGGGCTGCTTGTGCAGGATTCCGATTCGGCCGACATCCCCGACCTCGAACACAGGGTCGTCACCTCGCGGCCGCCTTCCAAGGATGAAATCGAGGCCATGGAGTTCGGATGGAAGATCGTCAAGCACGTGAAATCGAACGCCATTGTCTATGCCGGAAAAGACCGGACGCTGGGGATCGGCGCGGGGCAGATGTCGCGCGTGGATTCCTCCCGCATCGCGGTCTGGAAGGCCAATGAGGCCGGGCTTTCTCTGAAGGGTAGCGCGGTTTGCAGCGATGCGTTTTTTCCGTTCCCCGACGGCCTCATCGCGGCGGCTGAAGCCGGTGCGACAGCCGCTATCCAGCCCGGTGGGTCGGTCAAGGACGCCGAGGTCATCAAGGCGGCCGACGAGAACCGCGTCGCCATGGTCTTCACCGGCACCCGGCATTTCAGGCACTAAAAGAGTATTAAGTCTAAAGAATTAAGTATTAAGCAAACGGCCCCAGAAATCGAAGATGACCGCCGCTTCTGACCACTTAATACTTAAACCTTACCCCTCATGCCTCCCTTAGCCTGCATCACCTGCGGTCCGGCGTTTGAACCGCTCGACGGGGTCCGCCGGATCACGAATTTCTCCACCGGGGAGATCGGGTCCATGCTTGCGGAGACGTTTCTGAAATCAGGTTTCGACGTGGTCTGCTTCCGTGGCGAGGCGGCTTCTTTTCCCGCTCCTGCCGGCGTGGATGTGCGCACGTTCACGACGAATAAGTCGCTTGCCGACGGGCTGCGATCACTGGAGCGGGCTCCCGATGTCATTCTCCACGCGGCGGCCCTCTGCGATTTTGTTCTGGAGAAGATCGATGGCTCGGACGGCCTGTCAAAGTTCAGCAGCCGCTCGGGCTCGATCTGTCTCACCCTCAAGCCGGCGAAAAAAGTTCTTCCCGAAATGAGGGGCTGGTTTCCGGAGGCGCGCATCATCGGCTGGAAATACGAACTCGACGGCTCCCGCGAGCAGGCCGTCTCCCGCGGCGCGGCGCAGATTCAGGAGACCCGCACGGATGCCTGCGTCATCAACGGTAGCGCCTACGGGACGGGGTTCGGGCTTCTTCTTCCCGAAGGTTCTCTCGCTCATTTTCCGGACAGATCCTCCCTCGCTTTCCACCTCGCCGGGTGGATGGCCGATCAGCCGAAGCGCCCGGTGATATAGTCCTCGGTCTGCTTCTGTCCGGGGTTCGAAAAAATCTTCTGCGTCTCGGCGTATTCGATGAGTTTCCCGAGGTAGAAGAACGCGGTCTTGTCCGAGCAGCGCGTCGCCTGCTGCATGTTGTGGGTGACGATGACGATCGTGAATTCCTGTTTGAGCTCGTGGATCAACTCCTCGACCTTCACCGTGGCGATCGGATCGAGCGCGGAGCACGGTTCGTCCATCAGGAGGACCTTCGGGCGGTTGGCGATCGCCCGCGCGATGCAGAGCCGCTGCATCTGGCCGCCCGAGAGTCCGAGCGCACTCTCATGGAGGCGGTCCTTCACCTCGTCCCACAACGCCGCACCGCGGAGGCTGCGCTCGACCGCCTCATCGAGCACACTCTTTTTTTTCTCCCCGCTGATCCGGAGCCCGTAAACGATGTTTTCGTAAATCGACTTCGGGAACGGATTGGATTTCTGAAAGACCATTCCGATGCTGCGGCGGAGCGCGATGACCTCGACCTCCTTGTTATAGATGCTTTGCCCGAGAAGCTTGATGTCTCCCGAGTAGTGGACGCCTTCAATCAGCTCGTTCATGCGGTTGAAGTTTCGCAAAAGGGTTGATTTTCCACACCCGGACGGCCCGATGAACGCGGTGACCCGCTTCTCCGGGATGTCCATGTTGATGTCAAAAAGCGCCTGCTTCTTCCCGTAGAAAAAATCGAAATTGCGGACGGTGAGGAAGTCCGGACGGCCGGGCGTCTGGGTGGCGGATGATCTTGCGGCGTCTTCGGTCATGTCAGTGGATTCGTTTGGGATCGGCCCGGGGGACTAATGCTTTTTGGAAAAGACGAGCTGCGCGGTGATGTTGGCCAGAGTCACAAAGGCCACAAGGACCAGGGAAGCCGTCCACGCCATCTGGATCTGGTGCGGGAATGGAACGGTGGAGAAGTTGTAGATGAGGACCGAGAGCGAGGCGGTTGGCTCGGAAAGGGATTTTGCCCAGAACTGGCTGAAGAGCGCAGTGAAGATCAGGGGGGCGGTTTCGCCCGCCGCGCGTGCGACGGCCAGCATGATGCCCGTCATGATCGCGGGCAGGGCATCGGGAAGAACGATTCGCACGATGGTCTGGAATTTTGTGGCTCCCAGCCCGTAGGAGGCCTCGCGGAAAGCGCTCTGGACGCCCATCAGCGCCTGCTCGGAGGTGAGGAGGATCGTCGGCAGCATGAGCACGGCGAGCGCCACGCCGCCCGCGAAGGCGGAGAACCGGCCGGTGGTGGAGACCACGATGGCAAACGCAAAAACGCCGCAGATGATCGAGGGGATGCCGGTGAGGAGCTTGGCGACGATCCGCACGGCCTGTGCCAGCCGGCTGGCCGGCGCGTATTCGTTGATGTAGATTGCGGAGAGGATGCCGAGGGGGCCGGACATCAAAAGTCCGATACCGACCATCACGATGGTCCCGATCACCGCGTTGCCGAAACCGCCTCCCACCATGCCCGCGGCCGGAGGAAGCTGGGTGAAGACCGACCAGCTCAGCAGGGGCAGGCCGTTTTTCAGGACCAGATAAATGATCGAAACCAGCGGGACGAGGGTCAGCAGCGAAAGGGCCACGCAGACCGAGGTGAGAACGCGGTTCCAGAGCGAGCGGGCGATCGCCTTGGTCGCTTCCGCCTGGCTGTTGCTGAAAAAATCCGGGGCGTGGGTGACGATGTTGTCCATGGGATCAGCGGATTCCGGCGGTCTGGCTCTGGGTGTAGCGGAGCACGAGTTCGCCGAGGACGTTCACGAAAAGGGTGATGACGACGAGAATCAACGCCGCATACATGAGCGAGTTGACCTGAAGGCCTTCGGCTTCCCCGAACTGGTTGGCCAGCAGCCCGGCAAGCGTTCCGCCCGGTGAGAGCAGCGACCAGGACAGGCGGGAGCTGTTTCCGATGAGCATGGCCACGGCCATGGTCTCTCCCATGGCGCGGCCGAGGGCTAGGATGGTGGCCGCGACCACGCCTGGTGCGGCGGTCGGCAGGATCACCCCGAGGATCGCCTCCCAGCGGGTCGCGCCCAGCGCATAGGCCCCTTCGCGGAGGGTTTTGGGAACGGCGGTGAGCGCATTCCGCGAGATGGCCGTCACGGTGGGAAGGATCATCAAAGCGAGCACCACGCTCGCGGTCAGCATCGAGTTCCCGTAGGCCGGGCCGGAAAAGATCGGGACGCCCCCGAGGTTTTTCACCGCCCAGTCGCCGAAAATCTTGATGATCGGGATGACAACGAAAATTCCCCAGAGTCCGAAAACCACACTCGGGATGGCCGCCAGCATCTCGACCACGAAACGGATGACCTGCCGGACCGGCGCAGGCAGGAAATTTTCACTGAGAAAAATCGCGATCGCGAGGCCGAGCGGGAACGCGAACAGGATCGCGATGAACGAACTGGCAACCGTCCCCACAATGAACGGAAAGACGCCGAAGACCTCGCGGTTCGGAACCCACGAGGAGCTTCCCAGAAACCCGAACCCGAATTTCTGGATGGCAGGCCACGCGGAGGTGACGATTTCGTAGATAATCCACGCGAGGGTGGCCACGGCAAGAGCCGAAGCCACCCAGCAAAGCGCGTGGAAAAGGTCGGGTCCCACGCGGACTTCCGCGATAGGTTTGGAATCGGAAGATTCGCGGGACACGACGGAAGGCTATTGGACGGTTGCGAGGGCGGCCTTCGCCTTCTCAACCACTGGAGCCGGAAGCGGGATGTAGCCGAGTTCCTCGGAGAACGACTGTCCGGTCGTGAGCCCGTAGGTCACGAAATCCTTGAGGGCTTTGAGCTTCGCGGCATCGTCGTATTTTTTGTAGAGCAGGAGCCAGGTGAAGCTGGCGATCGGGTAGTCGTTAGCACCTTCGGGATCAACCGGCCAGATACGGAGGTTTTCCGGGAGTTGCACGTTGGCGAGGGTCGAGGCTCCATGTTCTCCGTCCGCAGCCACGAAGTTTCCGGATTTGTTCTGGAGGCTGGCCATGGCGAGCCCGTTTCCCTTTGCATAGCCGTATTCCACGTAGCCGATCGTGCCCGGGGTCTGCTTGATGAGCGCCGTGACGCCCTCGTTGCCCTTGCCGCCGACACCGACCGGGAATGTCACCGACTTGTCGGTCCCGATTTTTTCCTTGAACTCGGGGCTGATCGTCGAGAGGTGCTGGGTGAAGACGTAGGTCGTGCCGCTGCCATCCGAACGGTAGGCCACCATAATCGGGAGTTCCGGAAGCTTGGCTCCGGGGTTCGCCTTCGCAATGACAGGGTCGTTCCACTTGGTCACCTTTCCGAGGAAAATGCCGGCCATCGCCTCGCGGGGGAGGTTCAGCGTTTCCACTCCGGGAAGATTGTAGGCGAAGACGACCTCGCCGGCAGTGGCCGGGATCAGCACGGCGCCTTTGGGAACCTTGGCGATTTCTGCATCGCTCATGGCGGCGTCACTGGCGCCGAAATCCACCACGCCCGCGGTGAAATTTTTTACACCGGCCCCGCTCCCGACCGACTGGTAGTTCACCTGGACATCAGGATGGAGCTTGTTGTATTCCACGCCCCAGCGCTGGTAGAGGGGAGCGGGGAAGGAGGCGCCAGCCCCGGAGAGTTGCTGGGCTTGTGAGGTTGCCGAGAGACCCGCAAGGGCCGCTCCGATCAAGAGGAAAGGCAGTGGTTTCATAGTTGAGACGCCCACTTAACGGGCAACGGTCACATTAGCCAAAGGCTCTTATGTTACAATTTCGTAACATAGTGATATAGGGCGTTGATAGCAAGATAGTTGTCTGGATTATATTTTTTTGAACAGTGTCGCCCGATCTCCGCCGCCGGTTTTTTTCGGACTAGCGGAGATTTTTCTTGGTCGGGACGGGCGGGCCTATTAGTTTATCTAATGTTATGAAATCACCCATCAAAGTTGCTGTGACCGGAGCCGCCGGTCAGATTGGATACGCCCTTTTGCCCCGCATCGCCTCCGGTGCGATGTTCGGTCCCGACCAGCCGGTCGTGCTCCAGCTCATCGAAGTTCCCGTGGAAAAAGCGATGAAGGCCCTCGAGGGGGTCGCCATGGAGCTCGACGACTGCGCGTTCCCGCTCCTTCAGGGAATGGTTCTCACCGATGATCCGAAAGTCGGTTTCGGAGATGCCAACTGGTGCCTGCTTGTCGGAGCAAAGCCGCGCGGGCCGGGCATGGAACGCGCCGACCTCCTGAAGGACAACGGAAAAATTTTCACTTCTCAGGGCAAAATCATCGACGAGGTGGCCGCGGACAACGCGCGCGTCGCGGTGGTCGGAAATCCCGCGAATACGAACTGTATGATCGCCGCCAGCAAGGCCCGCCGCCTGACTGCCGACCGGTTCACGGCGATGGTGCGGCTCGACCAGAACCGCGCACAGACCCAGCTCGCCAAAAAGGCGGGAGTCCAGACGACGGACGTGAAGGACATTTTCATCTACGGCAACCACAGCCCCTCGATGTTCCCGGCCTTCGCTCATGCGAAGATTTCCGGCAAGCCGGCTGTCGAGGTCATCAAGGACGCTGTCTGGCTGCAGGGGCCTTTCTGCGAGACTGTTGGCAAGCGTGGTGCGGCCATCATCGCCGCGCGCGGCGCCTCGTCGGCCGCTTCGGCTGCAAGCTCCCTTGTGGACCACGTGCGTGATCTCATGACTCCCGGCGCAATCCACTCGGTCGCCGTCAAATCCAACGGCCTTTACGGGTTCGACCCGGAAGTCTGGGCCGGCCTTCCTGTGAAGACCACGGCACCCGGAGCATGGGAAGTCATCACCGGATACGAGATGGACGACTTTGCCAAATCGAAAATTGCCGCCACGAACAAGGAACTGACGGACGAGCGCGCGATGGTCGCGGACATGCTCGGCTGAGGTTCCGGGACAGATCTCTTCAGGGCGCGTGCTTTCCTCCGCGAAGCACGCGCCTTGTTGTTTTTCGGGCTGTTGCCGGTCAGCGGTCGCCGGGAATTCCCAGGCGCTCCGCCAGCCCGCTCCGCTCGCAGGCTTCCTCCTGTCGCGTCGCAAGCGTCTTGATTTTGAGGACCGGCCACTCCGCACCCACGAGGATGGCGCGGGCGGCTCCGATGCCTTCCGCATCTTGAAACTGCCTTCCGACCTTCGCCGGCTTGAGCGCGAAATCAACCTTCCAACCCAGATCCCGGGCCTCCTGGACCACCCCCAGCGCGTCCCCGCGCCGGGCTTCGTCCGCGATAACGACGAAGACATCACAAGAAGGAGGATTGGCCGACTTCCGCCGTTCATCCGCCGCGGGCGTCTCGTCGATCAGGTGCCCGAGCACAACATCCCCCATGCCGAAACCGATCGCCGGCAGATCCGCCCCACCGTCGCTCAGGCCCTTGATGAGGCCATCGTAACGTCCGCCTCCCGCGAGCGCGCGGAGAGATTTCGAGCGGTCGAAAATTTCAAAGACGACTCCGGTGTAATACGCGAGGCCGCGGACGATCGAGAGGTCGGGTTCCACGAAGCGGGTCATCCCCCGCGCGCCGAGCGCTGCCAGAACCGGTTCAAAGGCCTCCGGGCTGCCTCCCGAAATGAACGTGCGCAGGTCGGCCACGGTGAGTCCTGCCGAAGCCAGTTTTTGATTCAGCTTTTCCTCCGGTTCGCGCTCGATCTTGTCCGCGCATTCGAGCGCGAGTCGGGATTGCGCCTCATCGCATCCCCGTGAGGCGAGGAAATCCATCCACGCCTTCCGATCGCTGAGCCTCACGACGAAATGCTCCTCACTGAACCCAAAGCTGCGCATGAGATCGACCGCAAGCGCGACGATTTCCGCATCCGCCTCGGGCGAGCTTTCGCCGATGATGTCCGCATTGAACTGGAGAAACTCGCGGAGCCGGCCCTTTTGCTGGCGTTCGTGCCGGAAAAAATTCGACACGCAGAACCATTTCATCGGCTTGCGGTAGTGCTTCTCCCGCGCGGCGACCATGCGCGCGAGCGTCGGCGTCATCTCCGGCCGCAGCGCCACCTCCCGGTCCCCGCGGTCCCGGAAATAATAAAGCTGCTCGAGGATCTCTGCTCCCTCCTCGTTTTTCTTGCGGTAAAGATCCCCGCTCTCGAGCGTCGGCCCGTCGTATTCGACGAATCCGTATCCGCGCGCGACGAACCGCCACGTCTCCACGACGTAATTTCTCCGCGCGCAGTCCTCGGGGTAAAAATCCCGGAATCCAGGCAGCGCGGGCATCAGCAAATCTCCTTCGTCATGCGCACAGGCTGCCCGCTTCCGGGCCGCGTGAAAAGATTTTCTCCGCGCTACTGCAGGACCATCTCCTCGGTGGACAGCGCGCGCTTCAGAAAAATGAGCCGGTCGATCGCGTTCGCGAACTGGCCCGGATCCTCCGCGAACCGGCCGGAGCGGGCGTCGTCGATGAAGTGGGCGAAGAAACCGGTGACGTCTCCGGTTTTGACCCTTCCGCCGCTCTGGACCGCCAGGTCCCCGTATGGCCAGATTTCGCGGAGCCGCCGCTCAACGGTTCCGGGATCCGAGAGAAGCTCCTTTATTTCCGACGAGGTCGCCGCTTTTTCCCAAGCGCACCCGCGGGTGACCAACTGCAACGCTGAAACCGCGAGAAAAAAGAAGTCGGGCAGCTTGTCGAGCCGCGAAAAGATCCGGCTGTAAGAATCGAGGTCGATCGCCTTGAACTGCCCGCGCCGGCTCATCATCACGTTCCCGTTTTTCAGGTCGTTGACCGCAAATCCGAGATGGTGGACCTCCTCGATCCACAGCGCCTTGCTGGTGAGGATGTCCATGATCTGGCCGAGCTGAGGAGGGGAGACGAACCGGGGAGATTTCCGGTTGCGACGCCATGCCTCGCCGGAGCTTCCGCTCAGGGATTTCAAAAATTCGCGAGCCGCCTCGTCGGGCGATGACCGTCCGACCGTCGGGCGCAGGATGCTGGCGTGTTCGGTGCCCGCGATTCCGATCAGGTGGTCGAGAGTGTCCCCCTCCACGATCTGGAGGATATGGTAGTTCGACCGGATTTTTTTCATGTAGCCCGCATCGAAGACGCGGATGACATGGGGCGATCCCGCAAGCCCGCCGGCGATGTCCATGATCGTATCCGCCGCTTCGATCACCTCCTTTTTGTGGCCTTTCCGGATGCGGTCCACCTTTACGGCAACCCGACCCGGGATGCTTCCGTTGCCGACGTTGATCGCATCGTAAACCCGGCCGAACTGTCCCATGCCGAGCTGCCCGATGATCAGGTATCCGATGTCCTGAAGCGGATCGCGCACCTTTTTCCATGCGTCCTCGTCCTCATCGTCAATGATCCCGTAGCGACCGATTTCCGGCGGGGGGGTCTTGATCTTGCGTTCGCTTTTCCACTCGACCGGCATCGCCTCCAGCCACTCCGGCTTGGCGGGCATGAGGCCCGCGATGCTGAGCCGCAGATACCGGGAGTCCAGATAATCGCGCACGATGATCGCCGCCGTATCCCACAATCCCTCGGCGCTGCGCTCCCGAAGCAAAAATGACAGGTCCGAGAGAAGCCGGAAAAACGGGTCCCGCACGAAAAGCTCGCGGCGCTCGACGCGCTCCCTCCTCGCGAAAATCTTTTCGAAAATGTCCCCGGCATCATTGGCATCGGGCTTGCCGTCCTTCTTCCCGTTGTAGAGGGAGTGGAGATTCACCATCGCCCATTTTGTCGTCAGTTCGATCCGCTCGGTGAAGCGGTCGCGCGGGTAACTCTCGTGTCCAAGCTGGAGCAGAATGTGTCTCAGAACCTCCCAGATTTTCCCGAGCCGCTCCAGCGGGTTGTCTCTGTCCGGAGGAGGCTCAAACTCTTCAAAGAGGGCGGTTCGCACGAGGATTCTCGTCTCGGCGGGCGAGAGGTCGTTGTTCACCCGCATCTCCCTGGTCGCGTAGGCCGGCAGCCCGGCGCTCGAATCCAGATGTATTCCGGATGCGGCATTCGACGGGTTGTCAAAGATCATCTCGTTCAAAACCCGGGCGGCCGACGGAAGCTTTTCAAAGCGGATTTGAAGGTCGCAAAAAGACCGCGTCAGGGCCTCGGCCCAAGGGATCGAGGGCTCGTTGCGCGGCTCGAATTCCATCCGCCGCCTTTTGGCATCGATGGCGACATGCATCTCGAACCGGTTATCACGGCGACCGGACCAGGGATGTTCCAAATAGTCCGACCATTCAGGCGCTTCACCGGAAAATACGGTTGTGCTCCGGTTCGTCGGGATGATCCGGTGGGCTGTGGACGCGGTCCGAACGGGTTTGGCGGTCGTTTCCTGCAGGCCCAGAGCGGTGAGAAAATGCCGGAAAACCTCGGACATATCGTCTAAGCTCCTCCAACCGCCGCCAGCAGATCCCTCGCAAACGGATCTCCTGCATCCGCCAGCTCACGGAGAAATTTCATCCCGGTTTCGCGGACCTTCGGATCCGAATGTGCGGCGGCGGCGGCGGCAACTTTCGGATTCAAAAACCGCTCGAGCATTTTCAATGCCTCGCCGGACGAGGCTTTCGGCAGGCGTTCCAGATACATCTCCTCCGCCTTGCCCTCGAGGAACTGGATGTCATACGTATCCCTCGGACGCCCGGTGTCCTGCTTGGTGATGAGAAGGTCCACGACATCCGGCAGGCGCGTGCCATCCGTCAACGGGGTCGCACGTTCCCAAACCTCCTCAAACCCGGAGACCTCCATTTCATTCGGGCGTCGGAAGATGTCGAATGGTTGGGTGGCACCAAGAACTCTCACCACGCCGAAATCCTCGATGTAACCGGCAAGATCCGCCGGTGGCATTTCGCTCCAGTTTCCAATCGAGACAAGGCGAAGCCTCGCCCACTTCACCAGCAAGTCCTTCACCGCATTGCACCAGTCCTCGATTGAAATTGTCGGATCGAGCCAGCAGTCGGCATCGTGTGTCACCCGGCTGAGGCCATGGCTGATCACGGCGAGACCGCCCAGGACCACGACCCGATGGGTTGAAGACAAATATCGCGTCAGCTCTGCGGTTGTTGGGGTAGGTTCCACTCCTTCATGGTCTCCTTGATGCGGTCAGAAATATAGAGCGCGTCGGCGACCGAGTGGACGCCGCCGGGAAGCCACGGCTCCGAGTTGTCGGGGATCCGCGGCGCGTCCGGGGATCTTGTTTTTCCCTTCATCCGGCGGAAGATCTCGCGCGCCTTCATGCGCGAGTAGAGCTCCTTCTGCCTCTCCACGTTGGGACGGTATTGCTTCACGGCATCTTGTTCCTAACACATCCCGGGATGGCGCGCGAGCGGGAATCAGGCTTTGGAGAAAACCAGCTTCCCCTTCTCGATTCCGCCCTGGATTTTGTCGCCGTCGGCGAAGTGCCCGTCGAGGATTTCCAGACTGAGAGGGTCGAGGATTTCCTTTTGGATCACGCGCTTGAGCGGGCGTGCGCCATAGGCAGGGTCGTAGCCTTCGCGAGCAAGGTGCGTCTTCGCCGCATCGGTGAGGGTGAGATGAATGTTCTGCTTGGCGAGCCGGTCCAGGAGCCGCTTGAGCTGGATGTCCACGATCCGGGTGATCTGCTTTTCATCGAGCCGGTCGAAAATGATGATCTCGTCAATACGGTTGAGAAATTCCGGACGGAAGTGCCCGCGCAGGGCCTCCATGACCCGTCGGTTGCGTTCCTCGACGGCGAGGTCCTCCATGATGAACTGGCTCCCGATGTTCGATGTCAGGATGATGACGGTGTTTTTGAAATCCACCGTGCGCCCCTGTCCGTCGGTGATGCGCCCGTCGTCGAGGACCTGGAGCAGGACGTTGAAGACGTCGCTGTGGGCCTTCTCGACCTCGTCGAAAAGCACGACGCTGTAGGGCTTGCGGCGGACCGCCTCGCTGAGTTGGCCGCCCTCCTCGTAGCCGACGTATCCGGGAGGAGCGCCGATGAGTCTCGCGACCGTGTGCTTCTCCATGTATTCCGACATGTCGAGGCGGATGATCGCTCCCTCGTCGTCGAAAAGAAATTCCGCGAGCGCCTTCGAGAGCTCGGTTTTTCCGACCCCGGTCGGGCCGAGAAAAAGGAACGAACCGATCGGACGGTTTTCGTCCTGGAGTCCGGCGCGCGCGCGGCGGACGGCGTTCGAGACCGCCTTGATCGCCTGCTGCTGGCCGACGACTCGCTCCATGAGGCGCTCCTCCATTTTGACGAGCTTCGCGCGCTCGCCCTCCTGGAGGCGCGAGACCGGGATGCCGGTCCATGTGGCCACCACCTTTGCGATGTCCTCCTCGGTGACTTCCTCCTTCAAAATGGTTCCGCCCTCCTGTTTGTGGGAGGACTCGAACTGGCGTTGGAGTTCGGGGAGCGTGCCGTATTGGATCTCGCTTGCGCGCTGAAGATCTCCCTTCCGCTGGGCCTGCTCGAGCTCGGCCTTCATCCGCTCGATGTCCTCCGCCACCTTGCGGGATTTCCCGTGCTCCTCTTTTTCCTTGAGCCAGCGTGCCTTGAGCGTGCCGGCTTCCTCCTTGATGTCGGCGAGTTCCTTCTCGATCTTCTTGAGGCGTTCCCGACTGGCGGCGTCCTTTTCTTTTTTAAGCGCAGTGCGCTCCATCTCGAGCTGCATGATCTGGCGTTCAAGCTGGTCGATCTCGGTCGGCATCGAGTCGAGCTCGATCTTCAGGCGCGAGGCCGCCTCGTCGATGAGGTCGACCGCCTTGTCGGGCAGGAACCGGTCGCTGATATACCGGTGGCTGAGGATCGCCGCGGCCACGAGCGCGGCGTCCTGGATGCGGACCCCGTGGTGGACCTCGTAGCGCTCTTTGAGCCCGCGCAGAATTGCGATAGTGTCCTCGACGCTCGGCTCGTTCACCATCACCGGTTGGAATCGGCGCTCAAGCGCCGCGTCCTTCTCAATATACTTCCGGTATTCATCGAGAGTGGTCGCGCCGATCGTGCGGAGTTCGCCTCTTGCGAGCTGCGGCTTCAAGAGATTCGAGGCGTCCATCGAACCCTCGGCCGCCCCGGCTCCGACTATGGTGTGCAGCTCGTCGATAAACAGGATGACCTCTCCCTCGCTGGACGTGACCTCCTTCAAAAACGCCTTGAGCCGGTCCTCAAATTCGCCGCGGAATTTCGCGCCGGCGACCATCGCGCCGATGTCCATCGCGACGACCTTCTTGTTCTTCAGCGACTCCGGCACGTCGCCGCTGACGATCCGCCGGGCCAGCCCCTCGACGATCGCCGTCTTTCCCACGCCGGGCTCGCCGATCAAAACCGGGTTGTTCTTTGTGCGCCGCGAGAGCACCTGCATCGTGCGGCGGATCTCTTCGTCGCGCCCGATCACGGGATCGATCTTCCCCTTTCGCGCGAGCTCGGTCAGATCGCGCCCGTATTTCTCAAGCGTCTGGTATTTTCCCTCGGGATCCTGATCGGTGACCCGCTGGTTGCCGCGGATCTCGACCAGCGCCTTCATCAGGCGGTCGCGCGTCACGCCGCTGTCCTTCAACATCTTTCCTGCCGCCGATCCCGAACCGGTCAGCGCGATGAGAAAATGCTCCGCGCTCAGGAACTCATCCTTGAGCTTGCCCATCTCGCCTTCCGCCGCATCCAGCGTCTTGCGGAGCTCGTGCGAGAGCTGCGGCTGAGCGCCTCCACGCGCTCTCGGGAACCCGCTGATCGCATCGCGCAAGCGTTCCTCCAGCGTCGAAGCCGAAACCCCCAACTTGTCCAAAAGCGGCCGCGCGAGGCCGTCGGACTGCTCGACGAGGGCGAGCAGGAAATGCTCGTTTGTGATTTCCGGATTGTCGTTTTTGGACGCGAGATCGAGCGCTGCATTCAGCGCCTCCTGCATCTTGGCGGTGAATTTGTCTGGTCGCATGGGAGAACCTTTACCTTATCAAGCCCAACCTCGAAAGCAATAGGGCTGTATACAAGCGACATAACGGCACAATAATCATGATAGTTAATTTATCGCAATAGTGACAAAACGGCGCTTACACGCAGAGCAAATAACTCATATATTTTATTAAGATACTTATATAGAAAGCATTACTAATAGTAGTCCCGTCGGATGATCTCGATGGTATCCCACGGGATACTCACGATTGCCGGTCATTGCGCGAAAAGCGAGGCACCCGGCAAGGCGGTCTACGCCGAGTCCACAGGACACGGATTCCGCCGGGTCTTCGATCTCGATCCGAGCATCGATCCCGAAAAAATCAGCGCCTCGATCGACCAGGGACTGCTCGCCGTCCGCCTCTCGAAGGCGGAGGCCAGCAAGCCGCGCAAGATCGCGATCGGATAAACTCAACCCCGGCCGAGTTTACAAAACCTTGATACGGCCGCATCAAAGTTTTGTAAACCGTGGTTGCTTCCTGAAGGGAAAGATTGCCGAGGCGGGGGATTTCTGCGGGAATGGCTCCATGGTTCACATGGATATTTCCTACTTGGGCGCCCTTCGGTGCGAAGCGGTGCATGGTCCCTCGGGCGCGAAGATCTTGACCGATGCTCCGGTCGACAACCACGGGAAAGGCGAGGCATTTTCCCCGACCGACCTTGCTGCGGCATCGCTCGGGGCCTGCATGGCCACGATCATGGGGATTTGCGCCCAGCAGCATGGGGTGAACCTCGAGGGGATGAGTGTCGGCGTGGACAAAACGATGTCCACCGATTCGCCGCGGCGCATCGTGAAAATCGAGGTCGCGTTCGCGATCCCGCTTCCGCCGGATTTTCCGAAGCGCAAAACCCTTGAGAACGCGGCGCTCGCGTGCCCGGTCCACCACAGCCTGCATCCGAGCATTGAGCAAATCGTGCGATTTGACTGGGTCGGTTAAGCGGCGGGCGGGTTCTGCGCGGGGGAGTGCGTCCGCGCACAATACCGGCATGACGAACCGTGTCACCGTCAGCGTTCCCGGGGAACTTCTTCTTTTCCTGTTTTCGGCATGGCCGGAGACCAAGAAAACCAAAATCAGGAACTGGCTCAAACATCAGGCCGTGCTGGTGAATGGCGAGCCGGTCACCAAATTCAACCACGCCCTGCAGACGGGCGATGTGATCGGGATCCGTCCCGGCCGGTTCGTTGCTCCCCGGACATCGCTTTCCGCAGGGATCAAGATCTGGTTCGAGGACGAACACCTGATCGTCATCGACAAGCCGCCGGATCTTCTCAGCATCGCCAGCAACTCGGAGGACGAAAAGACCGCTTACTTTCTCCTCACGGATTACCTTCGCGGAAACCGTCCGGAAGGCCGCGAACGGGTCTGGATCGTGCACCGTCTCGACAAGGAAACATCGGGGCTCATGGTCTTTGCGAAGACTCCTGAGGCGAAGGAAATTCTTCAGGGTAGCTGGGATGAGGTGGAGAAGAGGTATGAGGCGATTGTCGAAGGAAGGCTCCGGTCAAGCGACGGGGTGATGGAGTGCGATCTGGACGAAAGCAACCGCTTCAAAGTCCGTGTGGCTAAAGCTTCCGCGCTCACCCGCCACGCGGTCACGCATTACAAAGTGCTTGCGGAATCCGCGCGCAGATCACACGTCCGGCTCCGGCTCGAAACCGGCCGGCGGCACCAGATCCGGGTCCAGCTTGCTGCGGAGGGCTGTCCGATCATCGGCGACAAAAAATACGATGCGGCATCGGATCCGGCCGGCCGGCTCGGCCTGCACGCCACGTTTCTCCGGTTCACACACCCGGTCACCGGTGTGGAAATGAAGTTCTCGTCCCCGCTGCCGAAAGATCTCGCGGCTCATGCTCCCCCCAAATCTCGCGCGGGCGTTTGACCTGCCGGCACGCCTCCCGTAGTCTGTCCGCCCATGTCGAATGTTACCAAACTGAGCACCCTGCCCGGCGGACTCCGTATCGCCACGTGCGAGATGCCGCACGCGCAGACGGCCGCGATGGGGATCTGGGCCTCGGTCGGGGGACGCCACGAGCCGGCGGCCCTGAACGGGATTTCCCACTTTATCGAGCACATGCTTTTCAAAGGCACGGGAAAGCGCTCGGCCAAGCGGATCATGCAGGAGATCGAAGGCGTGGGTGGGGACATGAATGCCTACACTGCCGAGGAGAGGACGTGCTACTATGCCACGGCCGCCGCTGAATATTTCCCGCGCGTCTGCGATGTCCTCTGCGATATTTACACCGACCCGAAATTTTCGAAGCAGGACATCGAACGCGAGCGTGGTGTCATCGGCGAGGAAATCCTGATGTATCGCGACGAGCCGTCCTCACATGTGCAGGAGATCCTCAACGGCACGTTCTGGCCGCGCCATCCGCTCGGCCGCCCGATCACCGGCACGCTCGAGACGATCGAGAGCTTCGGTCGCGAGGATTTTTTGAGCTACCGCACGAGCCACTACCATGCCGCGAGCACGGTGGTTTCGGTGGCCGGAAAGATTACGCATGAAGCCGTCGTCGAGAGGGTCGGCCGCCAGCTCTCGCACCTGGGAAAAGCCCGGAAGCCGGCTGCAAAGCCCGCGCCGCCCGCACCGTCGAAGCCCCGGCTGAAGGTGGAGGAACGTGACGTGCAGCAGACCCAGCTTGCCATGGCCCTGCCGGCATTCAGCCACATGGACGAGCGGCGGTATGCCTACCACCTGATGCATGTCATCCTGGGTGGGAATGCCAGCTCGCGGCTGTTTCAGGAGCTGCGCGAAAAGCGCGGGATTTGCTATTCGGTGAGCACCCACCCCCTCACGCTCGACGACGGCGGGGCTTTCAACATCTCGGTCGGCTTGGACCGGAAAAACCTGGAAAAGTCACTGCGTCTGATCCTCTCGGAATTCGATCGCATGCGCACAGCCCTTGTCGGAGGGGCTGAACTAAAGCGGGCGAAGGAATACGCGGTCGGGTCGAGCCGGATGTCGCTCGAGCGCACGTCGAGTCAGAACATGCGCCTCGGCAGCTCGGTCCTCGTTTACGAAAAAATCGTCGATCCCGAAACCGTACATGAAAAAATCCGTGCGGTGACGGCGGACGAGGTCCGCGAAGCTGCGCGCGCGATCCTCCAACCTTCCCGGATTTCCCTCGCCCTTGTCGGCCCCTCGCCGGACGAAAAAATGCTCTCCCGCATCCTCGGTTTATGAAAGGAGTGATCTTCGACTGGGACGGTGTGGTCATCGATTCCTCCGCGCAGCACGAGCGCTCGTGGGAACTGCTTTCGGCGGAGATCAAGAAGCCGCTTCCCGACGGTCACTTCACGGCGAGCTTCGGAAAGAAGAATCAGGAAATCATCCCGAACCTTCTGCGCTGGGCGGATGATCCCACCGAGATTGCGCGTCTCGGCGACCGCAAAGAGGAACTCTACCGAGAGCTTGTCCGGGAGCAGGGCGTTCGCGTCCTGCCTGGCGCACGCGAGCTTCTGACCGCCCTCCGCGACGCGGGAATCCCGCGCTCGGTCGGCTCATCAACCCCGCGCTCGAACCTCGATGCCATCTTCGCCGCAACCGGGCTCGGAGAATTGTTCGATGAAGTAGTGTGCGGGGATGATGTGATAAACGGGAAGCCCGCTCCCGACGTCTTCCTGCTCGCCGCAAAAAAACTCGGCCTCGCACCGGCGGACTGCATTGTCATCGAAGATGCGCACGTCGGCATCGCCGCGGCGCATGCCGCCGGGATGAAAGTTCTCGCTGTGGCAACGACCCACCCGCTGGACGAGCTGGCGGTCGCGGATGCCGCGGTCGTCACTCTGGAGGAAATCACCCCCGACCGGCTCCGGCAGATCGCCGCGTGAGATTGCGGCGCTCCGCCCGCTTCAGAGCTTCCATTGGAAACCCAGCATCCCGCCGGCATCGACGGCGGTGTATTCGCTGTCCGGATTGGTGCTCGAGTTCCATGTGCCGGTGACTGATGCGGAGAGCGAAAAATTTTCCCATGGCGACCAGGTGATGCTCGTGCCGACATACTGGGTGAAGTCGTTTTGGCCGCTGAAGTAGCAGGTCAGGTAGCCGTTGTAATAGACGGAGAGTTCCACGCGGGAGCTTACTTCCAGATCATAGGAAATTGTCGCTCCGTAGGAATGGTATCCCGAATCCCATGGCGACGAGTAGGGGGTCGCGGTGGCATACGGGTTGAATGCGAGAGTCTGGCCCGGCCGGAATTCCCAGCCCGCATGCGCGCCGGCGAGGATTTCCGTGCTCGATCCGCTCTTTGAATAATTCTTCAGCTGCGTCCACTGCTGGGTGCAGACCGCATACACCCCCGCTTCCGCCGGTCCGATCTTGAACTCCCGGGCGACGCTGCTCCACGTATCAAGATATGAGGTCCCCAGATCGGTTTGCCGGAGATACCGGAAGCCGCCGGCATCGCAGCCGACAGACATTCCCCAGTCATCTCCCAGTTCATGGCCCCAGCTCATCGTTGCGGTCGGAGCCAGATACCAGTCGCTGGCGCCATGGCGGGACAGGGGAGCATTGGTTGTGAATCGACTCTCCAGGCTTCCGTCCAGAGTCAGGCCGCTTTTTATCTGCGTGCTCCACAGGTTCGACTGCATCTGAAGGACCCTCAATGCCGCCAGGCGCTCGAACAGATCATCCGCGCGCGCTTTGCCATTCCATGCTGGAAGGAAGGCTGCAAACAGAAAAAATGCGAGCCGGGGGAATGTGGGCATCGGGATGGGAGGCATATACATGAAAGCCGCGCGCTTATCCATCATCCAGAGTTTTGTTTGTTCTTGAATAGACTGTTTCATCCTTCATTTTGAAGTTTGCCATGAGGCATCTGTCCCCCCTGATTCTCGCGGGAGCGCTGAGCTTGTATCTGTCTTCCTGCACCTGCTGTCCCGTTCGTTCCAATTCGCATTCCAGCCCGGATTCCCTGGCAGAGTTTGTCCGTGATCCTCACCCCTGGCTCCACCCGCCCGCGAACTCGGAACAGCGCCAGCCTGTCTACCTCGGCGCGACCCCGCGCGAGCTTGCGCTGAAGCTGACCCCGCAGGACGGCGGAAAACCAATCCTCGTCGACTCCCTTCGCGGAAAGCTCGAACAGCAAACCCATGCCCTCCGCCGAGTGCTGGCCGAGCAAAAAAAAATCAGCCCGTCATGCGTGACGGAATTTGAAGCCTGGCCGGTTCGTGACGACCTCGGGGAGCTTAACTGGGCTTATGCGCGATGGCGTCCGAAGGGTGAGGCCCGCTGGCGGTGGTTTGATTCGTCCATGTGGTCGGCCGGCTCCACGAGCGCCGCCGCTCCCTTCCTTCCGGTTCTCCTTGACCCTGCAAAAAAAGAACATTTTTCTCTGATTTTCGACGATGTCCTGACGCTCAAGGAACTCTACGATAAACCGCTCTTCGGCGAGTGCATCTGGACGGATCCGGAACGCGACGAGGCGGTGATCGAGGCGTGGCTTCTGGTGAAGGACATGGAGAGCCGCGGAAAAAAACTGGCCCAGGCCCTGGAGCGGGGAGAAAAGACGCCCCTGTGCCGGGTCCTGCCGCTGCCCGCGCGCCTGAATGGCCGCCCTACAACATTCGTCCTGACCGTCGATTCCAAATGTGTGAAATGTCCGGACGGGACCCAGTGGAAAGCCGCCCACACAAGCCTGCCCCACTCTAGCGTAAATCCCGCTCCGATCCGCCAGTGGCCAAGCGATTACACGGCCGCCTACCGTCGGGATGTGCTGGCTCTCGATGGCGAGCACGAGGTCGTTTTTTCCGGTGGTCGCACGGCACGATTTGTGCGGAAGAACAGCGTTGATCCGCGCAACCAACTCTTGGATGTCGTTTGCTACCTGGAGGAGCGCTACCGCCAGCTTGGCATCAGGACCCGGCGGCAGGAATTCACCTGGCGCGGCATTCCGCAGGCAAACCTCATCGCCGTCATTCCCGGCACGGGCAGGGATGCCTCCCGACATCCTGTCGTCATGGCGGACCACATCGACACCGCGTTCTGCGACGATGTTTTTGAAAAAACCGGGCAGCGCGTCCCGGCTCCCGGCGCCGACGACAACCTCTCCGCCACAGGCGTCCTTCTGCGGGCAGCGGAAATTCTGCGGGACAGAAAACTTCCGCAGGATATCTGGCTGGTGCATCTCACTGGCGAGGAATTTCCTGCCGATGATCTAGGGGCCCGGCATCTTGTTGGCCGCCTACTGAGGGACCGGCAGGATATCGCCGGGCTCGTGCTCATGGACATGATCGGCCACCGCGAGAGCGCGAACGACATGATTTTTCAGGTCAGCCCTGGTGACGACGACCGGTCGATGCGCATGGCGAGGACCGTCATCGATGCCTCCGCCGGCATCACCCGCTTCGTGCCCGTTCTCCGGTCCCGTTACGACCAGCGAAGCTACCTCTACAACACCGACGGCTTGATGTTTTCCGAGGCCGGGTATCCGGTCGTCTACCTCAATGAGCACATCAACCGGCTCGAGAACTTCTTCCGCAAGGGCTACCACCACACCACCGACACCTCACAGAAGATGGATTGGAACTACGCCTCCGACATCGGAAAAGTGGCAATCCAAACCGCGGCGACCATGGCCACGAAAACAGGGCGGTAGCCGGCATTGAAGATTATTTCACACCGCCGATGCATCCGGAAAAGCGGTGTTGCTCGCAACGGGCGAAACAGGGTCTTTACAGTTTTTATCGGATCCAGCGGGTGAGGATCCTGGCCTTTGGTTCAGGTCTGCGGAAGAGGTTTCTCAGGATGGCGAGGATCGATTTCATCGGGCCGCGCGAGACTGCCAGTTTTGCCGGCCGGGTGGCAAGCGCAGGAAAATCATTGCTGTAACCCGCGGGTGTTGAATGATGCCCGGATGCCGCCGATTGTGAAAAATATCATGGATTCCCCGCCGGGAGAGGCGGAGGAATTCCGGACGCTTCTCGACATGCCCGGGCTCCGGCTGCAGCAGATTGTTTCCAATGGCTGCGCGAGCGGGGATTGGTATGACCAGAAGCAGCCAGAGTGGGTGATGCTGGTTCGGGGAAACGCCGTGCTCCGATTCGAGCCGGGCGGGGATGTGCTGCTGAAGTCGGGGGATTTTCTCACGATCCCGGCGCGGGCGCGCCACCGCGTGGAGTCGGTTTCATCCGACGCCATTTGGCTGGCACTGCATTTTTCGACATGAAGCCCGCACGCGGCCAGTCATACGACAAAGCCTACTTTGACAAGTGGTATCGCAATCCGCTTCACCGCGTGAGCACGCCCGCGGCGGTCGCGCGCAAGGCCCGACTCGTCGTCGCCGTAGCGGAATACTATCTCGACCGCCGGGTTCGCACGGCACTCGACGTCGGCTGCGGCGAGGGGCAGTGGCAGCCGGCATTGAAGAAGCTCAATGTCCGCTACACCGGTATCGACCCGAGTCCTTATGCGATCCGGCGATTCGGCCGCCGCCGTCATCTCGTCCTCGGCTCATTCGGAAACCTGCCCCGCCTCGCACCATCCTACGACCTCATTATTTGCAGCGACGCCCTGTATTACGTGCCGGACGACGAACTGGTCATCGGACTGGAAATCCTCGCGCAGCGGCTGGCAGGGATCGCCTTTCTCGAAGCGTATCCGACGGGTGCGCGTCTGGACGGCGATACCTCGGGCATGGTCCCCCGGACCGCCGCGTTTTATCGCAGGGTGTTCCGTCACGCAGGGCTCGTTTCCTGCGGATCCCATTGCTATGCTGGTCCGGCTCTGTGGGACCGAGTCACGGAACTGGAGCGCGCGGGATGATTTCTATTTGAAAGACCGCTGCGGGCGGGCTACTTCTCCGTCATGAACAACCCGCTTTTCAACGAGAACCGCATCAACTCGATCGAGGCATCGACCGGCGATACCATGACGGTCTCCGGCACGATCCACAAGACGACCATGCTGGCCGCAGTCACCGCCGCTACCGCGACGCTCGCTTGGTCGCTGGCCGCGACGCCATTTGCGATTCCGGTCATGGCGGGAGGCTTCATCCTCGGCCTGATCGCCGTGTTCGCTGCAGCGTGGAAGCCCCGCCTTTCGCCGGTGCTCGCGCCGGTCTATGCGGTCTGTGAGGGAGCCGCCCTCGGGGTCATCTCCGCGATGTATAACGCCCAGAGCGGAGGGATCGTCCTCCAGGCGGTGATGATCACTTTCGGCATTCTGTTCGCCATGCTCGCCCTGTTCCAGTTCCGCATCATCCAGGTGACCGACAAGTTCCGCTCGGTCGTTTTTTCCTGCACGATGGGGATCGCCCTCCTTTACCTCGCGAATCTCGGCCTGATGTTCTTCGGCATCAAAATGCCGTTCCTCCACGACTCCAGCCCGCTCGGAATCGCGCTCAGCCTCGGCATCATCGTGATCGCCGCGCTCAACTTTCTCGTGGACTTCGATAACATTGAAAAGGGAGCCGCGGCGAACGCCCCGAAATATTACGAGTGGATGGCCAGCCTGGGCGTTCTGGTCACGCTGGTCTGGCTCTACATCGAGGTCCTTCGTCTTCTCCTCAGGCTCAACCGCCGGTAACGCGGGGCGTCTCCCTGTGTCCGGCCTTCCGAGATGGTCGGAGGGCCACCCCACGGATTTTCGATGCCCGGAAACCCCGTCTTCCCGCACCATTCCGGAGTGTATTTCCAAGGCGCGTTGGAACGCTTAAAATCTTTTTTACAAAATCTTCGATTTTATTCTTGCCTTGCTGAAATCGATTCGTAAACTCCTCCCTCCCGCGAGCTGTCGGGTGGATGCGATGACCACGTAAGCGTGGTTTTTTTGTCCCCGGATACAAACACAGGGTTTCACGGGAACCTTTTTTGAAATGAAAACGCACAATGACAACCACGCCTTCGCCGTCCCCACGCGGGATGTCCCGGCGGTTTGTCAGCACACGATTTGACCATGAGCGCCACCGTCCTCACAGCCGCCGATGCAGAGAAGGCGAAGATTGAACTGATCACCGATGAAGCCAAGGGCCTGCAGGCTGTGCACGACGTCGTCGTCGCCATCCAGGCGGCCCGCCGCAGCGGCACCGCCTGCGCCAAGACCAAGGCCGACGTCAACCTCTCCGGCCGCAAGCCCTGGCGCCAGAAGGGCACCGGCCGCGCCCGCGCGGGATATTTCTCCAGCCCGGTCTGGGTCGGAGGTGGCGTCGCACACGGCCCGCTCCCCCGCGACTACACGAAGAACACCCCGAAGGCGGTCAAGAAGCTGGCGCTCCGCAAGGCGCTCAGCGCCCGGATCCTCGAGGGAGACGTTCTCCTCGTCGAAAGCTTCGCGGTTGCCGAGCCGAAAACCAAACTCTTCGTCACCCTGCTCGACAAGACCGCCGCAAAGGCCCGCAAGACGCTCATCGTCTCCTCCGCCTTCGACGAAGTCACCTTCAAGGCCGCCCGGAATGTCCCTAGGGCGCAATTGACCCGGGCCGCCGACGTCAACACCGAACAACTCCTCGCTTTCGACAAAATCGTCCTGACGAAGGACGCCCTGGAAAAGCTCTCCGAAAGGCTCGCGTCATGAACGAAGTCCACGATCACATCCAATCCGTCCTCCTCACCGAGAAAGCCACCCTCCTCTCGGAGAAGCTCAACAAATACGTTTTCCGCGTCGCCCCGGCCGCCAACAAGCTCCAGATCAAGCGTGCGATCGAGGTCATCTTCAAGAAGAAGGTTGTTGACGTGAACACCGCGAACTACGCCGGAAAGAAAAAGCGCGAGCGCAAGGCCGACTTCGGCCGCCGTCCGCACTGGAAGAAGGCGATCGTCACCCTCAAGAAAGGCGAAAAACTCGATCTCGTCTAAGGAACTACCATGGCACTCAAGACTTTCAGACCTCTGACTCCCGCCGCCCGCTTCAAGGCGCTCCCGGATTTTGCCGAGATCACCAAGGACAAGCCGGAGAAAAAACTCACCGAGCCGCTCAAGAAGTCCGGCGGACGCAACAACAAGGGCCGCATGACGATGCGCCACCGCGGAGGCGGGCACAAGCGACGCTACCGGATCGTCGATTTCAAGCGCACGAAGCGCGACATCGTCGCCGAGGTGATCGCCATCGAATACGATCCGAACCGCTCCGCACGCATCGCCCTCGTCCAATACACCGACGGGGAGAAAGCCTACATTCTCGCTCCGGCCGGCCTGGTGGTCGGCAATAAAATCAGCGCCGGCGAAAAGGCCGACCCCTCGGTTGGCAACGCGCTCCCGCTCAAATCCATTCCGCTCGGCTCCTCGATCCACAATGTCGAGCTCACGCCCGGCCGCGGTGGACAGATCATCCGCAGTGCCGGATCGGTCGCCACCCTTGCCAACCGCGAGGGGGGATTCGCGCTCGTGAAACTCGCATCGGGCGAAATCCGCCGGATCAATGAAAACTGCTTCGCAACGGTCGGCCAGGTCGGGAACACCGACCACATGAACGTCTCCTCCGGAAAAGCCGGCCGCACCCGCTGGCTCGGCCGCCGTCCGCATGTCCGCGGAATGGTGATGAACCCGGTTGACCACCCGATGGGTGGCGGCCAGGGCAAGAGCAAGGGCGGCGGCGGACGCCACCACCCGATGTCCCCTTGGGGCCAGCTCGCCAAGGGCTTCAAGACCCGCCGGAAACACAAGCCGACCGACCGCTTCATCGTCCAGCGCCGCAAGGCCAAAGCCAAGAACTAATCATGTCACGCTCCCTGAAAAAAGGCCCGTTCGTCGAGTGGAAACTCCTCGACAAAATTGACCGGATGACCGAGTCCGGCGTCAAGAAACCGATCAAGACCTGGTCGCGTCGCAGCACGGTCACCCCGGATTTTGTCGGACACACGTTCAACGTGCACAATGGCAAGACCTTCATCCCGGTCTTCGTGACCGAGAACATGGTCGGCCACAAGCTCGGCGAATTCGCCCCGACCCGCATCTTTAAGAAACACGGTTCTCACACCGCAAAAGTGACCAAATAAAACGATGAGGGTTGTCGCCACGGCGGCAGCGCTCATGGTCCTGCCGGTGATCCAAAGATCTCCGGCACAGGACAACCGATCTTTGACAGATTTTGAATACGCCCGGCTGGGACAGGAAATCACTGTTCCGGCCACGGATGACTCCAGCCCGGAAAGCCTGGAGGAGCGCCTCGTGCTCGCACGGGCTTCCATCAACGCCCTGACCGAGGCCCTCGCCATCGCCAACAGCGAAGCGGAGGTCTTCAAGCGCCAGTCCGCCGACCTGCAGCTCAAGATTGACTCCTACGGACTCGCCGGACTCGACAAGGAGCCCGGAAAGCTCGAGCAGCGGCTCCTGTCCGCTGTCCGCGATCTCCGCCTGCTGAAAAAACAGAACGAGGACGCCGTCAGTCAGCTGGTGCGCCTGAGCGAAAGCATCCAGGTTCTCATCAAGACGACGGAAGGAATCAGCCCGCAGGCCCGCATGGCTGTGGAAGCCGAACTGCGGAAAGCGAGCGAAATCCTCGGCTCACCGAATGCCCCGAAAGCGGAAAGCATGGAGGCCACGCTGACCGACGGGATGATCGTCGACATCAAAGAGGACCTCTCCTTGGTGGTGGGCAACATCGGAGCCCGCCATGGTGTGAAGACCGGAATGCCATTTCAGGTCTGGCGGGACGACCGCAAGATTGGAACCGTGCGGGTCGTGGACGTCAGGGACCGCATCTGCGGAGCCATTATTCAAAATCTCGAATCGGAAAAAGTGCCGGTGAAAACCGGCGACCGCCTCCGGGTGGATGCCAGACAATAAATTTCAGATCAAACCAACAACGACATGCAGGTAAAATCCATTTACAGATTTGCGCGGATCTCGGCCTTCAAGGCCCGCGAGGTCACCCGTGAGATCCAAGGCCTTCCGGCGACGGACGCCCTGGACTTGCTCCGCTACACCCCCAAGAAGGCCGCGCTGCTCATCACGAAGACGCTGAAGAGCGCGATCGCCAACGCGGAGAACAACAACAATCTCAACGCCGCGAATCTTGTCGTCCAGGAAGCCGTCGTCGGCGAGGGAGCGACCTTCAAGCGCTTCCAGCCGAAAGCCCGCGGCAGCGCCGGACCGATCCGCAAGCGCACCAGCCATATCCGCATCGTCCTCACCGACGAAATCGAAATCAAACGCCGCGACAAAGCGGCAAAAACCAAGAAGCCCCGCGCCAAGAAAGCCGCACCGGCTCCCGCCGCGCCAGAAACAGAAACCTCCGCCCCCGCCGCGGACTCCAAGGAATAAACCATGGGACAAAAAGTCAACCCGATCGGATTCCGCCTTCCCGTCAGCCGTGACTGGGGATCGCGCTGGTATGCTTCCCGCAAGGATTTTGCAGATTACCTCCTCGCGGACGGCAAGATCCGCACTGCGCTGAAGAAGAAACTCAAGCAGGCCGCCGTCGCCCGTATCGTCATCGAGCGCGCATGGAACAGCCTGCGCGTCACGATCCACACCGCCCGTCCGGGCGTGGTCATCGGCCGCCGAGGCTCCGAAATTGAGAACCTCACCAAGGAGATCAGCGATCTCGCGGGGGGCAAGTCGGTGAAGGTCGATATCGTCGAGATCAAGAGCCCCGACCTCGATGCCCAACTCGTGGCCGAAAACGTGGCATCCCAGCTCGAGCGCCGGATTTCCTTCCGCCGCGCGATGAAGCGTGCCGTTCAGATCTCCATGGAGCAGGGCGCTCTCGGCATCAAGATCCGCGCGTCTGGCCGCCTCGGCGGCGCGGAGATCGCCCGCACCGAGTGGTATCGCGAGGGAAAAGTTCCCCTCCACACCCTCCGCACACCCATTGATTACGGATTCACCGAAGCCATGACCGTTGCCGGCAAGATCGGCATCAAGTGCTGGATCTGCAAAAAACAGGAGGACGCCGAACCCGCCAAGGTCGAGGCCCCCCGCAAATCCGAATCGAACGAGTCTGCCGAGGCAACCGCCTGACACGACGAACAACCACATTTTTAGAAGGGAACTGACATGCCATTGATGCCCAAACGCGTGAAGTATCGCAAAACCCAGCGGGGAAGCCGCAAGGGGATCGCCTCGCGCAATATCCATATTGACTTCGGTGAATTCGGTCTCCAGACGCTCGACCGCGGCTGGATCACCAACACCCAGATCGAGGCCGCCCGTGTCGCGCTCACCCGCAACATGAAGCGCAAAGGCAAGCTCTGGATCCGGATCTTCCCCGACAAATCCGTCACCGCCCGCCCGCCGGAAACCCGAATGGGCAAAGGCAAAGGCCAGCCGGAATACTGGGTCGCCGTCGTGCGCCCCGGGAACATCCTCTTCGAACTTGACGGTGTCTCGGAATCCGTCGCCCGCGAATCCCTGCGCCTCGCGGCCAATAAACTGCCGGTTCGCACCCGGTTCATCGCGCGCCACCACGCCGGTTGATCCCACGCCATGAAGCTCGCCGACATCAAAGAACTCACCGCCAAGGAACTCCTTTCCCGCAAGCGCGAACTCCGCGAGGAGTTTTTCAATCTGCGCGTCCAGCAGCAGGGCGGGCAGTTGGAAAAACCCCACATGCTCCGCACCATCCGCCGCAACATCGCCAAAATCGAAACCGTCCTCAGCGCGAAGACACGGCCAACATCCGCAAAGTAAATGAGCGAAACCACCACCACTCCTGAAGCCCCGGCGAAGCGCGAGCGCGCCCTGCGCAAAACCCGCGTCGGCGAGGTCGTCTCGGACAAGATGGACAAGACGATCGTCGTCCGCACGGTCACCCGCGTCCCCCATCCGAAGTTCGGAAAGATCACCAAGCACGTCGCAAAATTTCACGCCCACGACGAGAAGAATGAAGCCAAGATCGGCGATCGTGTGAGCATCATGGAAACCCGTCCGCTGAGCAGCCAGAAACGCTGGCGCTTGGTCGAAATCCTCAAGCACTGACATGATACAGATCCGCTCCCGCATCGATGTGGCCGACAACACTGGCGCCCGCATGGCCACCATGATCGGCGTCATCGGCAAGGCCACCGCCGATGCCCGCATCGGCGACATCATCACCGCGAACGTGAAGGAAGCCTCCTCCGGTGGCACCGTCAAGAAGGGCGATGTCGTCCGCGCTGTCGTCGTCCGCACCCGCCAGCCGGTCCGCCGCGAAGACGGTTCGGTCCTCCGTTTTGACAACAACGCGATCGTCATCATCGACAAGGATATGAACCCTCGCGGAACGCGCATCTTCGGTCCGGTCGCCCGCGAACTCCGCGAAAAGAATTTCATGAAAATCATCTCGCTTGCCCCGGAGGTCCTATGAGCCGCCCCTCCTTTCATGTCCGCCGTGGAGACACCGTTCAGGTCATCTCCGGAAACCACAAGGGCGCCAGCGGCAAGATTCTCCAGATCATCGCCGCAAAAAGTCAGGTCATCGTCGAGGGCGTCCGGATGATCAAGAAGACCCAGCGGAAGAGCCAGGACCAGCCGAATGGCGCGATCATCGAGCGCGAGGGACCGCTCCACATTTCCAACGTCAAGCTGGTCGAGAAAGCCGCCGCTGACAAACCGGCCAAAAAGAAGGCCGCCTAAGCCATGACCCAGGAACCCGAACTCCTCACCGAATACAAGACCCGTGTTCTTCCCGCTCTCCGGGAAAAGCACGGCTACAAGAACGTCAACCAGATCCCGAAGGTCTCGAAGGTGGTTGTCAACACGTGCATCGGATCCTCTCCGGATGTGAAGGAGGCCCTCGAAATCGCGAAGACCGACCTCACCACGATCACCGGACAGAAACCGGCGACCACGACCTCCAAAAAGGCGATCTCGAACTTCAAGCTGCGCGAAAACCAGGCGATCGGCGCGAAGGTCACCCTGCGCGGCCGCATCATGTATGAGTTCCTCGAGCGCCTGATCAAGACCGCGCTGCCGCGCATCCGTGACTTCCGAGGGGTCTCGACCCGCGCGTTCGACGGCAACGGGAACTACACTCTCGGCGTCACCGACCAGTCGATTTTCCCGGAGATCGAGCTCGACCGCATCAAGCGGAATGTCGGGTTCGACGTGACGATCGTCACCACCGCCAAAACCAACGAGGAGGCAAAGTCCCTCCTGAGCGAGCTCGGAATGCCGTTCGCCGACAAAGCCAAGAAGGCGAAGCCCGCCGAACCCGCCGCCTGAGGAAACACACGCCATGAATGATCCCATCGCCGACATGCTGACCCGCCTGCGCAATGCAGCCGGAGCCCGCAAAGCCACCTTTTCGATGCCCTACTCGAAGCTCAAGAGCGAGGTTGCCAAGATCCTGAAGAAGGAAGGCTACATCTCCGACTACGAGCTCGACACGACCGGCAAACACCCGGAGCTCAAGATCCGCACGAAATTCGTCAACAAAACCAGCGCCATCGCCGGGCTCAAACGCGTGAGCCGTCCGGGCCTTCGCCGCTATGTGGGGGCCGGGGAAATCCCGCGCGTCCTCGGCGGCATGGGCATCGCGGTGCTCTCGACCCCCCGCGGGGTCCTCTCCGGCCACGAGGCGCGCAAACAAAACGTCGGCGGCGAAGTGCTCGCCTACATCTGGTAATCATGTCACGTATCGGCAACAAAAAAATCACGCTTCCCGGGAAGGTGAAGGTCTCGGTCTCCGATTCCGGCTCCGTTTCCGTGGAAGGTCCGAAAGGCAAGCTCGCCTGGACGCTTCCCGCCCAGGTCAAAGCGAAAGTCGAAGGCGAGGAAGTGACTCTCACCCGCACCGGCGAGTCCCGCCAAGAGAAGGCGCTTCACGGCCTCTCCCGCGCCCTGCTGGCCAACATGGTCACCGGCGTCAACGAGGGTTTCAAACGCGAGTTGGAAATCCAGGGCGTCGGATTCAAGGCCGCCGTCCAGGGCAAGACCCTGAACCTCAGCCTCGGCAAATCCCATCCGATCCTTTTCCCGATCCCTGCGGAGATCAAAATCACCGTTGCGGACAACACGAAGATCACGATCGAGGGGATCGACAACCATGTCGTCGGCCAGTGCGCCGCTGACATCCGCGCCTTCTACCCGCCGGAGCCCTACAAGGGCAAGGGTGTGCGTTTTGTCGGCGAACAGATCCGCCGCAAAGAAGGCAAAACCGTCCAATAAGCCATGTCAGACAAACGCCAAATCCGCCACATCCGCCTGCGCAAGAAGCTCTCCGGCACCGCCGAGCGCCCGCGCCTCGCCGTTCACTTCTCGGGCCGCCATATCACGGCGCAGGTCATCAACGATGAGACCGGCACCACGCTGGTTTCCGCCAACACCACCGAGAAAGACCTCCGCGCCGACGCCAAGACCAGCGCGAATGTCGCCACAGCGCAGAAGGTCGGCAAACTCGTCGCCGAGCGCGCCGCCTCGAAGAAAATCACCAAGGTCGTGTTCGACCGGGGTGGCATGCAATACCACGGCAAGGTCAAAGCCCTCGCCGACGCCGCCCGCGAAGGCGGATTTGAATTCTAACAACACACACCATGCCTCCGAAACCCAGAGATAGAAGAAACTCACGCTCGGATACTCCCAGCGAGCCCAAGGAGACGACGGAGAAAGTCGTGTTCATCAACCGTTGCGCCAAGGTCGTCAAAGGCGGCCGCCGGTTCAGCTTCAGCGCCCTGATTGTTTCCGGCGACCACAAAGGCAAGGTCGGGGTCGGCTTCGGCAAGGCGAACGAGGTGAGCGAGGCGATCCGCAAGGCCACCGATGCCTCTAAGAAGCACATGGTCAAAATCGCCGTTCAGGAGAACACGATCCCGCACGAGGTGATCGGCGAGTTCGGTGGAGGCCGCGTCCTTCTCCGCCCCGCATCTCCGGGAACCGGCGTCATTGCCGGCGGGGGAGTCCGCGCCGTCATCGAGGCGGTCGGCATCCGCGATGTCCTTGCGAAATCCCTGGGCTCGAGCAACCACGCGAATGTCGTGCATGCCACGATCGCCGCGCTGACCCAGCTCCGCAAAAAAGAAGAAATTTTCCAACTGCGCGGCAAGACGATCAGAGTCAAGCCCGCCGTCGAGCAGCCCGTAGCAGCCTGATTCCATGAGACTTCACGATCTGAAACCCAACCCCGGTGCCAAGCACCGCCGCAAGCGCCTCGGTATCGGCGAGAGCTCCGGAAAAGGAAAAACATCCGGCAAGGGCCACAAGGGCCAGAAGGCCCGCTCGGGCGGTTCGATCCGTCCCGGCTTCGAGGGCGGCCAGATGCCACTCTTCCGCCGCCTTCCGAAACGCGGGTTCAGCAACGCCGCATTCAAGACGGTTTACGGGGTTGTCAACCTCGACTCGCTGGAGAAAACCTTTTCCGCCGGAGACTCGGTGACCGAGGATTCTCTCCGCAAGGCAGGGCTCGTCAACGGAAATTTCGACGGAGTCAAGATTCTGGGCCGCGGGGAAATCACGAAGGCGCTCAACGTCCTCGTGGACGAGGTCAGCGCCTCCGCCCGTGCCAAAATCGAAAAAGCCGGCGGAACCGTTGAGATTCCAAAATCGGACGCCGCGAAGTAAGTCCGCATGATCACCGCCTTCGCCAACATTTTCAAAATCCCGGAACTGCGCGCCCGCGTGCTGTTCACCTTGGCGACGATTGTGGTCATCCGTGCCGGTTCCGCGATCACGACTCCGGGGGTGAATGCGGATATCCTGCGCCAGTGGTTTCTGGCCCGGGCGGATGCTGCCCAGGCGGGTGGAGTGGCGTCCCTTTTCAACCTCTTCAGCGGCGGGGCACTCGCAAATTGCGCAATTTTCTCGCTCGGCGTCATGCCGTTCATCAGCGCCTCGATCATGCTCCAGCTTCTCACGGCGGTCATCCCGCAGCTCGGGAAGCTCTCGCGCGAGGACGGCGGACGGCAGAAGATCATGCAATACACCCGGTATTCCACGATCGGGCTCTGCATTTTCCAGGGCTACCTGCTCGCCAAATCGTTTGAAAATCCGCAGGCGAACCCGTTTCTGCCCGGAATCATGGATACGATCAACAGGATCGGCGTCAGTTTGGTGCCCGTCCCCGGATTCGGGTTCCAGCTGACAACCATCCTTACGATGACCGCCGGCACAATGTTCCTCATGTGGATCGGCGATCAGATCACCGAGCGGGGAATCGGCAACGGGGTGTCCCTGATCATCACGATCGGCATCCTCGCCCAGCTACCGGCCGGCCTCATCCAGGCGTGGAGGACATTTGTCCCGTCCACCGTGGACGCTCAGTCCACCGTCAGCCCGATCGTCCTTGTCCTGATGGTCGCGTTTCTGGTCTTTGTGATCGCCGCGGTCATCGCCGTCACGCAGGCCCAGAGGAAAGTCAGCATTCAATACGCCAAGCGGGTCGTGGGACGCAAAGTTTATGGCGGGCAGACCCAATACATGCCGCTCAAGATCAACTATGCGGGCGTCATGCCGATCATCTTCGCCCAGGCGATCCTGCTCTTCCCTTCCACCATCTTCAACATGGCCTTCCCCGGGCAGCGCTGGGCGCAGGAACTCTCCAACCTTCTCACCTACGGATGGCTGCATTACGCGTTTTACGCGGTGATGATCTTTTTCTTCAGCTACTTCTGGGTTGCCACCCAGTTCCAGCCGGTCCAGATCGCCGACGATTTGAAGAAATACGGAGGATTCATTCCGGGCGTGCGACCGGGCAAGCCGACGGCGGATTTCCTCGACTACACGATGACGCGCCTGACGTTTGCAGGTGCGGCCTTCCTCACGATCATCGCGGTGCTTCCGCAGATGCTGACCCAGTGGATGAAGGTTCCCTACATGACCTCACAGTTTTTTGGAGGCACCGGCCTGCTCATCATCGTCGGCGTCGTGCTCGATACCATGCGCCAGGTGGAAACCCACCTGCTCCAGCGGCATTACGACGGGTTTCTCCGCAAGGGCAGGATCCGCGGCGCGCGTGACCAGCGTCCGCGCATGGGAGGCGGCAATCTCCTCAACGACCAGACACTTGTTTGGATGTATACCGGTCTCGGCATTCTTGTGATTGCCGGTGTGACGATCTATCTCGCGAAGCACAGGTAGTGCGCGCCTCCGAACATTGAAGAACCGCATTGTTCTGCTCGGCCCGCCTGCTTCCGGCAAGGGCACGCAAGCCTCCCTCCTCGGGGCGGTCTTCGGAATTCCGCATGTCTCCACCGGAGCCATCGTGCGCGAGGAGCGCGCCAAGGGCACGGCGATCGGCCTCGAGGCGGATTCCTACGCGAGCCAGGGGCTCCTCTTTCCGGACGAGCTGGCGCTCCGGTTCATCGGTCACTGGCTCGGCAGTCACTCCCGGTTCATCTTCGACGGATTTCCCCGCACCCTCGGGCAGGCGACCGACCTCGATTCCCTTCTCGAAGCAAAAGCCCTGCGGCTTCAAACCGTCTATCTGCTCGAACTCCCGGACGACGAAGTTCGTTCCCGGATGCTCGGCCGACTGACCTGCTCGTCCTGCGGGTCGGTTTTCAACGAGAAATTCCACGGGATTTCCGTGGAGGAACCTTGCCCGAAATGCGACGGGCCGCTGGTGCGCCGACAGGATGACACTCTGGAGGCTCTCGACCACCGGCTTGCCCAGTATCATGAATTTACCAAGCCGATCGCCGACAATTACGAGGCGGCCGGGCTTCTGAAGAAAGTGGATGTCCGGTTCGGCCGCGACGCGGTTTTCCAGCTCCTTTACAACGACCTGAGGGAGGCCGCATGATTGTCATCAAGCGTCCCCACGAGATCGAAAAGATGCGCCGCGCCGGGGAAACCGCCGCCGAGATCCTCAACGAGCTTGCCACCAGGGTGGCTCCCGGCGTCACAACAGGTGAGATCGACCACGCGGCCTCGCAGCTCATGTCCGAAGCCGGCGTCCGCAGCGCATTTCTCGGCTACAGGAAATTTCCCGGGCATATCTGCATCAGCATCAACGAGGAGGTCGTCCATGGCATTGGTGGTCCCCGCCGGATCGCTTACGGTGATATCGTCAAGATGGATGTCGGAATCATCCGGGACGGCTGGATCGGCGATACCGCGACATCAGTTCCCGTCGGAATCATCGACCCGGAGACCGAAAACCTTCTCACCGCCACCGAGGAGATCCTTCAGGGTGCCGTCGATCTTGCCCGTCCGGGAAACAAGGTCGGAGATATTTCCCATTTCGTCGAGATGCAGGCCGCCAGCCATGGATTCAGCGTTGTCCGCGAATTCGTCGGCCACGGGGTCGGCCGCCAGCTCCACGAAGACCCCCAGGTTCCCAATTTTGGAAAGCGCAACTCCGGCCCGAAACTCAAGCCCGGTATGACCATCGCGATCGAGCCCATGATCAACATGGGAAAGTCGAAGGTGCGCGTTCTTGCGGACAACTGGACCGCCGTCACCGCCGACGGCCTTCCCTCCGCCCATTTCGAGCACACGGTGCTGGTCACCGACAACCTGCCGGAAGTATTGACATGGCCAAGAAAGACGCTATTGAAGTAGAAGGCAAAGTTGTCGAGCTGCTCCCGAATACCATGTTCCGAATCGAACTGGCAAACGGGCACCGCATCCTCGCTCACATCTCCGGTAAGATGCGGCTGCACTTCATCCGCATCCTCCCCGGAGATCGGGTCATGGTGGAGATGTCCCCCTACGACCTGACCAAAGGCCGCATTACCTACCGGCACAAAAACGAATCGTCGTCACCAAATAACTACAGAAGAAAATGAAAGTCCGAGCATCCGTCAAAAGATTGTGCGAGTCCTGCAAGGTCGTGCGCCGCAAAAACGTCGTCCGTGTGGTCTGCAAAAACCCGCGACACAAACAGAAACAGGGCTGACCCGCCCAAATCAATTTTACAAAATTATGCCACGCTTACTTGGAGTTGACATCCCCGGCGACAAACGCATCGAAGCCTCGCTGCCGTATATTTACGGCATGGGCCCGAGCAACACGAAAAAGGTTCTCGAACAGGCGAACATCGACCCGAACGCCCGGGCCAAAGACCTCTCGCCCGAGCAGTTGAACGCGATCATCCATGCGATCAACGCGAACAAAATCCCGATCGAGGGCGATCTGCGCCGTGAAGTTCAGGGCAACCTGAAGCGCCTCCAGGCGATCAACTGCTACCGTGGCATCCGCCACCGCCGGAGCCTTCCGGTCCGCGGACAGCGCACCTCCACCAATGCCCGCACCCGCAAGGGGCCGCGCAAAACCGTCGGCGTCCAGCGCAACAAGGATGCCAAGGCGGGGAAAGTCTAATTAGAAACTGACCATGGCCGAAGAGAATCCAACCAACACGCCAGCCGACGAAGTGCCCGCCACCGAATCGCCTGCCGAAACGCCCGCCGCCGAAGTGAAGAAGCCCAAGGCGGCCCCGAAGAAAAAAGCTCCCGCCGCCGAGGCAGCGCCTGCTGCCCCTGTCGCCGAAGCCGCTGTGGAAGCCCCGGCCGCACCTGCCGCCGAGGTCGCCACTCCGGTGGTCGAAGGCGAAGCGAAGCCGAAAGCTCCCAAGGCTGCGAAGGCCCCAAAGAAAACCAAGGAGGCCGCGCCTGCCGCCGCTGCCGCTCCCGTGAGCATCTCGCTCGACGACGCGATCGAACCGGTCAAGATCGTCAAGGCGAAGGGCAGCAAGAACGTTCACCAGGGGATCGCCCATGTCCAGGCCAGCTTCAACAACACGATCGTCAGCATCACCGACCTCCGCGGAGGGGTGATCGGATGGTCCAGCGCCGGAAAATGCGGATTCAAGGGCTCGCGCAAGAGCACGGCCTATGCCGCTCAGATGGTCGCCCAGGATGCCTGCCGCCAGGCGATGGGACACGGCCTCAAGGAAGTCGAAGTCCGCGTGAAGGGCCCCGGAGCCGGACGCGAGTCCGCCGTCCGCGCCATGCAGGCGATCGGGCTCGATGTCACGGTTATCCGCGACGTGACTCCGGTTCCCCACAACGGATGCCGCCCGCCGAAACAGCGCCGGGTTTGAGGAATTAGAAATTAGGAATTAGAAATTTACTGAAATGGCACGTTACACCGGACCCAAAACAAAAGTCAGCCGCCGCTACGGAGTTCTCATCAGCGGTTCCCCGAAAGCATTTGAGAACAAGAATTATCCTCCGGGTCAGCACGGCCCGAAGGGCTCGCGGCGCAAGCAGAGCGACTACTCGCTCGCGCTGGCCGAGAAGCAGAAGCTCCGCCACCAATACGGGGTCCTTGAAAAGCAGTTTCGCCGGTATTTCCAGATCGCCAGCACCCGCCGCGGCGTGACGGGCGAGATCCTGCTGCAGCTTCTCGAGACGCGCCTCGACAACGTGGTGCAGAAGATGGGCTTTTCGAAAACCCTGCGCGGAGCGCGGCAGATGGTTGCCCATGGGCACATCACGGTCAACGGCCGCAAGTCGTCGTCCTCTTCGATGAACCTGAAGCCGGGCGATCTCATCGCCGTCAAGGCCGCCGAAAAATCCAAACGTCTCGGCTCGCGTGGCGTGGAGTTGACCCAGATCGCCACGACTCCCGAGTGGCTTCTCGTCGACAAGGACAACCTTTCGGGCAGCGTCGTCCGCATTCCGAGCCGCCAAGAGATCAACCCGATCGTCAACGAGCAGCTCGTCGTCGAACTTTACTCAAGGTAATCCATCCGCAGCAGGCAGCTTGCAATAGCAACCACCCCGGCCCCGCAAAGGCCGGGGTGTTCTTTTTCACGGTCGGCCGTCGGATGCTACTGCAGCCGCCATGAATAGGTGGCTCCGGAATGAAAGGTGCCGTGGTCGATTCGCATAGGAACGAGACCTTCGAGCAGGCTCAGGCGTTCCAGCGGTCCTTCGGTCATCATCCGTGGAAATGCCATCCGAATGGAAATCGAGTCGAATGAAGCATCGGGGCTTCGGGCGGGACAATCGTCCGGCTGCGGAAACAATCCGCCCGTCTCCGATGGGCCCGCAGTCCCGGTGTCCAGCAGCAGAACGAGCGATTCCTGCGGGAGAGGGGGTTCGGAGCGTAGGATGAGCTTTCTTTCGTTCAACGGACCAAAAGCGAAGGCTTGAACATCATGCTCCGGCAGCCTCGCAACACCCCGGACATCGAGAATCGGGATCCACGGGCTGTCGGGGAAAAAATCCATGCGGCCGTCGTGGATCGTCATGGTCGCGGACGGGAGAAACGCCTCGACATCCTTGAGCAAGACGCGCCCGGTCGGGAGCGGCCGGGCCAGCGGACCGGCAAGGTTCACGGCGGGGATGATGGTCCCTTCCGACATGCTGCCACGGATGAGAAACGGGGTCTCGTTCGCGATGTTGATATCGAGTGTCCAGCGGCCGAACGGATCGGGAACATTGAAGACGGGAGGTTCAAAATCCGGGGCTGCGCCCGGAGCACCCGGCAATTGCAGGGTGACATGAAGCCGCTTGCTGATCCGGCTGTTCGTCAGCCGAACGGGTCCGCGCACCGTGCCGGAGCTGTTGTTTCCGGTGGCGCTCAGATCCATGTTCGCATGAACCTTCATCCCGGCGCTCCGGACCAGAGGGATGTCTTTTCCGGAAAAATGGAGAGCCCAGGCCGGGTTCTTCGGATCGGCCAGCCCGACCGATCCGGAAATCTCATAGGGTCCTGTCCCGATTGCTCCCCGGAAACTTTTGACGACTAGGCTGGTTCCGTCGAATGCGAGAGTCGCTTCGGTGTTTTTCACCGGCGGCGCGTCATCGGAGAACTCGACACCACCGTCCTTCAGCGCGATCCAGCCGTCGGTCCTTGGCGAACCGATGGTGCCCGAGAGGTTGAGCCTCCCGGATAGCGAGCCGGTCAGCTTTTGCAGCTTCGGCAGAAACGGGCGGAGGACCCCGAGGTCGGTGCGCGGAAAATCAATGTGCGCCTCGAATTCTCCGGATGGATTCAGCCAGCGCCAGTCACCCCGGTCGCTGTGCATGAGGCCGAATGGCATGTGGGCGGAAAGCTGCAGTGACTGAAACCCCTTAATCTCCAGAAGCCCATCCAGTGCGGCCTTTCCTTCCGCTGCGGAGAATTTCGCGCCGAGCTGTGCCGGAGGGATGCCGGATTGCTTCCAGACGATGTCGTGTGCGGCGAGATCTCCTTTTGCCTCAAGGCGTGCCGGGGGTCCGCCCGCTTCGACATTGACCCGGAACTTCGCTTCCAGCGGGAGGCTCTGTCCTGCCAGTTGAAGGAGGGAGCCCAAAGCCAGTTCCTTTGGGGTGACGGCGCGGAGGTAGGCTTCGCGCTCCGAATCAATCGCTCCCCGCCAGTCCTTGCCGGCGACGATGGCAAAAATATCGATGGGAATAAAAGCCGAACCCTCGAGGAGCGAGTTGTTGCCCGCGCGGAGTTCCACGTCCTTCAGCGTGACACCCGAACTGGCAAATGTGGCGTGGGAGTCCAGACGCAGGGGGCCCTTCTCCATCCGCAGGGTGGAAAAATACACGTTGTTGGGTGAGTAAGTGCCGGCGAACTCCCCGGTCAGGCCCGCCGGGGTCGCTCCGGAAACAAAATCCTTGAGCTTGAGCTCGAAAGCTCCCGAGTGGGTCTTTGCCGTCCCATCACCCTGCCATCGAACATCCAGTGCCCCCCCGTAAATTTTTTCGGCTCCGGGGGCGTGAAACGGAGAGAGATAGGTGACGAGATCCGCGATGCGGGCGTTGACCTCCGCGGAATATTGATGCGGGGAGGATTGCGACACTGTCCCCTGCATCGAGGCCGTGTCGGATTTGGAAAACAGATCGCAGCGAACGATCTCCATTTCTCCGCTGCGGAAAACCGCATCAGCCCGCAGGGAACTGGCTGGCAGCGAACGGAACGTGATGCCGGAAGCTTCCGCGCTCAGAAATCCGTCTACCCTTCCCGCACGTCCGCTCACCGCTCCGGTGGCGCTCATGCGTCCGCCGGCTTCACCGATCGGGCCGCCCAACAATCCGGCCAGGGCTCCCATCTCCCGGATGTCCGCATGGATGTTGAGAAGAAAAGGGGACCGGGTGATTTCCGACCAGCCTTCTGCCAGGGAAATTTCTCCGTTGAACCCGACCAGATTCTCTTTCTGGCGCAACTCGAATCCATTGACCACAAGACGCCGGTGAATGAGGCTCGCCCCGATTTCCAGAGATTCCCATCCGCGCTTGTTCCACTCGAACCCATCGGCGACCAGGCGTAGGGAGGCCTCGGCGTCGGCCGGTCTGCCGGGTTCCCCCCGGTAGGTGAGGCGTCCCTCAGCGAGTTTTCCGCTGACCTGTCCGGGGACTCCGGCCATTGTCGCCAACTGATCGAGCGGGATATTGGAAGCCCACATCGCGATGTCCAGCGTGTTTCCATCCCCGGCGGACGCCGCATCAGCCCGCAGGGCTCCCCCCCCGAAGCAGTCCGCATTCAATGACAGCGAAGGGCCTCCTTCGCGAAGCAACTCCAGGGAGAGATTTTCAACCCGGATTCCCGGAAGAATTTCCATCTCTGCCAGCCAGAGGGTTCCGTATTTCCAGGCGGTGCGTCCGTGGATCGGGCCGAGCGCCTTGGAATACGATCCGGATTGGAATGCGATTGCTCCAAGCTCCAGTTGCCCGGCTTCCGCTTCGCTCACGTTTGCAGCGAGGTTGCGCAGGGAAAGTTTGTCATCCTTGTTTAACAGATCGAGAGCCGGAGACTCCAGCGCGATTTCCTGCGGAACCCAGCGCAGCAGAGCGTCTGTCGCTGGCAAGGGTTGACGGGGCGCCTCCGATGAAAAATCCCAGACCCCAACAAGTCCGGTTACAGAAAGTTTTCGGATCGCCCGTCCGTTTTCCGAAAAGAAATTCCCCGCGCTCCCCCACGTCCACTCCAGTCTGGCGAGATCAAGCGACGTGAAGTGTCCGCCGCCAGGGGTCGAGCGGAACCGGATCCCCTCGATCAGGACGGGGCCATCAAAACGCACATCCAGCTTGTCCGCGGAAAATGTCAGCCCGTTGGCCGAACACCACTGCTCCAGCGCTTTGCGTGCCGCCCAGGACAGGACGGGAGCATGGAGCAGCCAGACGGCCAGTGCTGCCGAAAGCAGCAGGCACAACCAGATCTTTGGTGCTGGTAAGGCGCGGCGCTTCGGGCATGGGCTGTTTTCAGGCATTCGCACGTTCACCCTATACATGTTCCACCATTTCAATCCAGTTCAGCCTTGATGCGCTGTGACTCTCGGCATAGACATCGCTGGATATGGAGGCGATCGGATTTTGAAAAATAAGACGTCCGACAGCTGGATCGCGCTGGCCGTGATCGCTTGCAGCGCCGTGCTGTTCGTGGCGCTTGCCTTCGGATTGACCGGGCGGTTTCTCGTGCCCGGCGGACATCACGTCCGGGTCCGCTTTCATGACATCACCGGGATCAAGGTCAGCTCGCAGGCAAAATATGCCGGAGCCCGGGCCGGAACGGTTTCCAGCGTCCGAATCCTGAGCGCGGCGGAGCGGACTGCGGATCCGGAAAACCTCGTCGAAATCACACTCGACCTTCTGCCGGACGTCCCGCCGGTTTCAAAGAACGCCACCGTCAGCATCGCCGCCGACACGCTTCTGAGCGATAAATTCGTTCTTGTGCAGGATGATCCGGACACGGCCCCCCATCTTGGAAAGGACGATGTGCTCCAGGGGATTTCTCCCACGACATTCGACGAGCTCACCCGCAACGTGGACGATGCCATCGAGGGCGTGCGCAAGGTCATGGGCGGAGGGACGGCGGACAGCGCCAACGACATCCTCACGCGGATTCATAAACTCGTGGATGAAACGCAGGGGCTTCTCACCGGACTCCAGCCCGTGGTCACGGATGCGAAAACCGTTCTGGACGATGCAAAGGTTGCGCTGACGGATGCCCGTTCCGCCGCCGCCGATGCCCGCTCTCTCCTCGCCGACAACAAGGACCGGATCGGGCGCGCCGTTTCCCGTCTTGATTCGGCGGCCGGGTCGATCGAGTCCCTTGCAAAAAAAGGGGAGACCCTTCTTCGGGACAACGAGAAAAACCTCACGCGTTCCGTTTCGGATTTTCGCGTCACCTCGGAGAATCTCAAAGTCACCACCACGTATTCCAAGTTTTTCCTCCGCGATCTGGCCGAGCGTCCAAGCCGGCTGATCTGGGGCGGCGGCAAGCCGCCCGCATTGCCTGACCAGCAGAAGATCCTCGACTCCCGGCAGGCTGTCCCGATGCGCTGAGCACGGAGAGTTGCGGGCAGGGGATCAGCCGATTCGACTTGCGCGCGCGGTGGGATTCGGCGAGTGGAGAGCCCATGAATTTCTTATCCGCAGTGGATGGTGCGGCGGGGCGGGCATTGAAGGAAACCGGGGATGCCTGGCTGGAGGAGACGTGTCGTCTGTTTCCCGAATACGCCAGCCACCTTGGGTTCAAAAAATTCGAGCCGGAGCTGGGTGAGAATACCCCGGAGGTCCACCGCAGGCATGTCCGGCTGCTGGAGACGACCCTGTCCAAAGTCGAGCGGCTTCCCGAGGGGGCATTTCGCGGGGATGATTGGCTCGACCGGCGCGGGTTTCTGGCAAAGCTGCGGACAGATCTCCTCTTTTCCCGGGAACTTGCCCGTTGGAGGACAAATCCCCAGACCCATCCCGGGTCGGCGGTGGACGCGGTCTTTGATCTTGTCGTGCGCGGGTCATCCAACCTCGGTCGGGCGCTCCCCTCGATCGAGTCCCGGCTCGCAAAAATTCCGGATTACCTCGCGGCGGGCGCGGAGTGCGTGCGGAGGCCGGTTCCGCTCTGGACATCGCTTGCCGTGCGTTCGTGTGCCGGGAGTGTGGAATTTCTCGATGGGCTTGCAAGCGGGTTGGCTGAAGTTTCGCCGCATCCTGCGAAAACAAAATCGCTCCTCCGATCCGCTGCATCGGCATTCAAGGATTACGCGGGATCCATCGAGCGCAAGCGGCAGGGAGCGGCGGATGGATTCGCTGTCGGACGCGAGAGGTTCGAGTTTTTGATTCGCGAACGCCTCGGGTTCGACCTCTCGCTCCGCGAGGCGCGGGCGTCGGGCGAGCGGCTTGTGGCCCGGCACGACTACCTTCTGCAAAAGGCGGCAGCAAAGCTGGGCGGGCGCCCGGCGCGGGCACTCATCGAAGAAGCAGCGGCCAGCTGGACTCCGCCCGGTTCCCTTCTCAACCTCTACCGGCAGGTGACAGCCGGGATCAAAAAGCAGCTGGCAAAGGCGGATTTCGTCACGCTTCCCGCCGGGGAATCGCTCAAGATTCTGCCGGTCCCGCCGTTCCTCCGCCACCAGTTTCCCACCGCCGCCTACAACCCGCCCCAGCCGTTCGCGCAGACGCAGAGCGGGATTTTCTGGGTGAACGATCTCAGCCTCGGCCAGGCGGATGCCGGAAAAAAACTCGCCGAAATCCGACAGCACTTCGGGCTCGAACTCACGAGCGTCCACGAAGCCTACCCGGGCCACCACCTTCAGTTCGTCGTCCAATTCCGCCATCCCAGCCGGCTTCGCAGGCTTTTCGAGCACGCGATTTTTTACGAGGGCTGGACGATGTGGTGCGAGCAGATGGCCGTGGAAAAAGGACTCGTGGACATCCCGCACGCGAAGCTCATCCAACTCCACGACGCGCTCTGGCGCGCCCACCGGATTGTGATCGATTGCGGGCTTCAGGAAGGATCCCTGACGCCTGCCGCAGCGGCGCGACGGCTGGAGAAGGGAGTCGGCTTCACCAACGCGCGGGCAACCGGGGACGTAAACTGGTATACCTCGAGCCCGACCGTGCCGATGAGCTACCTGCTGGGCCGCCTCGAGGTCGAAAAACTTTATAACGGCCTTGCCCGCGGCGAGGGCTGGTCGCTGAGGGAGTTCAACGACTGGCTGCTTTCTCACGGCGCACTCCCGCTGTCCTGGATCTGGCAGGCCTGGCTCAGAAAATAAATTCGCTAAACCTTTGAATATCGCGATCGGAATACAAAAAAGCTTCACCGGGGAGAAAAAAAGGACGATTCCCGAAGGAATCGTCCTCTTGAAAAAGTATTGCCCCGCACGTGCCGTTTCGAAGCATTTCCCGTTCCCTAGTAATAGGGTGGATGACCGCCCCCCTGCGCTCTGACTTCCAGTGAAGGCGTGTCATTGCGCCGGGTGGCCCAGCCTCCGGGTTGATTTATTATTATCGGTTCGGGAGTTTGCGACGTTGAATCGCGAACACAGCAGGGCAAATCTGATGTGGCAGGAACCGTTTCCCACCACTGAAATTTAGAAAGATCTATTCCCGGAAATCGACCGTCAGGCGCTGTTTCAATCCGGCTTTCAAGCGGTCCGTAGCGGTGGTGACTTCCTCTGTTGTCAGAGTGCGGTCCGGTGAGCGGAATGTCAAGGAAATTGCGAGGGATTTCCGGTCGGAGGGAAGTTTGTTTCCGGTCGGATCCGTGAACAAATCGAAGAGGGAAACCGATTCGAGAAGTGGTTCCTTCTGGGCGAGAACCGCTTCGTGAACATCGCCGTATTCCAGTGCCAGCGGGGCGGTCATCGCGATGTCGCGTGTGGAGCCGGGAAATTTTGGAAGCGGCTTCGCGGCGGCGACAGGAGGGACGGCCTGCTGCCAGGCCGAGGCGTCGAATTCCGCTGCAACGATCGGAGACGTGGCATCCAGCTTCCTCGCTTCGCCGGGATGCAAAATTCCCAACAGCCCGATGCGGACGCCGTTCTTGAAAATTTCGATCGCCGCGCCGAACGGCATGGGAGGATTCGGAAGTGGTGCAAAATCTTCTTCGGAAAGTCCGGCAAGTTCCCGTATGGCTCCCTTCAGGTCGAAGAGATCCCAGTTTCTACGCACTCCGCCGCGCCAGTCCGCCCCGGAAGTTTCACCGGTCGCAACCATTGCAATCCGTGAACCCTCTCCCGCTTCAGAGAACACGCGCCCGCATTCAAAAAGCCGCACCGCGGTTGCGCCGAAGTTGAGGTTCCGTTGCATCGCAGCAAGCAGTCCGGGGATCAGGCTGGTGCGCAGTCGGGACTGGTCGTCGCCGAACGGGTTCTTGAGCTCGACGGCGGGGCCGAACCAAGCCGCGTCGGCCACCGAGACGAGCGTGCTCGTCCGCGCCTCGTGGAAACCGAGGCCGGCCAGCGCACGGCGGCGGGCCATCAGGAAATCATAAGCCGTATCGGGGGCCGAGGAGGGAGCAAAAATCCCAGAGGTCTTCGATGGGATCTTTTCGATTCCCACCACGCGGGCGATTTCCTCGATGAGGTCGGCCTCGCGCGAAAGCTCATGGCGGAACCCCGGCACCGACCACGAGGAATCACCTCCTCCGGACAGCTTTTCGAGTCCGGTTTTTTGTAGCGCCTCCTCGATCTCGGAATCCGAAAGATCCAATCCGAGCAGCGCACGGACCCGGGCATGACGCAGGGGAATTTCCGGCCGCGCCCAGTGGCTCCCAGCCTCGAGGACGACATCCTCCGCGACTCCCCCGGCCACCTGCACAATCAATTCGGCGGCGCGGGCGGATGCGGAGGCAACCATTTCGGGATCCACGCCGCGCTCGAACCGGTAGCTCGAATCGCTGATCAAACCGAGCGATCGCGACGTCCGGCGAACGGTTCCCGGATCGAAGACCGCACTTTCCAGAAGAATGTCGGTGGTCGTCGCGGACACGCCGGAATCCTCGCCGCCCATCACGCCCGCCAGCGCCACCGCGCGGGAATCGTCGGCGATGACAAGGAAGTCCTCGCTGAGGGAATAGTCCTGGCCGTCGAGTGCCCGGAAGGATTCGCCCGGAGTCGCGCGCCTCACGCGTAGAGGCCCGGAAATCTTCACGGCGTCGAATGCATGCAGCGGCTGGCCGAGTTCGAAGAGAACAAAATTCGTCACGTCCACGACGTTGTTGACCGGACGGAGTCCGATCGAGATCAGTCGGTCGCTCAGCCACTTCGGACTCGGGCCGATCTTCACGCCCCGGATTCGCCGCAACGTATAATATGGGCACTCCTCGGCCTCGATCTCGACGGCCCCTGCGGCGGATGCAAAAGATGGCGCGGGGATGCCCGGAGGCCGCACCTCCTGATCCGTGAAGACCCCGATCTCGCGGGCGACTCCAAGATGATTCAGCCAATCCGGGCGGTTCGGAGTGATCTCCAACTCGAAAAGAACATCGGAAGGAAAATGGTCGCCGATCGGCGAGCCGACGGCTGCTGTGGCCGGCAGGATGAGCAGTCCGTCGGAATCCTCCGCGAGACGGAGTTCTTTCGCGCTGCACATCATCCCCTCGCTCTCGACCCCTCGCAGCTTGCCGGTCTTGATTTTGAAATCCCCCGGCAGCACCGCTCCCGGAAGCGCCAGAGGGACCTTGTCGCCGACCTTATAGTTTTTTGCGCCGCAGACGATCTGGCGGGGCGTCCCGGAGCCGTCGTCGACCTTGCAGACGCTCAGGCGGTCGGCATTCGGGTGCTGGCTCGATTCCAGGACCTGCGCGACGACCACTTTGTCGAAGGCCGCGCCGCGTTCCTCGACCGACGCCACTTCAAGCCCGGCCCGGCGGAACAACGCCTCCAGTTCAGCGGCCGGGAGATCGCATTCCACAAATTCACGGAGCCAGTTGAGCGAAACTTTCATCAATCAAAATTGTTTCAAAAACCGGAGGTCGTTTTCGACGAGCATCCGGATGTCCGGGATTTTCGCGAGGTTCATGGCGAGGCGGTCGAGGCCGAATCCGAATGCGAATCCGGTGACGGTTTCGGGGTCATAGACCCGGTCACCGCGGCGCTCGCAGACGGCCTCGAAGACGGCGGGATCGACCATCCCGCAGCCGGCGAGTTCCATCCACTGGTTTCCGAGCGCCTCCGCGCGGATGTCGATTTCGTAGCTCGGTTCGGTGAACGGAAAGAAGTGCGGACGGAATTGCAGCTCGGTGCCGGGGCCGAACAGCTCGCGGAAAAAGAATTCCAATGTCCCCTTGAGGTCGGCAAGGCTCACGTCCTCGGCGACGTAGAGTCCTTCCATCTGGGTGAACTGGGCGAGGTGAGTGGCATCAACTTCATCGCGCCGGTAGGCGGCGCCGGGAGCGATGATCCGCACGGGTGGCGGAGTATTTTCCATCACGCGGATCTGCACGGTGGAGGTGTGCGAGCGGAGGAGGCGTCCGTCGGGCAAATAGAAGGTATCCTGTTCGTTGCGCGCCGGATGGTCGGGCGGGGTGTTCAGCGCGTCGAAGCAATGCCACTCGGTCTCGATGTCCGGGCCGTCCGCGATGGCGAATCCCATCCGCCGGAAGCACATCACCGCACGGTTCATCAACTGCGTGAGCGGATGAAGCGTTCCGGACTGCGCAAATGTTCCAGGCAGCGTGAGATCGAGGGATGAGACCGCTGCGGCATCGGACTCCTCGAGCAGGCGGATTTCCCGCGCCTCCAGAGCTGTCGAAACTGCCTGCCGCAGGTCGTTGAGAAGCTTGCCGAAGCGCGGCCGGTCGTCTTTCGCGACATTTCGCATCCCTTCGCTGAGGGAGGTGACCGCCCCGCTTTTTCCGAGGAAGCGCACCCGCGCCGCATCGAGCGAGGCACGGTCGGTGACCGCCCCGATCTCAGCGAGCGCCTCGGCGCGCAGAACTTCGATTTGCTGGTCCATGAAAACAGGAACCAAAGAAATTCAAGCCACAGAGGGCACAGAG
>QYQL01000090.1 GCA_007280915.1 Verrucomicrobiaceae bacterium | reverse complement strand
CATCCTGGTTTTTGTGGGCATCGTGTCGAGCATTGCGGCGGACGCGGGGTATCTCGTTCTGATTCCCCTGGCAGGCTCCGCGTTCCTGAGCGTCGGCCGGCATCCGCTGGCAGGTCTGGCCGCAGGCTTTGCCGCGGTCGCCGGGGCGTTCACAGTGAACATGCTCATCAAGCCGCTCGACGCCGTCCTCACCGAGTTCACAAACGATGCGATCCATCTGGTCAATCCCGCCCTCTCGATTGATCTGACCGCCAACCTCTGGTTCTCCATCGCGTCAGTCATCGCGCTGACGGTGGTGATCACGTTCATCACGCAGCGGGTGATCGAGCCGAGGCTGGGGGAATACAAGCCGGACGATGCGGGCGATCTGGCGGGGACACCTGACTCTGCAGAGGCCGGGGTGCTGGGCGACGAGCCGCGCGGTCTGAAATTCGCGGCCGTCGGGCTGGTGGCCGTGCTCGTCGTTCTGGGCTTCCTGACCATCGGCTCCGGATCGGCGCTGCGCGATCCGGAGACCGGCGCCTTGATCGGAAACTCGCCCTTCATGAACGGGCTGATCGCCGTGATCATGGTGGTGTTTCTGGTCACGGGTGCCGCTTACGGATTCGGGGCCCGGACGATGAAAACCAGCACCGATGTCATCAAGGCGATGGAGAAAGCGATCGCTGGCCTCGGCAGCCTCATCCTGCTGCTCTTCATCCTCAGCCAGTTCATCGCCTACTTCAACTACAGCAACATCGGAACAATCCTGGCCGTGTCGATGGCCGACGTGCTGAAGTCCGCCAGCGTCCCTCCGCTGCTTCTGTTGCTCGGGTTCATCCTGGTCGTCAGCCTCATCGATCTGCTCATCTCCGGCGCGATCGCGAAGTGGGCTCTCTTCGCGCCCATTTTCGTGCCGCTGCTCGTCCAGTTGGGAGTGGCTCCCGAAGCGGTGTTGGCGGCTTACCGGGTTGCCGATTCACCGATGAACGTCATCACCCCGCTGAACGCGTATTTTGCCCTGATAGTCGTCTTCGCCCAGAAGTATGACTCCAAGGCCGGGGTGGGAACGATCGTGGCCTTGATGATTCCCTATGTCATTGCTCTCTACGCCATCTGGACGCTGCTCTTCGTCGCGTGGTTTTTGCTGGGGATCCCGTGGGGGCTGAATTGAGAGCCGTGCCATCGGTCGCCCCCGCATCATGAGCACTGAATTTTCTCCGCCCGCTTCCCCGGCTCCGAACACCGCAGTTCTGCTCGAGTTCCTGTTCCGGCTGGGGCGGGCCTATCTGGCGTGCGGCGAGCAAACCGCGAAGGTGGAGAAGCTCCTGCGAAGCATTGCTTCGGCATATGGCATGCAAAAGTCGCGGGTTGTGGCCTTCCCCACAGCCGTATTTATCTCGCTTCACGACAGCAATGGCGAGCGCGTCACTCTCGCCGAAAGCGAACCGCAAATGCTGCGGCTGGACCAGATCGCCGATGTTTACGCGCTGGGCGAGGAGGCTCAGAGTGCCACGGTGGATCCATTGGACGGCCTGAAGCGCCTGGCGGCAATCCAGCGCCAGAAGGCCCGCTTCGGGCCGGTCGGCCACGTTGTCGGCCATGCGATCCTCACGGTCGGGCTGGCCTTGGTGCTGATGCCAACGACGATCAACCTCGCTGCCGCAGGGCTGCTCGGATTTATTGTGGGACTGCTCAAGCTCCTCAACCGCGGACGCACCATGCTGTCGGTGCCGCTGCCGGTGATTGCCGCCACCGTGGTGTCGTCACTGGTTTTTCTCGCGATCCGGAGGGGAATCCCTGTTGACCCGCTCCATGCCTTGGTCCCTCCGCTGGTCACCTTCCTTCCCGGGGGGATGCTGACCCTTGGAATGCTGGAGATGGCCTATGGCGACATGGTCAGCGGAGCCAGCCGCCTGATCGCCGGATTCGTTCAGCTCGTCCTGCTCGCGTTCGGGCTCGCCATCGGGGCAGCCTTTACCGGCTATCTCCCGGCGGATCTCGTCCACTCGGGCGGAAACTATGGATATGTGGCGTGGGCGCCTTGGGCCGGCGTGCTGGTGTTCGGCTTGGGTGTCTACCTCCACTTTTCGGCTCCGCGCAAATCTCTTCACTGGATGTCGCTTGTCCTCCTGCTGGCGTTTGCCGCCCAGCGGCTCGCGTCCGGGTTTTTCAGCAGCGAGCTCAGCGGGTTTTTCGGCATGCTCGTCGCGACACCGCTCGGCTATCTCATCCAGTATCACTTCCGGGGGCCACCGGCGGCGGTGACTTTTCTGCCCAGTTTCTGGCTGCTGGTGCCCGGTGCTCTCGGGCTGCTGAGCGTGACCCGCATGCTCAGCGACCGCGCTGCAGGGATCGATGGTCTGGTTACCGTGGTTTATGTGATCACATCCATCGCCCTCGGCACGCTGGTCGGCGCCTCGCTCTACCGGTGGGTGGGCGAAAATATTGTTGCCCCGCTGGCGCGGATCAGGCGTGTGGGCAATCCCTCCTGATGCGGATTCATACCATTGTGACACCGAAATGGGTGGAATCAACGGACGGCTCGGCGATCCGTCCCTACCAAAAATTGGTAGGGGCACATCGCCGAGGTGCCCGACTTTTTTACCTGTCCCGCTGTGTATTTGGTCTCAGGCGACTCCGGCCAGTTCCGGCCAAAGGTGCGCCGCCATATTCATTCCGGCCATGTAGGCATCGAGGGAAAATTTCTCGTCGGGCGAATGCGCGTTGTCGTCCGGCAAGGCGAGCCCGAGCATGAGCGAATCGGCTTTCAGGTGTTCTTTGAACGCGGCGATAATCGGGATGCTGCCGCCGCCGCGGGCGAGGAGGCATTCATGGCCGAACCCGAGCTTCGCCGCGCGCATGCAGGCCTGCGCCAGCGGTCCCGTGGGATCCACCATGTAGGGTCCGCCGCCCTGACCCTCGGTGATCGTGAGCTTCACGGTGGGCGGGCAAATGGCCTTGAGGTGCTTCTTCACGAGCGCGATGATTTTTTTCGGATCCTGATCCGGCACGAGGCGCATCGTGATCTTGGCGCTGGCCCATGAGGGGACGATCGTTTTGCCACCCTCGCCCTGATAGCCGCTCGTGAGGCCGTTGATTTCGAACGTGGGCCGCGCGGCCCGCTGCTCATCCGGGGTGTAGCCCGCCTCACCGAAGAGTGCCGCCACTCCCACGGACTTGCGGAATTTCGCCTCGTTGAACGGCACTTTGGCCATCTGCTTCCGCTCATAGGCCGAGAGTTTCACCACGTCATCGTAGAAGCCGGGAATCGTAATGCTCCCGCGCTTGTTCCGCAGTTGTCCGAGCATCTGGCAGAGGACCATGGCCGGGTTGTCCACCGCTCCGCCGAAGAGGCCGGAGTGCAGGTCGCGGTCCGGGCCGTCGATCCGGATTTCAATCGGTGCCATGCCCCTCAGCGAATAGCAGAGCGCGGGGTGCTTCATGCTCGGGATCTCGGTGTCCGAGACCACCAGGGCTTTGCAGGCGAGTTCCTTGGCGTGCTTGGGCAGGAAGTCGTAAAGGGCCTTGGAGCCGACCTCCTCTTCGCCCTCGATCAGGAAGTTCACGTTGCACGGCAATTCATTTCCGGTTTTCAGCCAGGCTTCAATCGAGTTGATGTGGGCGAGGTGCTGGCCCTTGTTGTCGCTGATGCCTCGGGCATAGACATTGCGTCCGACCCGGCGGGGCTCGAACGGCGGCGAGGTCCAGAGATCGAGCGGCTCCGGCGGCTGCACGTCGTAGTGGCCATAGACCAGAAACGTCGGCTTTTTCGGATCTTGTTTCGGCGTCTTTGCCATGACGACCGGGTAGCCGCTGGTTTTGCGGATTTCGGCTTTCAAGCCGGCTTTTACGCATCGGGCGACGAGCCACTCCGCGCAGCGCCGCATGTCACCGGCATGGTCCGACTGGGCGCTGATGCTGGGGATGCGGGCGTAGTCGAAGAGCTCTTCGATGAAACGCTCTTCGTTGCTGGCAAGGTATTGGAGGACGGGTTCAGGAGCCATGTCCGAGACTTATGGAACGAAGCCCGGCATCAGGCAATCCAATAGTCCGATTTCCGAGGTGGGATGGAAAAACGCGGCGGGCTACTGTGGTCTCAGCGGCGCGGGAATGGCGCGGTTCAAATTGACGGTCGTTGGCAGGTGTCCCCTCATGTTCGGTTGAATGGGTATCCGGGAGGGTCCCAACAGGCCGTTTTGCTGAAGATAGACGGAAAGGACGGCTGCGATTTCATACGAGGTGCGATCGATATCGCTGCTGACTCCCGGCAGGCTGCTCATCACGAGCGTGCCGGCTGCACTGGCGGCGGAAAATGCCGTGCTCACTCCGCCTGTTGCGACTCCAAGGGCGACACCGGGCTCCATGCCCGAGTTGCCCGTTGTCTTGAACCTCAGGAGCGGCACCAGCCCCGACTCCGTCACTTTGAAAACGGCAACGCTGGTTCTCATTTCCGTGCGGCCCATGCCGAGGCCGATGCCGGCCCGGAGAGCTCGGCTGCCCTGATCCACCTTGCGAATCTCGCCGCGCACAAGCCACTCTCCCGGAGAAACCGTGCCGCCGGATCCCAGAACCGATGAGTTCGCCGCATGGGTGCGCAGTTGACCGGCGGTGCTGTGGGCGAGATTTGCGACAATCTCATCACGGAGGACGCGCTTCTCACTCGCGGAACGCTCTCCAAGATGGAAGGCGGACATCGGCGCGGAAAACCGCTCCACCCAGATGCGCGATGGCACCGATCGAAGTGCAACGGGCTTGGTGTGCACGGAGTGAATTCCAACCGAGCTGCAGGAGCAAAGAGTGAAAAGGCAGGCGAGGCTTGAAAAAATGATGCGGATCATAGCGCGAGAGATAGAACATCATGTCCTCGGGATAAACCTCAAAATCTCGTGATCATCCAAAGGGCTGGCGGAAATGCTTGCCATCGCTTGAAGGCAGGAAGCATTCTGCCCCCGAAAATGAAAATCACCAATCAGCGGCGCACTTTCCTAAGTGCCGGTGTTTTTTCTCTTGCGAGCCTGGTGGCTTTGAGCGCGCACCTGCCGGCTGCCGAAAAGTCTCCGAAGCAGGCAGTCCCGGTGGAGGCCGCCACATCCGCTTTTGAGCCGACGATCTACGACATCGAATCGACCAACTTCGACGCCGATTTTTCACCGGGCGAATCAACGACCAATACTCCCGCCGAGCTCGACGAGATCTACGCTCCGAACGACGGCTACCTGGATTCTTACGGTGTGAACCGCCCGCTGGACCTCCTGATTGCTCCTCTCGATTCGCTCTATGAAAAGACCGGCCTGCGGATCGGCGTGGCCAACACGATGCTCTTCATGCAGCCGATAGGCGGGCAGAGTTCCAGATACGGTGCGGCGGGCGATCTGGACCTGATGTCCTCGTGGACGCTGATCGGTCGGGGCACGAAAGATACCGGACGGTTTGTTTTTACCGGCGAATACCGGTATCAAATGGGCAGCCAGCCGCCTTCGCGGATCGGCGGACAAATGGGAACCATCGTTGCCCCCACCGGCACCTTCAACGACCGAGGGTGGGTGATCCGCGATGCGTATTGGATCCAGCGGCTCTTCGACGCGCGGGTGCGCATTATTATTGGCCGTGCCGATCCATCCGACTACGTCGGCTCGCACTGGCTGCAGAACGTGAACAACTCGTTCATCAACCGGAATTTCTCTGCGAACCCCGCCGTTCCCTTTCCGGGGCACGGCCCGATGCTTGGCATCTCGCTCCGACCGACCGACCAGTTCTACATCACCGCCGGGGCAAGCAACGCCTACAGCAACACGATCCGCGCTGAGTTCGACACGCTCTTTAACGAATGGGATATCTTCAGCTTCGCCGAGGCCGGCTACACGCCGACATTTAAAGGGCTCGGCGAGGGCCGGTATGCCTTCGGTATCTGGCACATGGATGCGCGCAGCAAGTTTAGCCTTCCCGAGGACTATGGTTTCACGTTCATCGTGGATCAGAACCTCACAAAAAACCTACAGGTCTTCGCAAGGTATTCCTACTCGGATGGCACGTTGACCAACGTCCGCCAGTCGGGGCAAATCGGACTCGGGCTCAGCGGTTTGCTCGGCAGAAAAGACGACCTCACCGGCGCGGCATTTGCCCTGAGCGTCCCCCGGAGCGAAGCGTCCCGCAACGAGACCGTCCTCGAGGTTTTCCACCGGTTTCAAGTCAGCCAGAACACCCAGCTCTCGGTCGGTCTCCAGCTCATAGCGAATCCCGGCAACGCACCGGACAACGACACGGCTGGCGTCTTCTACGCAAGGCTGCGCGCCTCGTTCTGAAATTTGAATTGTGACCCCCTCCGCTGGCTCCGCGCTGCTGGATGAACTGGCCATCGGAGCGGGAGTTGGGCAGGCTCCCCCTCGTCATGCAATACACGAACTCGCAGGAACTCGCCCGGAAGTTCAACGGGGATGAAGCGGTGTGGCGGGCGTTTGCGGCAGGGATGGACCGCCGGGCCGTCCGTCGATAAGAACGCCTCGATTTTTAAAAAACCGCGCCTCCCGCGCGCATTGTAGCCGATCGTCTGCAGACTCTCCGCTTTTCACATCGCTCCGGTTGCCACCCTGGCCAAACACTCGACTTCCCCCATCTACGAAGCGCGCCCGCGCTGGTTTTCCACTTTCAACTTTCAGATTCCCAATTTTTTCCCAAGGGTAGGACACTCGTTGACCTGGCTGGCACGCAAAGGTCGCGTGTGTTGTGAAGCAAACCATGCGGCATTCTTCCAATCTGACCTTCTGGGATCGACCATGGATGGGGCATGGGCGTCATGCCTATGTCTTGCTCGATTTCCGACGCGGACAGGTGTCTCCCGCCTTATCCAGAACGAAATCCCCAGACTTCTGCTTTCAAGTGACGGATCAAATGGGTATGAAAAAACGATGAAGCTCCCCGAATAATGAACGGCCTCACCTGCCTCGATCTCTTCTGCGGATACGGCGGCCTCACCCTCGGCATCCGGGAATCGGCTTTTCACTCGAATTTTCATTGTGACGAATTCGCCACAATGAAAAGCCAGGCTGCCGCGCCACTTCTCGCAGGAAGGGAAACCTGACGTGCTAAAAGCGGATAAGCAGCCATGAGCAAAGCCAAAAAAAGCACCATCGAAGTCAGGGGCGCCACCGTTACCGTGCTTTCGCTGAACCAGCATGACAGCATCTGCCTGACCGACATCGCCAAATTCAAAAACCCCGATCACCCGGACGATGTCATTCGCAATTGGCTGCGCAGCCGCAACACCGTGGAGTTTCTTGGGGTGTGGGAGCGGCTGAACAACCCGGATTTTAATCCCGTCGAATTCGACGGGATTAGAATGCAGACCGGGCTGAACAGCTTCGTCCTCACTCCGAAGCAGTGGATCGAAAAAACCGGCGCGCTTGGCCTTTCATCGAGCGCAGGCCGCTACGGTGGCACCTACGCCCACAAGGACGTCGCTTTCGAATTCGCGTCCTGGGTATCCGTGGAGTTCAAGCTCTACCTCATCAAGGAATTCCAGCGCCTCAAGGACGATGAAAACAACCGCCTGAAGCTGGATTGGAAGCTTCAGCGCACCCTCGCCAAAATCAATTACCGCATCCACACCGACGCCATCAAGGAGACCCTCCTTCCGCCTGCCATCACGAAGGCTCAGGCCTCCACGATTTATGCCAGCGAGGCCGACCTCCTCAATGTCGCCCTGTTCGGACAGACCGCCAAGCAATGGCGCGACGCCCACCCCGACGCCGAGGGCAACATCCGCGACCACGCCCCGCTCGAACAACTCGTCGTCCTCACCAACCTCGAAAGTCTGAACTCCGTCCTCATCCGCCAGGGATTGCCACAACCGGAACGCCTCGCAACGCTCAATGGCATCGCCATCTCCCAGATGCGAACCCTGCTGGAACACGGAATCCGCCCGGAATCCCTCCCTCCCGCCGCAGACGTGAAAAAGGTCGAACGTCGCCTCGCCAACGAGGAAAAGAAGTCGCTCAATAAGCCGGACGTGCCCAAAACGGATAAGAAGCCATGAGCAAAGCGATTGATGTCGCCTGCCTCGTTCTTGTCAGCATGCAAGGACGATTTCTCACAACGCTTCGACCTGCGCAAAAAACACTCGGAAACCACTGGGAGTTTCCGGGAGGCAAGGTGGAAAGCGGAGAACGTCCGGAGATTGCCCTTCGCCGAGAGCTGCGTGAGGAACTTCACCTCGAAGTCAATGCGCTGCAACCCTTGCCTCCCACCACCCATGCATATGATTTCGCCACAGTCCGGCTTCTTCCATTTCTTTCATACTGCGAGGATCGTCCTCAGGTCCACTTAGCCGAGCATGCTGCAAGCCGGTGGGTGAACATGAACGAAGCAAGGGAGCTGATATGGGCGCCCGCCGACCTTCCCATCCTTGAAAGTTTAAATGGTTACCTAGCCCCTTGATTAAGGATGTCAACTGCAAGCCAACTCCAGGTCGGTCTCTACGAGCAGGTCCTTGATGAGGAATTGGGCGTAATGTTGGAAGGCCGGCCGGACCTCATCGCGACTATTGTCAAGATCGACGACGAAAGCAGCCCGCATACATACAGCCATTTTATTGCTCAGCTCCTTCATCAAGCTCTGCCCATTTCCAAGCCTGAGAAGCGCGTGGCTATCATCAACAGTCTGATTGACCTTCTATCTGCAGAAGATGGGCTGGATTACACGAAGCGAAAAAGAATTCTCAACCGATCAAAAAGTCTGCTCCAAGAGGTTCGCACGAGTGACATCGGAGCCCCCCTGCCACGCCCGGAGACTTCGTTGAGAGTCAGTAGCCTCCTCACTGGTTCAGGAGATGATCCCCAACTCGAACACGAGCTGCGCGCCGAAATGATGAGCGCGGATCGAGTGGACATCCTTGTTTCCTTTATCAAGTGGTCTGGACTTCGCCTGCTTGTGCCGGCCTTTGAAAATCTTTCCGAACGCGGTGTGGATGTTCGGATTATCACCACCTCCTACATGGGAGCTTCCGATCCCGAAGCGATCGAGTGGCTGGCATCCAAACCGCGGTTCTCAGTCAAAGTGTCCTACGATACTGAACGCACGCGTCTTCATGCAAAGGCCTACCACTTCGTCCGCAGAAGCGGTTTTTCCACCGCCTATATCGGCTCCGCCAACATGTCTCGCGCTGCGATGACCAGCGGTCTCGAATGGACGGTCAAAGTGACGACGCAGGACATGCCTCATATCATGGAGCGCTTTTCCGCAGAGTTTGAAACCTATTGGTCGCGTGAGGAATTCGTTCCCTACGACCAGAGCCAGTCTGCAAGGTTCCGCGAGGCCATTAGTTTTGCCAACCGCTCTGATCGCGGAGGCAGCCCCATGTTCTTCGCGGATATCCGCCCTTACCCATTTCAGGAGAGGATTCTCGAAGCCCTTATCGCTGCCCGACAGGCTGGGTCTTTTCGAAACCTTGTGATTGCTGCCACTGGAACTGGGAAGACAGTCATGGCAGCCTTCGACTACGCTCGTGGTCGGAGTGAAACCCCCGGGGCTTCACGCCTCCTTTTCGTCGCTCATCGCAAGGAGATTCTCCAACAAGCCCGCGCCTGTTTCAGGTCCATTTTGCGAGACCAGAACTTTGGGGAACTCTTCGTGGATGGTGAGGTCCCCATCGAATGGAATCATGTCTTCGCATCCGTCCAAAGTCTGGCCAATCGCCAACTCTGGCAGAATCTCGGTCCGGAGCATTTCCATTTCATTATCATTGATGAGGCTCACCACGGAATCGCCTCGAGCTACCGCCCGCTGTTCATCAATTTTTTGCCAAGAATCCTACTCGGGCTCACGGCCACGCCGGAACGGATGGATGGCAGTTCTATCCTGCCGGACTTCGATCATCGTTTTGCCGCGGAAATCCGGCTGCCAGAGGCACTCGAAGAGAAACTCCTATGCCCATTCCACTATTTCGGTGTCGCTGATTCGGTTGACGTGTCCGAGGAGCGCTTCTGGAAAAACGGACAATATGATGTCAACGCATTGACGGAAGTTTATACCGGCGATCACTTCCGCGCACAGGAGCGACTCGACCTGATTCTACAAAGCATCCACCGCTATCAGCCGGATCTCACATCCACGCGGGCTGTGGGATTTTGTGCCAGTGTCCGACACGCCCGATTCATGGCAGAGAAATTCCGCGAAGCGGGGTTTCAGGCAGAGGAGGTTTTGGGCGATACCCCCGGCGAGACTCGCGACAGGCGGGTGCGGGACTTTCGGGAAGGGAGAATCACCTTTCTTTTCACCGTCGATGTATTCAGCGAAGGAGTGGATATCCCGGAGATAGACCTGGTGATGTTTCTGCGGCCAACGGAAAGCCTTACTGTCTTTCTTCAACAACTAGGACGCGGGCTCCGCCATGCCCCGGAAAAGGACTGCCTCACTGTCCTTGATTTTGTTGGGCAAGCTCACCGTAAATACCGGATGGATCGGAAATTCAGCGCGCTGCTCAGAACGCAGCGGCGCCGGATCGATCAGGAAATCGAACGAGATTTCCCGAATTTGCCGCCAGGATGCAGCATTCAACTCGAGCGGGTAGCCCGCGAGCGCATTCTGGACAATATCCGCCAGAGCCTCGGCAACCTGAATAACTTTATTTCCGAGGCCATCCAAACATTTGAGTCGGAAACCGGACAGCCTCTGAGTTTCGGCAACTTCGTGGACGCAACGGCACTGACTCCGCTCGAAATCCTGCGAAACAAAACCTGGTCGGAGTGGAAGAGTATCGCGCGCCATCAAGCTCCGATCGCAGATCCCGATCTGGACGATGCGCGGAAGGCGCTCAGAAGGATAAGTCTGCGCACTGACCCTGTTCGGCTGAACCAGATGATTCGCCTGAGTTCTTCAACCGTCTCAGAGGATGTCGCTGACTTTGGTTTTTCCGATTCGGAGAGTGCGGCGCTTCATTACCTGTTGTGGGGAAGACCAGGAGCCGGTGAGGAGCTCGCTACTTACTCGGACTCCTTCGCCAAATGGCGGCGAAATCCAGCCTCCAACGCGGACATGATCGAGGTAGCGGAATGGCGCCAAAGCAGTCATCCATACCCCACGACTCCACTCGTGCTCCCCGGAAATGTTTCCCTCCACCTCCACTCAGCCTATGGATTTTCTGAAATCAAATCAGCATTTGGGCTTGCTGACATCGAGAGCTCGGGAACGGCGGGCGTGGGCGTCATCCATTTGGAGAATATAAAGACCTATATCCATCTGGTAACCTTTCGCAAAGAGGAGAAGGATTTTGCACCGACCACCCGCTACAAGGATTATCTGATCAGTCGGTCGAGGCTTCACTGGGAGAGCCAAGCTGCAACGACGCAGGCGAGCAAAGTCGGGCAAAACTATATTCACTTCCAAGCCCGCGGCTACACCGTGCTTTTCTTTGCTCGGCTCGATAAGCGAATTGACGGTGAAACTGCCCCCTTTGTTTTTCTCGGTCCGGCAGCTCGCCTTTGTTCCTACGAAAGTAACCGTCCGATTTCCATGGTTTGGGATATCTCTTATCCTGTGCCCGCTGAACTATTTGAGGCGGCTCGTGTCGGCTGACACCCTGCCCATCTCAGGGGGCGTGGGTGCACCGCGACGCGATCCGGCGAGGGGTTCTACAATTTCCGGGCCGGGGCAGACGTGCGGGGCTCTCTGTCCAACATTGAACCCAAGTTTGCCGACGCTCATTTTCCGTTCCCGGATTGGACATGCTCGCGCATCGGGGTATAAGGCGGGCGGCATGAAACGCATCCGCATCACCCACACGACGGAGTATTTCTACAATCAGCCGGTCACGTTTGGCCCACATCGTGCGCTGATGCGGCCGCGCGAGGGGCATGATGTGCACATCGACAGCGGGCGTTTGGAAATTTCGCCGAAGGCATCGATCCGTTGGCTCCGCGACCTGAATGCGAATTCCGTCGCCATCGTCACATTTCCGGAGCCCGCGGACAAACTGCGCGTCTTCAGCGAGGTGAACGTGGACCTCTACGACGAGCTGCTCATCGAGTGCCACATCGACCCGCGCGCCCGCTCGTTTCCGTTCCAGTATTCCGCGAACGAGCAGCTGGGGCTGATCCCATACCGTCTGCCCAGCTATCCGCACGACGGGCCGGTCCTGCAAAAGTGGTTGAGCGAACTTTATGAGCCGGGCCAGCTCATCGACACGCTGGAGCTCCTGAACAGGCTCAACACGCGGATCTACGAATCGTTGAAATACCAGCGCCGCGAGGATCCCGGCGTCCAGCTCCCCAGTAAAACCATCTCCCTCGGCGGCGGATCCTGCCGTGACTACGCGGTGCTGATGATGGAGGCGGCGCGGAGCTGGGGGTTCGCCGCGCAGTTTGTCACCGGCTATGTCCAGATGGGTGAGGGCCAGCACGGGGCCACCCACGCCTGGACGGAGATCTACATTCCGGGGGCCGGCTGGCAGGGCTACGATCCCACGAACAACAAGCAGGTCGGCGACGAGCACATTTCTGTCGCCGTCGCACCCTCGCATCAGGAAGCCTCGCCGTTCTCCGGTTCGTGGAAAGGACCCTCGAATGCTTTTGAACGGATGGAGGTTTCCGTGCAGGTGGTGGGGCTGAAAAACTCATGAACCCACAACTCGCCATCGTCCTCGGTTTGCTCGCGGTCTCCATCGCGATGTTCATGATGAACAAGCCGCGGATGGATGCCGTGGGGCTGATCATGCTCACGGTGCTGCCCTTCACCGGGGCGATCACCATGAGGGACGCCCTCGCGGGATTCAGCGATCCGAACATCGTCCTTCTCGGAGCATTGTTTGTCATCGGGGAGGGGCTCGTGCGCACGGGCGTCGCCCAGCGGCTCGGCGACTGGCTCATCGAGACCGCAGGCAAGAGCGAGACCAGGCTGATTGGGCTGCTCATGGCGGTCGTCTCGACGCTTGGCGCCTTCATGAGTTCGACTGGAGTTGTCGCGATCTTTATTCCGGTCGCGCTGCGCGTCTCCCAGACCACCGGCGCCGCGGCGAGCCAGCTCATGATGCCGATCTCAATGGCCGCGTTGATCAGCGGGATGATGACGCTTGTGGCGACGGCTCCGAACCTTGTCGTCAACAGCGAGCTTGTCCGCAGCGGATCGGAGGGGTTCAGCTTTTTCAGCTTCACGCCGTTCGGCGTCCCGATCCTGATCCTCGGGATCGTGTATATGCTCTTCGCCCGCCGCTGGCTGGCCGCAAAAAAACCCGACGGATCCACGCCGGTCCAACTGGTGAGCCTGCAGGACTGGATCGGGAAATATCAGCTCGCGGGCCGCGAGTTCCGTGTCCGCGTGAAGGCGGAGTCCCCGCTGGTCGGAATGACTCTGGCCGAGGCCAACATGCGCGACGACTCGGGAATCAACGTGATCGCCATCGAGCGCACGCGCCGGTTCTCGAAGGAAACCTTTGCTCCCGGCGCGGAGACCGAGCTTGCGGCGGAGGATGTGCTCCTCGTCGATGTGTTCTCCCCCGGAGTGGATGTGCACGCGGCCTGCGTGCGTCTCGCGTTTGAGGAATTGCCTCTCACCGGCGCCTACTTCAGCGACCGCTCGCAGCAGATCGGCATGGCGGAAGTCATGGTCGGTGCCGACTCCACCCTCGTCGGAAAATCCGTGGCCGGATCGGATTTCCGCAGCCGCTTCCAACTGACCGTGCTCGGTCTCCGGCACGGAAGGACAGTCGTCGGGCACGGATATCTTGCCGAGCCCCTGCGGGTGGGCGACACGCTGCTGGTCATCGGACCCTGGAAGAAAATCGGCCGCCTGCAGACCGACCGGTCCGACCTCGTGCTTCTCAACCTGCCTGCGGAACGTTCGGAGGTTCTGCCGGTTCAGGGGAGGGCCTGGCATGCATTAATTTCCCTGGTCGTCATGGTCGGCCTGATGGTGAGCGGAATCGTCCCGAATGTTCAGGCCGCGCTCATCGCCTGCCTCCTCATGGGTGCGCTCCGCTGCATCGACCTCGACAGCGCGTATCGCTCGATCCACTGGAAGAGCCTGATCCTCATCGTCGGCATGCTCCCGTTTTCTATCGCGCTGCAAAAAACCGGGGGAGTCGAACTCGCGGCCGACGGGCTGATGGCGCTGACCGGCGGGGCTGGCGACCATGTCCTGCTGGCCTGCCTTTTTGCCGTCACGGCGATCCTCGGGCTCTTTATTTCGAATACCGCCACCGCCGTCCTGATGGCTCCCGTGGCGCTTGCCGTCGCCGGCGAACTCCATGCGTCGCCATACCCGTTTGCCATGATTGTCGCCCTCGCGGCATCAACCGCGTTCATGACGCCGATCTCCTCGCCGGTGAACACGCTGGTTGTTGCGCCCGGAAACTACCGGTTCGGCGACTTTGTCCGGGTGGGCGTTCCGTTTTCCATCATCGTGATGGCGGTTAGCGTGTTTCTGGTGCCCCTGCTCTTCCCGCTCCACGCGGGCTGATCCGGCCTTATCGCGCCTTGTCCGACAAGTTCTCGTGCAGGATCCGCCGGATTTCCGCGATGGCTTCCGGGTGTTCCTGGGCCCCGTGGTCCGACGGGACAATTTTCTCTGAAACGGCGGTCGGAAGGTGTGAGCTGTAGTAAGGCACGATGCCATCGCTGCTGTTCGGTGAGTCCCCGCGTCCGCGGTCCCCGATGATCGAATGGTAGGGGATCTTGCGCGAGAGCGGCAGACGCTGGATCGACGTGAGGAGCGGGGAGTCGGATTTCAAAAACCGGATGCTGTTCGCGGGAGCGGTAAAAAACCCCCGGACGTTGTCGTTCAAGCTTGCGAGGATCGCCCGGCGGTCGTCACGGGCGAGGAATTGCGGAAGCATGATCAGACGCGAGGCCGCGCGTGCGACGGGGTTGAATGCCATCCGGCTTCCCCGATGGGGAGTCGCGATGAAAATCACCCGGGCGATGTCGGTGCGCGGACGGTAAAAAATCAGACGCTCCAGTGTTTGCCTGGCCTCACGGCTCATCGGGATCTCGTCAACTCCTGTCGCGGAGAATTGCCTCCACAACTCGTCTCCGCCCTGGCGGATGATGAGGCTGGAAATCAGGCCTCCCATGCTGTGCCCGACCAGGACGATCCGGTGGAGGTTTCGTCCGTCCTTTTCAAAGGCCTCCTGATAGCGGTCGAGTTCGGAACGCAGAAGTGCGGCGGATTTCCAGACCGGCAGCCCGGTCGGATAGAGAAAGAACCAGAATTGGTATTTCCTCCGGATTTCCGGGTCCGCGAGCAATCCATTCAGCGCCTGCGTCCAGGCCGCCGGACGCGAGAGCAGGCCGTGAACGAACACCACCGGAATTTTGTCCGGATCGTAAGGCTGGAACTGGAACAGGCCCGAACCGCCGAGGCGCTGCCGCGATAAAAACATCGCCGGGATGTCCAACGCCCGGTTGCCGGTTCGCGCGACCATGAGCGCCATCGGCGCGGAGAAATCGGCAGCCAGTTGTCTCCGCCGGCCGCCGATGGAAATCCGGTCGTCGGTCAGGGTGGCGCGAAAGCTCAGTCGTGCCCTTCCCTCATCAAATGTGAGGACTGCCGTGGCCGGAACGGACATGCCTGCCCTTGGAACTCCGGGCTGGCCTGCCAGCGCGGGTGAGCCTGCGGAATAGTTAAACACATAGGGGACCCCGAGCCCCTCCTGCACCGAACGGCCGTGCAGTCCGGAAATCCGCACGCGGTCGGCGGCAAGCATGCTGTCGCAGGATTCCGGGTCGAGAACCCCGCTTCCCGAACGGACAATTTCCACCGTTTCCTGGAATTCGGAAGCGCGTTCAAAATGCTTTTTTTCCAGAGATCCGACGAGCCTTCCGACGGCCGCGTTGTAAACAGTTCGTGCGGCGATGTTGTTCCCGGCGGCCGGCAGGGAAAGTCGGGCGGCCTGCACCAACCTTCGGATGCGCTCGCTCTGGGTGATGTGATTCTCGTCCGCCTCCCGGAGCTGGCGGGCCGCCTGCACCAGATCCGGCGCGGAGGAGCGAACTGTCGGCGGCGGGTTCCGCGGAGGTGACTGGATGCGGACCCCGATGGTGGAGCAGCCCGACTGGAAAGCCATGACGGCTGCCATTGCGGCAACGGCCTGAATACTCAATTTCCGGTGCATCGGCGTTGGCGTGCGCCAGCGGGCGTGCTTCAGAGGGCGCTCAGCGGATCGAGTGCGAGCGGAAGATGCTCCGCCGGCCCTCGCGCGACCAAGCGAGCGATTCTGCGGGACTCACCGAGACGATATGGTGGCTTTCACCGAGCGTGTAGTGAACGGCGCAGACGATGGCCGCGAAGACATCCGGCGGGATCCCTTTGTCCGGATCCGGCTGGGGCGCAGCAGCGGATGGTGCGGGGGCGGCGGCCGGTTTTGATCCTCCGGCCTCGCGCATGCCGCGCACTTCCGCGCGGAGATCGGAGAGCATCTTCGCGAGAACCAGCAGCCCGGCGGTCACCAGCACCAGCAGGGCTGTTTCAAACTTCAGCAACTCTCCCGCGGCGGCAATCAGGGTTTCCATATTCCTCAGGAAAGTGTGACGAGAACCTGGCCCTCATCCACGGTATCGCCCGGGTTGACGGAGACGGATGCGACCGTGCCATCGGACTCCGCGTAGACAAAGGTGTTCATCTTCATTGCCTCGACCGTTACAAGCTGTGCGCCCGAAGCCACCTTCTGGCCGACCTGGCAGTCCACGGAAACAATGCGGCCCGCGAGCGGGCTGGTCACCGAACCAGCGCCCGCTGCGGGAGCGGAGGACGGCTTGGGAGCGGAGGACGCCGGAGGGGCCACGCTGGTCTGCTGCAAAAGCGGGGCGGTCTGCTGGAGGGCGGCCGGCTTGCCCTGATCATCGAGGATCTCGACGGCCACATCATATGACTTCCCGTCAACGGTAACGCGTAATTTTTTCATTTTTCAAATGCTCTCACAGATTATTGGTTATTGACCACGTCAAACCAGGCGGATTTCGAATCCCGGGGGTTTGTTACAATGGGATGTTGCCGTGTTTTTTCGGCGGCCGGGTTTCCCGCTTGGATAGGGTGTTGCGGAGCGCCATGGCGACCATGGCCCGGGTCTGCGATGGCCTGATCACGTCGGTGATCAGGCCCTTGCCGGCCGCCTGGTAGGGCGAGGCGAACTTTGCCCGGTAATCCGCGATGAGCTTGCTCTCGCACGATGGATCCTTCTCGATCTCGCGCTTGTAGAGAATCTTCACCGCGCCCTCTGCGCCCATGACCGCGATCTCGGCGGACGGCCATGCGAAGACGAGGTCGGCTCCGAGATCCTGGCTACACATGGCGAGGTAGGCGCCGCCGTAGGCCTTGCGCATGATCACCGTGATCTTCGGAACGGTCGCCGCGCCGTAGGCGAAGAGCATCTTGGCCCCGTGGCGGATGATTCCCCCGCGCTCCTGCGCGACACCCGGAAGGAACCCGCCGGTGTCCACCAGCGTCACGATCGGGATGTTGAAGATGTTGCAGAACCGGATGAAGCGTGCCGCCTTGTCCGAGGCGTCGATGTCCAGCGTGCCGGCCTTGACCTGCGGCTGGTTGGCGATGATGCCGACCACGATGCCCTGCACCCGGCCGAACCCGACAACGATATTTTTTGCGAAGTCCATCTGGACCTCGAAGAAGTCGGCATTATCCACGAGGCGGCCGATGACGGTCTTGACGTCGAGCGGATTTTTTCCGTCCGCCGGAACGAGATCATCCATCCCCGGATCCTCATCCAGCACGAGCGGCTGGGTCAGGTCGTGCGGCGGATCCATGATGTTGTTCGACGGAATGAACGAGAGGAGCTTCTGGACAATCGCGATCGCGTGCGCATCGTTATCGGCGACGAAGTGGATGTTTCCGCTGATGGTGGCATGGGCGGCGGCGCTGCCGACCTCGGCCATCGTGCATTTCTGGCCGGTCGCGGCGAAAATGACCTCCGGGCCGGTGATGAACATGTTCGCCTGGTCCTTGACCATGATCTGGAAATCGGTGAGGGCGGGCGAGTAGGCGGCCCCTCCCGCGCAGGGGCCCGCAATGACCGCGATCTGCGGGACGACGCCCGAGAGATACACGTTCTTGAAAAAGACCTTCCCGTATCCGGAGAGCGATTCGACTCCCTCCTGGATGCGCGCGCCGCCCGAATCGTTGAAGCAGACGACCGGCATGCCGGACTGCTGGGCGAAGTCCATGATGTTGCAGATCTTCTGCGCGTGCATGGCACCGAGCGATCCCCCGGCCACCGTGAAGTCCTCGCTGTAGGCTGCGACCGGACGGTCGCCGACATACCCGGTGCCGGTCACCACGCCGTCGGCCGGAAGCTCTTTTTTTTCCATTCCGAAGTTGTGGCAGGCGTGCTGGGCGTGCATGCCGAACTCCATGAACGTCCCCTCCTGGAAGAGGTTGTCCAGCCGGTCGCGGGCGGTCATGAGACCCTTTTTCCGCCGGGCCTCCAGCTTGTCTTTGCCGCCGCCGGCAAGGATTTTTTCACGGCGCGCTTCCAGCTCTTCGATGAATTCTTTTTTAATGGGCATGGCAGTTTAGTCGGTTAGTGGGAGCAGGAGCAGCCGCCGGAGCAGGCTTCGGGTTTCGGCTGGCAGAACTCGGTGAGAACGCCGAAAGAGCTTTTGGGATGCAGGAACGCGACCAGCTTCCCGCCGGCCCCGTCGAACGGCACCTCGTGGATCAGCCGCGAGCCGGCTTCCTTCGCCTGTGCGAGCTGGCCGGTGATGTCCGTCGTGGCAAACGCGATGTGGTGGATGCCCTCGCCCTTCGTCTCGATGAACTTCGCGATCGTGCTCTCGGGATCGGTCGGTTCCAGAAGCTCCAGATGGACCTCCCCGCACGCAAAGAACGCGGTGCGCACCTTCTGGGAGGGAACTTCCTCGATGTGCCCGCACTTGAGCCCCAGGGTTTTTTCGTAGTAGGGAAGGGCCGCTTCGATGGACTTCACCGCGATGCCCAGATGATCAATTTTTTGAATAGTTGCGCTCATTGGTATGTATTATTAGTAAATCTAATATCAGCAGAGATGCCAACCCTTTTTTCTTAGGCGGCTGTTTTCTCTTGAAGTGCCGCGTGCGCGCGGGCGACGTGGATGTATTTTTCGGCCCAGTGGCGGAGGCCGGATCGCTCCTCGGGGCTGAGCTGGCGGACGACTTTGCCGGGGGTTCCCATGACCATCGAGCCCGCGGGGATCTTTGTGCGCGGGGTGACGACGGTGCCGGCGGCGATGAGGCACTGGTCGCCGATCTCCGCGCCGTCGAGGACGACCGCTCGCATGCCGATCAGGCATTCGTCGCCGACCGTGCAGGCGTGGACGATCGCGCCGTGGCCGATCGTGCAGTAGGCCCCGACGATCGCGGGCAGGTCATCGGCGAGGTGGATGATCGAGCCGTCCTGCACGTTCGATCCCTCGCCGATGATGATCGACTCGATGTCGCCGCGCAGGACGCTTCCGTAAAAAACCGACGAGTCCTTGGCGAGCCGGACGTCGCCGGTGATTTTGGCATCGGCCGCCACGAAGGCGGCTTTGGAGAGGCGGGGCTTGCGGGACAGGAACTTTTCCAGGCGTTCGTTGATGGTCATTTGAGGAGTCGTTTGAGGGTTTCTTCCGGGAGGAATTTCATGGGGCCTGATGGAATCCGGCTCCCTCGAGAAGCTCTTCGGCGGCAAGCGACGGGGCAAGGCGCCCGGCGAGGATTTCGCTCTCAAGCCGTGCGGATAGGGCGGCGATTTTCGGATCGCTGAGAAAACGTACGCGCAACTCCTGCTCGACGAGGGATTGCCACCACGCGATCGCCTGCTCGCGCCGGCGATGGTCGAACCGTCCGTCCGCCTCAACGTACACAAAATATTTTTCGACCGCCTGCCAGACCTCCGGGACGCCGGAGCGCGTGACCGACGAGGCGGCGAGCACGGGCGGTTTCCAGCCCTCGGTTGCCGGGCTCAGGTAGTGCATGACACGCTCGAATTCCAAGCGTGTCGCCTCGGCGCGGATCCGGTTGTCGCCGTCGGCCTTGTTTACGAGAAGGATGTCCGCGATTTCAAATATCCCTTTTTTCATCCCCTGCAGTTCGTCTCCGGCCCCGGCGATCAGAACGAGCAAAAAACAATCCACTATCGCGCGCACCGCGATCTCGCTTTGTCCAACCCCGACCGTCTCGATGAGCACAACGTCGTAGCCCGCCGCCTCGCAGACGGCGATCGTCTCCCGCGTCTTCCGGGTGACTCCGCCCAGGGCCCCGCCGGACGGCGAAGGGCGGATGAAACATTCCTCGCGCCGCGAGAGCGTCTCCATCCGTGTCTTGTCACCGAGAATGCTGCCGCGTGTCAGCGAACTGCTCGGATCGACCGCGAGGACGGCGACCTTGCGGCCTGCGTCGCAGAGGTGGTTGCCGAGGGCTTCGATGAACGTGCTTTTTCCCGCTCCTGGAACTCCGGAAATTCCGACCCGATGGGCGAATCCCGGCCGCTCCCCGATCCGGCGCAGGATCTCGCGCGCCATCGGCCGGTGGGCGGGGGCGTTGCTCTCTACTAGGGTGATCGCCCGCGATACCAGCGACCGGTCTCCAGAAAATATTCCGGCGACCAGCTCTTCCGCGTCCGGCATGTGCCGGGATGCGCCCGCTCGCGCGATCCGCTCTGGTTGCGCGATGCCCGGCATCACCGAGGTCGCAAACTCCCGGCCTCCCCCTGCGGGAACCCATGGCGGAAGCTGAGAGGACTCGGACATGCCTCTGCCATACATGTTCCACGCCCGCTCCGTCAACCGATCCCCGCCAACGATGAGACGTTCAGATCCCGCGGAGGCAGAACCATCCGACCACGCCGCCTGCGAGGATAAGGAGAGCGGGGTTGATGTGCTTGGCGAAAAGGATCGCGGTGACGGCGAGCCCGACCCCGATGGTGATCGTGTTGAAGTGGAAGCTGTGCTCCGGATTGTAGCTCGCGGTTTTTCCGACGGCGTGGACGCCGGCGAGCATGAGGCCGATCGTGATCGGGGCCATGCCTTTCTGGACCGAATCCCGCCAGGGATTTTCCTTGAAGCTGTCCCACATGTGGCTGACCGCGTAGGTGAGAAAGCTTGAGGGCAGGTAGAATGCCAGGAGGACGACGAGCATGGCGGCAAAGGCCCACGCGTCCGACATGCCGGCGTGGTTGGCCGCCTTGAACCCGATGAGTCCGACCATCGACATGTTGGGGCCCGGGGCCATTTGTCCAAGGCTGTAGATGGTTGCAAAGTCATCCGCCGAGACCCACTGGTGGACGGTCACCGTCTCGTGTTCCATCTGCGGTAAGACGGCACTGCCTCCGCCGACCGCCAGCAGCGAGAGCAGGCAGAAGACGTTGAGCAGGCTGACGAGCTCCCTCATTTGACCGCCTCCTTGCGCGGGCGGCGCAGGATGATCGCGAACGGTGCGATGAGGAACAGCGCGACCGGCAGCGAGACATGGTAGAGTCCGACCAGCACAAATGTCAGCAGGACGAAAAACAGATCGAGCGGGTTGAAAAATTGCTTGGCCCCGATTTTCAGGGTGACTTGGAAGAGGAGGCCGACCGCGGCGGCGGCGATCCCGGCAAGCGCGGCGGCGACATCCCGGTTGTTGCGGAAGCGGACGTAGAGGAGGCCGAGGATGACAAGAATCACGGCACCGGGAATCACGAGCCCGGTGGCCGCGGCGATCGCTCCCCGCGGGCCCGCCAGCTTGCGTCCGGCGATGATCGCCACGTTGACCGAATTCAGCCCCGGAAGCGTCTGGCCGATTTCGAGCGCGGCGAGGAATTCATCCTCCGACATCCATTGCCTGCCAGCGACAATTTCATCGCGCAGATAGGCGACGAGGCCGCCGCCGAAGCTGGTGACGCCAATCCGGAAAAACGCCGCGAAGATTTCGACTGCGGTGGGTTTGATGACTGGGGTGCTCATGTCATGGATTTAACCACGGATTGAGAACTTTCATGGCGGCACCGATGATGGCCTCGCTGAGTTCTCCGTGAAGCATGGAGCTGTTTTTGGTCATTTTCTCCGCTACTCCCTGACCGAGGAGGTGTTTCCGAGCCCGTAAACGAGCGCGGTTTTCGTCGTGCCCAGCGAGACCCATTCGAAGGCGTCGAGCTGGAGGGTTTTGTAGAAATCCTGCGCGCGTTTCAGGTTCTCCTTGTGGAGCTTGTCCTCGCTGTCGAACCGGCACTGGAACGCGAACTCCCCGCAGAAGGCCTGCTCGTATTTCCGCATCCGCCAGACGGCGATCGTGGTCTTGCCGGTGAGGCCGCCACCGAAATGGAGCTCGCCCACATCAACCTGCACCTCGTCCACCGCGCGGTCGTTGACGATTTCGACGGAGGCGTCGGTATTCGCCTCGACCCGCTGGATCGCCGGAAAGGCGGATGTGAGGTCGCGCACGGCCATGTTCAGGCGCTCGCGCGGCATCGCGAGCACGCAGTTGTGCGAAAAGATCGAGCGCATCCCGCCGAGGCTTTCCTTGAGCGGAAGGATCTCCTCCTTGAACTTGATCTTTGCGGATCCGCCGGGCGTCGCCGGGCGCACGTCCACCCCGGCCGCGTCCTCAAAATCCGGATGCCGGAATTTGACAGTCAGCTCGGGGATCCCCTGCGGCCAGCCGTCCTTGTAGTGTGTGCGCAGACGGACGATGAAGTGGTTTTTGTAGAGGGCGAAGTCGGAGGTGTCGAAGAAGAGGACCTCTCGGACGTTGCTCTGGAAAGCGTTCTCGGCCTCCTTCACTTTCACGTCGAATTTTTTCGCCGTGTGGCGGACGATTTTCCAGAAGTCCACAAATGCCTGCGCGGTCTGGAAATGTTCCGCCTGGAGGATGATTTTGTATTCCAGGTAGTGGATGCTGTCCTGCGGGGTGTTCAGCACTTCATGAGTGTCCATGCCGGAAGCTAGCATGGCAGGCGCGCCTTGTCATGGACGGAAACATCGGGCATACCGGGCCGCAATGGATGATCCTCCGAGCATGGAACCCGACCCGCGCGATGAACGCCGGAATTTTGCCTGCCTGGTCTGGGTCGGCTCGGTTTTCGCGATGGGCTGGGCGGAGGTGGTCACCGTGCTCCAGCCGCTTCTCGTGCATTACGGTGCCACGAATGTGCAGATCGGCCTCGTTCAGGGGGTTCTCATCGCCACGCTCCCCGGCATGTTTCTTTCGCCGTGGATCACCCGGAGGTTCCGCTTCAAAAAAATTTATCTCTACGTGGCGGACACGTTATATCTCCTGCCGGTTGGGCTGGTCGGTCTCGCGGTCTGGTCGGGCGTCTGCTCGGACGGGGCCGCGATGGTGGGATTCATCGTGGCTATGATGTGCGCCGGGCAGGTGGCCGCCGGATTCGGAGGGCTTCCGAACCAGGAATTTTTCGCGTCGTGCATTCCGATGCGGCTCAGGGGCCGGCTGGCCGGCGTCTCGGCCGGGATTGGCGGGTTGCTCGGAATCGCCGGAGCAGGGGCTGCCGCATGGCTGCTGGCGATCCTTCCGAAGCCGCAGGGTTACGGCGCGCTGCTCGTGCTCGCATGGCTTCTCTGCCAGATTGCGGACACCGCCATCCTTTTCGCGAGGGAGTCTCCCACGCCGGTCGAGCGGTCCCCCTCTCCCTGGGGAAAGGAGATGTGGCACGCGTTTTTCAAGGACTCGAAATTCCTCCGCGTCGTCCTCGTTGTCTGCCTGGCTTCCCCGCTCCTCGGCCAGCTTGCGGTGTTTGCGAGCGTGTTCGCGTTCCGCGAACTGAAATTCGAGCCGCAGATGGCGGCGTGGATCGGGATGTCCGCCGCCGTGGCCCGGCTTGCGCTCAGTCCCGCCGCCGGCTGGCTGACCGACCGCTGGAGCGCCCGCAACTCCCTGCTCCTCTGGCCCGCGCTCGCCGCCGCCGGCTTTTTCCCTCTCGCCATCTTCCCTGGCACGGCGTCCGTCCTCGCGGGAACAGCGCTGGCTGCCGTCTCATGGAGCGGGTTTTCCGGCGCGATGAATGCGCTCACCTGCGGCATTCCCAAACCCGAAAACCGGGCCGGCCACTTCACGCTGCTCGGGTTTTGCATGATCGCGGCGAATTCCGTTTTTCCTCTCGCGGTGGGCTGGATGTTCGACCACGTCGCCTACCGTCCGGGGTTTGCGCTGCTCGGCACCGCCGCCCTCGCCATCAGCGCCCTGGGAATTCTTCTCCTGCGCGACCTCAGTCCCCGGGCGACAGACTATCACTGACAGAGGAGCAAAATTTTCCATTTGCGTGTGTCGCGGCGCGATCAAACTTGGACAGTGCGCGATCAAACCTGGACAAGCACAAATCGCCCCCGTTCGCCTGCCGGAGCGTAGCGTAGGCGGGCGAATGGGGGCGACGCCGCAGGGCGGGGGTGATTTGATCTCCCGTGTG
>QYQL01000062.1 GCA_007280915.1 Verrucomicrobiaceae bacterium | reverse complement strand
CTCGGAGATTGTCCAGAATCGGGACAAGGCGACGGGTGCGGGTTTTTGAGTTTTCCGCGCTGATATGGATAAATCCGCTTTCGAGGTCAACGTCCCGCCAGTCGAGTCGCTTGATCTCGGCAACCCTGAGCCCGGCAAAAAAGCCGATTGCGTGAAATGCGAGCACGTCAGCGGAGCTTGCTTTCAGCAAAGCGCCCGCCTGCTCTGGTGTGAAAATGGGGGGGGAGGAGGAGACGACCTGCGCGGGGTCCACCTTCTTCGCCTCGTTTTCCCTTGCCCATCCGCTCTTCACTGCGAATGACCAAAGTGTCACAAGGTCGCGGCGGATCGTGTTTCTTGTCGCCGGAGCCACGGTGAGGTCGTTCAAAAACGATTCGATGTCCGGTGCCATGATCGCCCCAATCTTCCGGCCTTCGAAATGCGTTTCCAGTTTTTCGAGGCGCTGACGCATGAGGCGGCAATAATACGGGGTTTTCTCACTTGCCAGCTTCGAGGCTTCCAGCCGTTTGATGGCGTCGGAGAACAGAACACTTCCTTTCTGCTTCCGCAGGTGCTCGATGGCGAACCGGATTGCCTGCTGCACCGTCCATCCGTGGGTGGCAAGTTCTCGGTCATCAAAAACACTCTGTCCTTCGTTCGTTCGCCGGATACGGCATGCCTGGGCAAATCCCTCAGCAACAGATTTGGTCGAAAAGAACTTCCTCTCCCCCTTCCCGGCAATGCGGGCATCCGCGACAAAGACGCCCTTGCCATGATTTTCGGTCCGGGTTATCCTTGGCCATGCTTTTTTATTCATCGGCCCAAAAGTTGGCAGCATTTTGGCAGCAAGGCAAGTTTTACCATAGCAGAGTGCAACCTTGCCAAGGTTGATGTCGCGAGTTCGAGTCTCGTCACCCGCTCTCCCTTCACACGAAGGGAAACCGGCTCTCCACCAAGCAATGGGGGCCGCACTGAGCGATAACGCGCAGGCGGCAGTTTTTAAAGTCTGCCTACTCTCATTCGCGCTCATACTCCCCGATAAAACGCCATAAATCCCGATTAATTTGGAAGCGGATGGTCAGACGAATTTTATGGCTCCGCAGCCGGCCCAAAGCACAAAACGACTATCGAAAAGTCTCCAAAAGTTACAAAGTGACCCAGATGCCGTCTCTAACACCTATGTCATGGCCAGATACATCATTGTAGTCGCCGCTCTATCGAGGCACTACAGCGGCACGGCGACAGTGCACGCCCGTGACTACTCAGCTTTGCTCGAACCGTTCAGCGGATTGAAGGCCTGTCAGCCCTGGTCCACGCTGTATATGCCGGCGCCGATCACGACGAGGGCGAGGCACACTGTGCCGATTTCGGCGGGGTGGTTCCATTCGGCGAAGTCGCCCTTGCTGACATGATTCGTCATCACCGTGGCCACGGCCATGGTGCCCCCCCCGGGGGAAAATTACTTCATCAGAAGCACCGCGCGGGCCCGCTTGATTTCGCTGGTGATCTTGCGGTGGAGGCGTGCGGACATGCCGGTCACGCGGCGGGGAAGGATCTTGCCGCTCTCGGTGACGAAACGCTTGAGAAGGTCGGGGTTCTTGTAATCGATCGCCTCGAGGTTGAGGTCCACGCGGCGGCGCGGCATCGATTTGTTCGCCTTGCGGAAATTGGTACGGCGTTGAGGAGTTTTCGGCTGCATATCAGGTTATTTGATTTCGCGGTGGAGCGTGTGACGCTTGAGAAAGGGGTTGTATTTTTTCTTCTCGAGGCGGGTCGGCGTGCGCGGGCTCTTCTTGTTGCGTGTGGTGATGTAACGCGAAGCGGGTTTCCCCTCGGCTTTCGCCTCGGTGCATTCGAGAGTGATGTTTTCCTGTGCCATGGTCTAGTCTTTGCTGTCGGTTGATGAATCGTCGTCGTCGTCTCCGCCCTCGTCGTCACCGAGGCCGAAGAGCGATGTCACCGGCTGGCGGACCCGGCTGAAGCGATTGCGCTTCTCAATCTCCGACTGACACTCGACGGTGTAGCGGGTGAACGGCAGGGCTTCAAGTCGGGGATGCGGAATGGATTTCCCGGATATTTCACAGACCCCGTAGGAGCCGGTTTCCAGCCTCTTAAGCGCCTGGTCGATCTCGTAAAGGGAATCCTGCTCCAGAGAGAGGAGGCTGAGCGCAAAGTCGCGGTCGTAGGCATCGCTGCCGGCATCGGCCTGGTGCATTCCAAATGCGGAAGCCTCGCTGCCCTCGGCGCGCGAGCGCAGGCTGTCCTTCGCCACTCCGTTCATGGAATCCAGAAGCGTGTCCTTGAGAACGAGAAGGCGGTCGCGCTGTTTGGCGAGAAATCCGGTCAGTTTCACCGGGGGTCTAGAGGGCGTCTTGGCCTGAGGTTTGGCCGCCAACTTCGCTTGGGGCTTGGCCGACTTCTTTGATACGGTTGCTTTTTTTGCGGGAGCGGATTTTTTGGCGGGCGAGACTGGACGGGTCACCTTGGCGGCTTTTACCGGGGCGGCCTTTTTCTTCAGGGCAGTCTTCAGCGCGGCCTTTTTCTTCGGCGCGGGCTTAAGTGCGGGCTTTTTCTTGGCGGAAGTTTTTGGTGCGGGCTTTTTGGCGGCCTTTGCAGTCACCTTTTTCAAGGCTTTCTTGGGCGCAGGTTTTGCTTTGGAAGCCGTTGACTTGGGGAATTTCTTGGATTTTGTCGCCATGGAAAAGCTGGAATGTAGAGAAAGGGGGCGATATGTATCGTCTGGATGCCCCCCATGCAAGGGGATTCTTACAAAAAAACCATCGGGTGAGTCATTCCGTGTCCAATCCCTATTTGCCCACGAGTATAATCGAGGTCCACTCGCGAACAGAATACTGTTTTTGACGGGCCAGGACTTTTTCTCCCCCCGGGACCGTGATGTCATCCGGCGCAGGCAGCCCGGTGTCCGAGAACACGTGCCAGGACATCCCCTTGGGGAGAACGGGAAGGGTGAATTCGAGAGGCTTGCAAAACATGTTCATCGCCACGTAGAGAAAATGAGGCGGACCCCCGGCGGCCTCGCCGTGCCGGCCGCAGAGCATGAAAGCCAGCGAGCGGCTTGAGGCGGTCCAATCCGGCCTCCAGGGAAGCACCCCATGCCAGCTGATGTCCGGATACCCGCTCCCGATCTGGTCGCGCCCTGTGAGAAATTCCGGCTGGCGCAGGGCGGGGTTGGCCTTTCGGAAAGCGATCATCCCCTTGGTGAACCGCAGCATCGACTCCCCTTCCGCATCGAGATCCCAGTTCATCCAGTTCCAATCCTCGTCGTGGCAATACGCGTTGTTGTTCCCCCGCTGGGCGCGCCCGCGCTCATCGCCCATGTAGATCATCGGAACCCCCTGGCTTGTCAGGAGGAGGAGCATGGCGTTTTTGCACTGCCGGAGCCGGAGTTCGCGGACCTCAAGGTCGTCGGTCTCCCCCTCCACGCCGCAGTTCCAACTGTGGTTGTCGTTCCCCCCGTCGTTGTTGTTCTCCCCGTTTTCGAGGTTGTGCTTCTCGTTGTAGGTAAAAAGATCCCGGAGGGTGAACCCGTCGTGGCAGGTGATGAAGTTGACCGAGGCGGTGGGCTTGCGACCCGCCGCCGCATACAGGTCCGGCGATCCCATGATGCGCTGGACCATCTCCCCCACCATGCCTGAATCGCCCTTGAGAAACCTCCGCACGCAGTCGCGGAATTTCCCGTTCCACTCCATCCAGCGTCCGTAGGAGGGGAAATTTCCGACCTGATAGAGACCTCCGGCATCCCATGCCTCGGCGATGAGATCGCAGCCGGCGAGCACCGGATCGTAGGCGAGGGATTCCAGCAGCGGGGGATTCAGCAGAGGTGCACCGCTGGTATCGCGCCCGAGCACGGAGGCAAGGTCGAAACGGAAGCCGTCGATGTGGAACTCCGCGGCCCAATACCTCAGGCAGCTGATCACAAATCCGCGCACGGCCGGATGGTTGCAGTTCACGGTGTTCCCGCATCCGGTGTAGTTGGAAAACCGTCCCTTGGCATCGATTATGTAGTAGGTCTTGTTATCGATGCCGCGGAACGAGATGACCGGGCCGTCCGCACCGCCCTCGGCAGTGTGATTGAAAACGACGTCGAGCACGACCTCGACCCCTTCGGCGTGCAGGGTCTTCATCATGTGCTTGAACTCATGCACCTGCCTTCCCAGTTCGGCACTGGCGGCGTAGCTGCATTTCGGGGCAAAGAATCCCACCGTGCTGTATCCCCAGTAGTTGCAGAGCGGCTCTCCCGTGGCCGGATTCGTGCGGGTGTTCTCGCATTCGTCGAATTCAAACACCGGCATCAGTTCGATGCAGTTGACACCAAGCTCGGAAAAGTAGGCGGCTTTTTCCCGGATCCCTTCGAACGTTCCAGGATGCTGAACGCCCGAACTCGAATGGCGTGTGAACCCCCGGACATGCATCTCGTATATGATCAATTCACTCTCGGGGCTCCGCAACGGCCGGCTGTGCTCCCAGTAGAACTCCTCGTGCGGAATCCTCCCCCGGTGGATCGGCGGCGTCACGGTTGGACGACCCATCCAGACCTCGCGCCCGGCGATTTTCCGGGCATGGGGATCAAGGACAATATTTTTCGGATCGAAGTAGTGCCCCTCGCGCGGGTCGTAGGGTCCTTCAAACCGGAATCCGTAATCGAACTTTTCGTAGTCCAGATCGTCCACCGTCATCGCCCAGACCTGGCCGAGCCGATACTCGGGCGGGAACGGAATTTCCACCAGCGGCTCGGCGGCACCCCGCTCGAAAAGGACCAAAGTGCAGCCAGTGGCGTGTGCGCTGAAAATCGAAAAGTTGACGCCGTGCGGGACATGGCTGGAACCGAACGGAAGCGGGTGCCCGTAACGCAGCTTAAACTCACCGTGGGAATGCGTGGGATTGGAACGTTCGTCCATATTTTTCCGAGAGTATGTCGCGTGGAGAAAACCGCAAGACGGGGCTTAACGCTTGAGCTTGCCGCGCATTCCGGCGACATTTTTCCTCCACATGCCCGGATGTTACGCCGTTTTCCACAAGCAGCTCGGTGATCTGGTTCTTCTCGAGCCGGCACTGTCCCGCCTGCGCGATCATCACGGGGCTCCCGTGCGGCTGATGACTCGCAACGGGCACGCCGATCTCGTACGGCTGATGCCCGGCGTCGAAGTGGTGCGCGGCATCGCCCTCACCCCCTCCTCATCCCTCTATTGCTTCGATCCCCTCAACAAATCCGCCCTGCGCTCGCTGACGGCTCCCGTTGCCCACCGCCATCTCATCCCGCCGGAACGCGCGGAGCTCCAGTGGTATCACCGCTTCCTTTTTCCCAGCCCCTCAAATCCGGAACTCGGCGATTCCTACGTCGCGGAATTCTTCTGGAACCACACGCCCGTGCCGTGCAAACACGGATTCCGTCCGCCCGTCCTGTCCCCTCCCCCTTCCGACTGGGCACCGCAGGGATTTCTTCCGCAAAATTTTGTCCTTGTGAATCCGACCGCGGGATGGAGAAAAAAAATGTGGACCATCGAGGGGTGGACCTCATTGCTGCACTCCATCGGGAAGCAGAATTTTGTCCTGACAAATGCCGGTTCCGCCTGGCAGGCAGATCACTGCCGGGCAATCTCTGAGTCCACCGGAGCCAGCATCCAATCGACCAGCATGAAGCAGTTCCTCTGGCTCTGCGCGAATGCGCGCATGGTGATGACGGTCGATGGGGCGGCGTCACACCTTGCGGCGGCATTCGGGGTTCCTTGCTTTACCCTCTTTGGTCCGACCAGCATCGCAAACTGGCACCGGCCGGCTCCGGATCACGCCGCCTATCAGGCCCCGCCGGATTCTGACGGGGTCCGCCGCCTCAGAAAAGTGCCTCCGGAACCGGTTGTGGAGGCTTTGAGTGAATTCCTGAGCCGGCTTCCGGGGTCGTCTCCCGGCTGAAGTCCTCAGGCCTGCGTGAGAAGGAATTTCGCGATGGCGCGGGATGCGGACGGCTTTTGGAGAGCGGCGAGATTTTTCTTCCATGCGTGCCAGACCACACCGTCGTTGGCAAAAGCTCCCGTAACCTGATTGAGGATCTGCTCGGGAGAGTTGGCCGCGAGCGACCCGATTCCGGTCTGCTCGATGAGCGCGATGTTGCCCTCCTCCTGTCCAGGCACGATATGGCTCACCAGAAATGGAATCCGCGAAGCGATCGCCTCCTGCACGGTCGCGCCGCCGGCCTTGCCGATGAACAGATGGTGCGAGGCCATGAGGTGGGGCATTTGATCGGTCCATCCGGTGAGGGTTCCGGCGCGTGGGAGCCTCGCTGCGGCGATGGCATCGTAGGTGGCTTTCCTGCGGCCGGTGACGACATCGACGATCACGTTGTCCAGCCTGGCGAGCAGTTCCAGCGTCGCCACCGCCCGCGCGGATGTCCCCCCCGGGAAAAAAAGAACCTTCCACGGCTGCGATGCCGGAATGGAATGTAACGTCTCAAACAACAGCCCGACCGGAAAACCGAGCACATGGATTTTTTCCGGAGGCACCCCGTCCCGGCGCAATACCTCGGCGGTTTGATCGTCCGCCACGATCGAACCGTCGCAGGGACAGCGATACCACGCGGAATTGATCTGCGTGGAATCGGTAATCATGGTGAAAAAAGGCACCTTCATCGAAGGGTCGGATTTCCGGATCTTCGCGTTAAGAAACGAGAAAACCGGATACGTCGAGGCGATCACATCCGGGCGGAACTCGCGGATCATCCCGCGCACGGCATTCGTCAGCTCGGCAAGCATCGGCCCCATACCCTCGACGACTCCCTTTTTGCTCAGGACCTCGAAAACAACCTTCCAGGCCCGAGGATACCGGTTGATCGCCATCGTATAGCCCGACTGCATGAGGCGGTTGACGAGCGGATTCGTGCGGGTGTATGGGTCCGCGACGAGGACCTCCGCCTGCCCCGGAGCCTCGGCCAGAATGGCATCGCGAATGTTCCGCGCAGCCGTGTTGTGGCCTTCCCCCATGCTGGCGGTGAGGATGAGAATGCGAACCGGTTTTTTAGAATCTGAACTCAAGACTGGGTGGAACCTTGGCGGAAATGCAAACCGAAATCAAGAGCTGGAACGAGTGATCGGCCACTCCGGAAAATCGAAAGAGGAGATTGGCGAACCGCTTCCGGTCACGTATTTTTTCGGGAGGAACGCAAAGCCCTGGCATCTTCCAGATGGCGGGACCAAATCAACATGAACCTGAAATCCCTCGCTCCGCCCCTCCATCTCCCCGCAAGCATGGTTTCGCGCAGGTCACGGAGACGGGGTTCGCATGGCGAAATGCACGCCCATCTTATGGGCATCTCGAAATCGGCCGCCTGTCTCATGCTGGCAATTCTGCTGCCTGCTCATGCGGCCGTCGAAATGGCAAACCCGCATCTAAAATTCCGGGCGGATCCATCGAAAAACCAGCTGACCATCAATGACGCCAAGACTGGCCGCCTCTGGACGGCGAGCTTTGATCAATGCGCCGGCTCAAGCGGAGTTGATGAATGGCAGCACCTCAAGGATCCGGATTACGGAAAATTTGTCCTCCGGGAAGCGCGACAAACTTCCCCGTCCACCGTCGGTCTGACGGTGGAAGATCCCGGGAACAAACGGACGTATTTTCTGGATGCGGAATTGAAAGCGGACGGCGTGACTTTTGAGCTGTCCTCGGAAAACATGGATGTTCCGGTGTCATGCATCGGTCTGCCGCCGTTGTTTTCGACCGACCTTGAGGACGGGTATCTGGTCTTTTGCGACCGTTCCTGCGGCGTCTTCAAAAGCCAGTCGGATTTCGACGGCTATGCGGATTGGATCCTAGGCACCTATGAAAACACCTCCTGCCTGAACATGCCGTGGGTCGGGGTGGTCGACCAAAAAAAAGGAGACGGACTGCTCGTTCTCTTTGAAACCCCGCTTGATTCGGCGATGCATCTCAAAAGGCATGACAACCGGATCTGGCCTCAGCCGCTGTGGAAAGCCTGCATGGGGCATCTGGGTTACCGGCGCCGCGTGTCCTTGCGCTTCTCGGAGAGCGGCGGGTATGTGGCACTGGCAGGAATGTATCGGGACTATCAGAAGGAGCAGGGAAGACTCAAAACCCTCGAAGCGAAGATTTCCGAGCGTCCGAAGGTCGCGCGTTTAGCCGGGTCCCCTCCGGTGTGGGGAGACGGAGATGTGTTTGAGTTTCTTCGCGACGCACGGAATCTCGGTGTGACGCGGGCGACATTCGGTAACGCGGAACGCGGCGGGCGGGGACGCCCGGACATGGAGGAGCTGGATCGACTGGGTTACCTTGCACTGCGTTACGACAGCTACTCGGACATCCTCGAGGGCAAGACGTGGTTCCAACAGGACGATGTCAAAAAAACGGCTTACATGCTCCAGCCGGAAGGTCCTCTTCTCAAGGGCTGGCGCACGTTGGAGGGCCTTCAATATTATTCGCGATCCTCCGCCTACGCTCTCAAGGCGGCAGAGGCCTACAGCAAAGAACTGATCGAAGCCCCAGGATTCAACGCCCATTTCATCGATGTGATGTGCGCCATGGACCTGGTGGAGGACTACCATCCGGATCACACGTTTCCCCGCTCCCGGGATATGGAATTCAAGCGGGAAGTGTTGAAATACTACGACGGCAAATCGCTGGTCCTTGGAACTGAACACGGAAATGATTGGGCGGTTGACCTGATCGACTACACGGAAGGTTCGCTCAGTGGATCCCTCTGGTGGACCGCTGGAAACAACAAGACCGGCTGGAACCCGGGGCATTTGCAGCGTCCGATATCACGGAACGACTTCAGTCCGCTCTACCTGAAATACGGGGTCAACCCGGCCAACCGGATTCCGCTCTGGCAGCTGACTTACAACGATTGCGTTGCCTCGACCTGGTATTGGGGGGATTCCCCGGGATGGTTTTACGAACTGGCTCCGGAGATCACCGACCAGAAGGATCTGATGGCGATTCTCTACGGGGCTTTACCTCTATTCTGGAGGGACAATTACAGGGGCTACGATTGGAACAAAAACAAGGTGCGCTGGATGGAATCCTATTACCTGACCGTCAAATTCAATGAGGCGGTTTTCGGACAGCAGATGGTTTCGCATGCCTTTCTGACGGAGGACCGCCAGGTGCAAAAAACCGAATTCAAGAATGGCGGTGTGGCGCTGGTGAATTTCGGCACCGATCCGTATGAGACGGTATTGGACGGGAGAATATTGCTTCTGCCTCCAAATGGCTTCTACGCAAAAGCCCCGGGGATAGAGGAGGGTCGCCTTGTTCAAAATGGGAGCACCATCACATTTGTGAAATCCAGGGACCTGTTTTATTGGAAATCCGACCGGGCGGTCCCGGGGGAAGATCTCTCAGTCGCTGGAAAGCTGGTGTTGTTCCGCCTGGATGAGAATCGTTGGAATCTTCTGTTCACGCCGGAACGGGCGGATGACAGGCTGGATGCTGGAAAGCTGGAGAAGGCGCTTGGCTGGAAGGAATTCGAGGCGCGCCCGCTGTCGCCGACATGGGAGCCGGGGGAACCGGTCAAGGATTCCGGAAATCATGAAATGCTTTTACCCGGGGGAACTTACGCGCTGATGAAAAAGCCCTCCGACAACCATTAGAGCGCTTTGAAAAATATATGACGAGAACCACATGCCTCGGAATCGCTGCATCCGTTGTGATGACCGGCATCGGCTTTTCGGGAGAGCCCCCCGGAGAGCCAGCGCCCCGAGCGCTGCCAAACGTGGTCTTCATCCTGGCGGACGATCTGGGATGGATGGACACGGCTGTTTATCAACGAAGGCAGGAGCCACGGGGGACCGGGGCCTACTACGAAACGCCCAACATCGACCGGCTGGCGGAACAGGGAATGCTGTTCACGCAGGCCTATGTTTCCCCCATGTGCAGCCCGACGAGGGCCCTGCTTTTAACCGGCGTGCATAATGCGGAATCTGGCATCCTCAAGGCGACGTATGAATGCGAGCACGATGCCAATTACGATGAGATCGTGGCTCCAAGATACAAAAAGGAATTCGCGGTTCTGCCCGCGACGAACCGGATGGTGCTCGATGGCAGCTACGTGACGTTTGCCGAAGCACTCAACAAAACCGGCTACACCTGCGGCTTTCTTGGAAAGTGGCACGTCGGGTGTCACAACAAGATTCCGTCCGCCACTCCGGAAGCCCAGGGGTTCCAGACGATCGGCTACTACGACACCGGCGGTTCGCCGTATCTGAACTGGCGGCCCGCATGGGAGGCGGTGGGGAAACCGATGGATGAGCCGGAGGATCAGTATTTGACCGTTGCGGAAAGCCATGCCGCCTGCCGGTTCATTGAACAAAACAAAGCCAACCGTTTTCTTCTCTATTACTGCACCGGCGGGGTGCACTCCCCCTTTCAGGATGATCCGAAAACCGGATACCGGGAGCATTTTGAAAAAAAGGGGAAACAAGGATGGCTGGATGACCGCTCAGCCCCCTTCCCCGTGTATGCGGCCATGGTGAAAAGTCTGGATGATGCGGTCGGCGGGATTATGAAGCAGTTGGAGGACACACGGGGGCCCGACGGCACGCCACTCTCGGAAAATACGCTCGTAATTTTCCTTTCCGACAACGGGGGGATCAACCGGTATCAGTTTGCTCCGGAGGGCAGTGAATTGAGCAACAAGGTCATCACTTCCAACCTCCCGCTTCGCGGGGCAAAAGGGAATCTCTACGAGGGAGGAATCCGGGTGCCATTGATCGTGCGCTGGCCGGGGAAGGTGAAGCCGGGGACGGTCTGCGAAGTTCCTGTCGACTGCTGCGACATTCACTCGCTCCTGCTTGAGGCCGGGGGCCTGGAAAAGAAAAACGGTGCGGGCTCGGTGCTCTCCCTGCTCCGGGACCCGAGCGATGCCGCCGGTTACGGACGGGACACTTTCTTTTTCCATTTTCCGTTTTGGTGGCCCTATGCCGAGGTGGGATCTCCGCTGCCGGAGGATCCCCCGATGTCCGCAGTCCGCAAGGGGAACTACAAACTCATCTACTATTACACGGGAAAAGTGGAACTTTATGATCTCGCATCAGACCCCGGCGAACGGCATGACCTCTCGGAGAGATTCCCGGAAAAAACAGAGGAGTTGAGACAGACGCTTCAGGCATGGTTGAAAGACCGCGTTGCTCCGAGATACATTCCCGCGAAGAATCCGAACTTCGACCAGTCCGCCACTCCATACGGTGAATTCCGCGATCCAATGGGGCTGTGGAATGCCGGCCAACAGTAACCATGGAAAACGGACCTGTGATTAACCGGAAGGAAACTTGTGCAAGGCATCCGAATTCTGCCGCCGATCGGCGGAGAGATCCCCGCTCCCATCCGGTTTCGGTCGTTCTGGACACCGACATGGGCAATGACATTGATGATGCACTTGCCCTGGTAATGCTGCACTCGCTGCAGGACGCCGGTGAGTGTGAGATTCTGGGTGTAGCCCTGAGCAAGGACAGTCCGTGGGCGGCTGTCTACACGGGACTTCTCAACCGCTTTTGTGGTCGCCCACAGATTCCCCTGGGGGCTGTGCGGGACGGCCCGACCAAGGATGAGGGGAAATTTATCCGCCAAATAGCGGAAACCCTCGGTGCGGGCCACTCGACGAAGGAGCCGGAGGATGCGGTGGTGCTTCTCCGCCGTCTGCTCGCATCCTGTGAGGACCAGTCGGTCGTTGTCATCACGATCGGCTTTCTCACCAATCTCTCCCGTCTGATGGATTCACCACCGGATGACATTTCTCCGATGGATGGCATGGAATTGTTTTCGAGGAAGGTTCAGCATGTTTGCTCGATGGCGGGATGCTTCCGTCCGGGGAAGACCATCGGCGGCGATTCCGGAAATCCGGAATACAATATCCGCACCGACATCTCCGCTGCGCGCAACTTTTTTCACCGGTTTCCCGGGACGGTGACATTCAGCGGATTTGAAGTCGGCGCATCGATTTTGTTTCCCGGCGACTTCATTGAAAAGGCACTGGAGGAGAACCCTTGCGATCCCGTGGCAAGTGCCTACGCATCGTTTCTTCCGATGCCCTACGACCGCCCTTCCTGGGACCAAAGCGTCGTATTGCACGCTGTCCGCCCGGACCACGCGTATTTTGATGTTTCAGAACCCGGACGCGTGAATGTGGCACCGGATGGGAGGACGTCGTTCATTCCAGACGGCCATGGCAGGCACCGGTATCTCATCCTCCGCGAGGAAATGATCCCTGTCATCATTCGGGACATGCTGGCGCTTTGCTCCATGAAACTCTCCGCAGGCTCGCCGCCCGTAGCTTCGGATGCATCTGCTTTACAATTATGAAACAGAACCGGTTGCTTGTCGTTGGCAGTTCGAATCTTGATTTGACCATTTACTGCGACCGCCTGCCCGGACCGGGAGAGACCCTGCTGGGAGGAGAATTTTCCTCCGGGATCGGCGGAAAAGGCGCCAACCAGGCCGCTGCGGCTAGCCGCGCGGGGGCAGAAGTGACTTTTCTGAGCGCGATCGGGAACGATTCGTCCGGGGAGCAAATCCGCGCTTTCTTCTCGAAGGAGTGCATCGAAACCCTTTGGGTCACCCCCGGGAAGGCGACCGGAACAGCCATCATTCTCGTTGATAAGAATGGAACCAACAGCATCGTTGTCGCGCCAGGGGCAAACGCTGCGATGGTTCCGGACGATGTGGATTCCGCCACGTTCCATGGCTGCAGCCATGTTCTCCTGTCCCTGGAAATACCCATGCCGGTCGTGATGGAAACGGCCAAAAAAGCCCGGGAGGCGGGATGCGTCGTCATTTTGAATCCCGCTCCCGCGTCTGCTCTCCCGGATGAACTTCTCCGCTGTGTCAACATTCTGGTCCCCAACGAGCACGAGGTCGGGGTTCTGGCCTGCTCAGACCGATCCGAATCGGCGCATGAAGCGGCCGCCAGAAGATTTTTCAATCTCGGCGGCGAAGCGCTCATCATCACCCTGGGTGCGGACGGAGCGAAAATGATGCAACCGTTGCAAGATGAGCTGGTGCCCGGATTCGTTGTCCCGGCAGTCGACACGGTCGGTGCGGGAGATTGCTTTTGCGGCGTGTTGGCTGCATCGCTTGCCGCAGGAAAATACCTGACAGAAGCGGTCCGCTTTGCAAACAGGGCGGCTTCGCTTTCCGTGCAAGAGCGGGGAGCCATACCGTCGTTTCCCTCGAAGGAGACGATCTTTTCCGAGCCACCCTGAAAGGACCGGATTGAAGTCCGCACTTGCCTCCCCTGAAGTTTTCCAGTTTACCCAACTACTCCCCTCTTCTTCTATGTCCACTTCTGCCGCCCCACGAGTTTCCACCGCTAGAATTCTTGGTTATGCCCTTGGAGAGGGAGCGACCTCGATCACCATCAATGGCATCTCGAACTTTGCCATGCTCTATTATACACAGGTCCTCGGCCTGGGAGCTGTCGCTGCCGGGATCGCCCTGAGCATCAGCCTGATCGTCGATGCGGTCATTGATCCGGTGATGGGCCACATCACCGACAACACGCGGACACGCTACGGGGCCCGCCTGCCATATATTCTCTGGGGGGGAATCGGACTGGCGCTGACCTTCTTTCTTGTCTGGCTCCTCCCGGGGTGGACCCACTCACCGACAGCCCTCTTTGTCTGTGTTCTGGGGACAAACCTGGCCGTTCGCTTCGCCATGACGGTATTCGGCATTCCCTACAACGCCCTCGGCTTTGAAATTTGTCCCGGTTACGAAGACCGCTCGCGGTTGCAGGGAATCCGCATGGCATTCAACCAGGCGGTCAACCTCCTCTTCGGAGCGCTGGCCTGGTCCATGTTCTTCCGGGACCAAACAGGCGCTGACGGAGCCCGTATCGACGGAACAACCGTGACAGGCAACTACCTGAACATGGGAATTGTACTCTCGGTCTTTGCGCTGGTCCTCATACTCCTGTGCGTCGCCGCCACCCGCTTTTCCGCAAAGGACAACCGGGGAGCACATCTGGAAGGCAATACGATCCAGGCATTCTGGAGGGATCTCACCGGGATTTTGGGCGACCGCGTGGCATGGTATCTCTTCGGCTTTTTTGCGATCGCGCAGTTTGCGATGCTGCTGGTCTCCCAGATCCAGATGTTCACCTACGTGTTCTTCATGAAATTGCCCGCGGATGCAAAAACGATGGTGCACGGCGGTGGGATGGTCGCGTTCGCCATCGGGGCGCTGCTCCAATCCTGGCTCACGCAGCGCATGGACAAGAAGACCACCGGATACATCGGGATGCTGGCTTCCCTCGTAGGTGGCCTCTCCCTGTTTGTCATGTTCATGGGCGGTTTTTTGAAGCCGGAAAGTTCGCTTGCGCTGGGCGGTCTGACCATCCCCATCGGTTTCGTTGCCTTCGCGCTCGGACAGGCGCTGTGGTGGGGAGGATGCGGGATCCTGACTCCCCTCGCCATGTCGATGGTCGCGGATCTTTCCGAGATCAATTTCCTCAAAACGGGAGTTCTCAAAGACGGAAGCTACGGGGCATTTTTTACCTTTATCCTCAAAGCCTGCATGTCCGCGGGACTGCTGGTAACCGGCTGGCTCGTGGATTTGTCGGGCATCATCTCGGGAGCCGCGAACCAGACACCCCAGGCGGCCTTCAATATTGCCGTCATGACGTTTCTCTCCGGTCCGGCTCTTGTGATTTTTTCCTTTCTGATTCTGCGCAAATACCCGGTGGATCGCTTCTATTTGAAAAATCTGGAGCAGACCTTGTCGCGAGTGAAAACCGGGGCCGGCGGGTAGATGCCGTTTGTGACCCGATCCGCGAATTTTTGCTCTCGATAAATTGAGTTTCATCCGGTCCACAATTCAATCAACAATCCCGCATTCTATGAATATCAGGACCCCCATCACAGCGTGCGCGGCGGCTGTGCTCATTGCCACGGGCACCGGGCATGGCAAAACCATCTATCAGGACGATTTCGGGGGAGAGGCGGGCTCGCAGCTTCAGGGGCGCTCCCCCGACACCGTGAATTCGACAGGGGACACCTATGCAACGCTGGCCCCCACCAGCCAGTTGCAGGTGAACGGGTCGGGATGGGCGGGAACCACAGGAACAGGCGGGGTCGCATGGCTTCCCTTGCCGGAACTTTCTCCGGGCGATGTCATCACCTTGACTGCGGGCGTCAGACCCGCATCAAACACGTCGAACTTTATCGCGGTGGGATTTTCCGATGGAACGAGCGATCTGATAACAAATGGCACCGTATGGGCCCTGCTGTTTGGAAACGGAGCATCCAATCAGGGGCGGATCGTCGTCCGTTCGGGAAAGGGGGAAAATGGAGTTCTCTACAAGTCCGGCGCAAGGGAGCCGGGCTGGGAAGAGGCGGCAGCGTCCACTTTGACCCTTTCTTACAATACCCGCACCGGAAATCTGAAGGTATCATTGGGACCGGATACCCTGTTCGATGGCCCGATAGCCTTTAATGATGTGGCGGACACTCCGGCTCCGATTTCTGCCCTCTCGCACGTCACTCTTCAGTGGTTCGATCAAAATCCAGTCTCCCACCCGGAGGCGGGTATTTTCGACGGCCTGCAGGTGGAGATCTCCCCCGCCTCGGCTGAAACTCACTGAAACCCGCCACAGGGAGTTGGTGATCCAACTACGGCCTCCCTGAAAAAAACTGGCGCCCGAGCGGTTCCCGGCGTATTTGTTTCCCATGACGCCTCCACTTTTCGCCCTTTCGATGCCCGGGACGCCGGAAATTATTTTCATTCTGCTGATCGTCCTGATCCTTTTCGGCGCGAAGAAGCTCCCCGAGTTGGCACGCGGGATCGGCCAGAGCCTTGGGGAGTTCAAGAAGGCCCGCGAGGAATTCGAGCGCGAAGTGCACAAGTCCGCGGCCGAAGTCGAGGTCAAGGAAGCCCCGGACAAGCAGCCCCACAAACCGGCCTGAGTTTCAGTTTGAACCCGGGGAGCACGCATCCCGACGTGGGGTATTACGGCAGCAAAGCGGGGTGGAGCAAGAGACTCTTGGTCTCTTTGTTGCTCATCGTCTTCTCCGTTTCCCTAAATGCGAAGGACGTCGTCGTCGCATCATACAACCTTCAGAATTACCTGAAGATGGAGCGGCGGGTGGACGGAAAGACCATTCCCGACGCGCCCAAACCGGAAGTGGAAACAGCCGCAGTCATCGACGTGCTCAAACAAATCCATCCGGACATTCTCGGCGTCGTCGAAATGGGCGATGTGGCGATGCTTGAGGACTTTCAAAGGAGGCTCAAATCGGCAGGGATGGATTACCCCCACCGCGAATGGGTCAAGGGGGCTGACCCGGAACGTCATCTCGCGCTCCTGAGCAAATATCCGATCACCGCCCGCGATTCCATCGATGACGTGCCGTTTGAACTGAATGAGACCAGGCAGCGGATCAACCGCGGAATCCTCGATGTCACCATTCAGCTTTCCGACTCCTACAAACTCCGGCTTGTGGGAGCCCATCTGAAATCCCGCAGGCAGGTCCCGGAATTTGACGAGAAGGCGATGCGGGCGAAAGAGGCCACTCTCTTCCGGAAACATCTGGATGAAATTCTGACGTCGGATCCCGCCGCAAACCTTCTGCTCTTCGGCGACCTCAACGACACAAAAAACGAGCAGCCCATCAAGGAACTCATCGGCTCGACGGGGTCCCCCCTCCGCATGCGCGATCTTTTTCTTACCGACCGCCAGGGCTTGCGGTGGACGCACTTCTGGTCCGCAGCCGACATTTATTCGCGGATCGATTATCTACTCGTGAGCAACGGGCTCTGGCCGGAAATCGTCATGAGCCGGAGCGGAATCAGTAACGCGCGGAACTGGTATAAGGCCAGCGACCACCGCGCCATCCACACCACGATCCGGGTCCCCGAAAAATGAAAATTCTCCTGCTCGCCGCACTCCTGTTAACGCCGCTCTGCGCCCGTGCGGGCGTGGAGGATGATTGGGCGGCCATCGTCGCGCTCGACAGCGGACCGGTCAAAAAGCCCTCCAGCCGCGAGGAAGCCCAACTCCTGGCACGCACCCACTTCGCGAAACACCAGGCCCTCATCGAAAAATTCCTGGCGAACTACCCCAACGATCCGCGCGCCTTCGACGCCCGCCTCCGCCTCGCAGCCATCCTCGCGGCCAGGGGAAAGATGGACAACGTCCAAAAAGAAGTGGACGAGGCGATGAGGATGCTCGCCGTACTGGAAAAAACTTCCGGCGTCCCGGCGGAAAAACGCGCCGACGCCGGCTTCCGGCGTGTCTCACTTTTCATGCAGAGCATGCTCGGCCGGGAGTCCGAGATGCGCGGATCGATCGTCGATTCGGCCAGGAACTTCGTTGCAAAATACCCGGCCGACCGGCGCGGGCCACGGCTGCTGGCCGAAGCGGCGACGATTTGCGACAACGACCCCTCGCTCAAGCGTGAGCTCCTCAACGCGGCAAAGGCCCTCTCAAAAGAAGAGACCCTGAACCACCGGATCGCGGACGACCTCGTCCGACTCAACCTGCTCGACAAGCCGTTCCATCTGAAGTTCCCAACCGTGCAGGGCGGCACGTTCGACACATCCGCGCAGAAAGGCAATGTTGTCGTCCTCATCTTCTGGTCCGCCGAATCGCCGCACAGCCTGATGTGGATGCAGACGTTCCGCCGCACGGTGGACCAGCTTCCGAAAACCAACCTCCGCATCGCCACTGTCAGCCTCGACACGAACAAATCCGCCCTCTCCCAGCGAATGAAGGAATTCCAGATGGAATCCTGGCCGACAAACTACGACGGCAGGGGATGGGACAGCTCCGTCGCCCGCCCGCTCGGCATCAATGCCCTCCCCACGGTCTTCATCCTCGACAAAGAAGGAACCCTGCGGGCCATCAACGCCCGCGACAACCACGACCTCTGGATCCGCAAGCTCCTGCGGGAATAGGCGTCAAGACACTGGATATTTCCCGCGAAGGCGCAAAGACGCAAAGAGCGAAAATAGACCCTTATTCCTTTCTTCCTGTGCTTCGCGTCTCCGCGCCTTCGCGGGAGGATCTTCTTCAGCGCGAGATCTCCAGCATCCGGCGGACGGAGACCTCGGCCTTCGCGCGGATCTTCTCGGGGATCGTGATCTCCGGCCTCAGGTCGGCGAGGCAATTTCGAAGCTTCTCCAGCGTATTGAGCTTCATGTAGCTGCAATCGGCACATGAGCAGAGATCGGTCGGACCCGGAATGAAGACCTTGCCGGGCACTTCCCTGCGCAGCCGGTGCAGCATGCCGCTCTCGGTCACGATGACGAATTCCTTCGCCGCACTGTCCCGGCAGTAGCCGATCATTTTTTCCGTCGAGCAGACTTCGTCGGCAAGCAGGCGGACCGCGTGAGTGCATTCCGGATGCGCAACGACTTTTGCGCCGGGATATTCCGCGCGGATCCGGGCGATGCTGTCCCGCGTGAACTCCACATGGACATAGCAATTCCCCCGCCAGAGGTCCATCGGACGTCCGGTCTTCTCCATCACCCAGGCACCGAGGTTCTGGTCTGGAACGAAGAGGATGTTCCTGTCCTTCGGCGTGGCCTCCACGATTTTGACCGCATTGCCGCTTGTGCAGATGACATCTGCCAGCGCCTTCACGCCGGCGCTGCAGTTGATGTAGGCGATGACGTAGTAATTCCTCTCCCTGTGTTCATCGAGGTAGGCCGCCAGCCTGTCCGCCGGGCACGAATCCGACAGCGAACACCCGGCGTCCATGTCCGGGATCACCACGGTCTTCGCCGGGCTTACGATCTTTGCTGTCTCGCCCATGAAATGGACCCCGCAGAACGCAATGACATCCGCCCCGGTCTCGGCCGCCTTGTAGCTGAGGCCGAGCGAGTCCCCAACGAAGTCCGCCAGTTCCTGGATGTCGGCGGTCTGGTAGTTGTGGGCAAGGATCACGGCATTCCGCTGCTTTTTCAGCTTGAGAATTTCAGAAACAAGATCCGTGGATGTTGATGCCATTGTTGGAACATGGACGAGCGCGCCGCCGCTATCAAGTTTTCAGCCGGAAATCCGGGGAATGCGTGTTGTCAGAGGCCGGGGGATCTGATGTTCTTTCACAGGGCATGAATATCACTCGAACGGCCGTTCTTTCGCTTGCCGGGCTGTTTCTTGCTGGCTGCCGGCCGCCTCAGGGGCCCGCATACGAAGGCTACGTGGTCGGGGAATACGTGCTGGTGGCATCGCCAGCGGCGGGACGTCTGCTGCGGCTTCCGGTCGAGCGCGGGGCACACGTGGAGGCGGGAGCGGAGCTGTTTTCGCTGGACCCCCGACCCGAGCAGGATGAACTGACGGCCGCTTCTTTCACGCTCGCGGAGGCGGTGGCCACGCAGGAGGATTTGACCAAAGGCCAGCGCCCGACGGAAATCGACACGCTGGAACACGAGCAGAAGGCCGCGTTTGCCGCGCAGACCTACACGGATATCCAACTCAAGCGCTCTAAGGAGTTGTATCGCACGAAGGTGGTGGCCGAGGAAAATCTGAATCTTTACCAGAGCGCAGACATTGCCCTGATGGAAATCGCGGCCGCCCTTGACTCTTCGATCCAGACGGCTCGCCTTGGTGGCCGCGAGGACCAGATCTCCGCCGCGCGTGCGCGTGCCGACAATGCCCGCGCGCAATTGGCCCAAGCGCAGTGGACGCTTGATCAAAAAGTCCAGCGCGCCCCGGGAAAGGCGCTCGTTTTTGACACGCTCTTCCGCCCTGGGGAATGGGTTCCGGCCGGGCAGGCAGTGGTGAGTCTTCTTCCGCCCGAGAGGATTCGCGTCCGGTATTTCGTCCCCGAGACGGCTCTGGCTTCGCTCAAGACTGGCGATGCGGTCACGGTGACGCGCGACGGGGCCCCGCCGGTGACCGGCCGGATCTCGTTCATCTCGCCAAAAGCCGAATATTCGCCGCCGGTGATTTTCAGCCGCGAGAGCCGGGAGAAACTGGTTTTCATGGTGGAGGTTTCGTTCGCCCCGGAGACGGCCGCCGGGCTGCATCCGGGGCAACCGGTCCAGGTCGGCGGGGCCTCCCGATGAACGGAAGCCCGGCGATCGACGTGCGGGGAGTCACGAAGAGCTTTGACGGAAAAGTCGTCGTGGACCATGTGGCGCTCCGGGTGGAGCAGGGTGAAATCTACGGGTTTCTCGGACCGAACGGCAGCGGGAAGACCACGTTCATCCGCATGCTTTGCGGGTTGCTGAAAGCCGACGGCGGAGAGGGCACCTGCCTCGGATATGATTTTCTCACCGGGAGCCGGGAGATCAAAAACCGCGTCGGCTACATGACCCAGCGGTTCAGTTTCTACGAGGATCTGACCGTCCAGGAGAACCTCGATTTTGTGGCGCGGGTTTACGATCTGCCGGACCGGAAGATGACGGTGGAGAAAATCCTGGAGGGTCACGGTTTGAGCGGACGCCGTCACCAGCTCGCAGGCGGCCTGTCCGGCGGATGGAAACAGCGCCTCGCCCTCGCGGCCTGCATGCTGCACAGCCCGAGACTGCTTCTCCTCGATGAGCCGACAGCCGGGGTTGATCCGAAGGCGCGCCGCGACTTTTGGGAGTCCATCCACGGGCTGGCTGCGGAGGGGCTCACCGTTCTCATCACCACGCATTACATGGACGAAGCCGAGCGCTGCCACCGGATCGGCTATCTTTCCTACGGACGACTTCTCACCACCGGCACGGTGCCGGAGGTTGTGGCGGGGTCGGGACTGCACACGTGGGCGGCAAGCGGAACGGACCTTCAAGTAATCGTCGAGCGGCTCACCGGAAAGCCCGGCGTCGAGCAACTCGTGCCATTCGGGACCACGCTCCACATCAGCGGCACCGACCCGGCCCAACTGGAAGAGGCCATCCGTCCGGAACGGGCAGCCGGCATCGTTTGGCAGAAGATCCCCTCGAGCCTCGAGGATGTCTTTATCCACCTCATGGAATCCACCCGCGATAACTTTTCATGAGCGGCATCCATCGTCTCTGGGCGGTCGTCATCAAGGAGTTCATCCAGATGCGGAGGGACCGGCTGACATTCGGCATGATGATCGGAGTCCCGCTCCTCCAGCTCACGCTCTTCGGGTTTGCCATCAATTCGAACCCGAAGAACTTGCCGACCGCAGTCGTGCTCGGCGACAACAGCCCCTACGTGCAGACCCTGCTCCAGGGAATGAGGAACAGCGGGTATTTCGACATTCGCGGTCAGCTCGACGAGTCGGCCGCGCGCGAGGCGCTCGTGTTCGGGCGCGTCCAGTTTATCCTCACGATCCCACCGGATTTTTCCCGCTCGTTCCTGCGCGGCGACCGCCCGGAGATTTTGCTGGAGGCCGACGCAACGGATCCCGCGGCCACGAGCAACGCGATCGCGACCGTTCAGGAGCTGGCCCGCACCGTATGGGACCGCGATCTCTCCGGCCCGCTCGCCGGACTCACCGGAAACCCCGGGCCGGTGAACCTCGTCGTTCACTCCAACTTCAACCCGGAAGCGATCACCCAATACAACATCGTCCCCGGCCTCATGGGCGTGGTGCTCACGATGACGATGGTGATGATCACCGCCCTCGCCATCACCCGCGAACGAGAGCGCGGCACGATGGAAAACCTGCTGTCGATGCCCGCGCAGCCGATCGAGGTCATGGTCGGAAAAATCCTGCCTTACATCCTTGTCGGATACATCCAGGTCGCGCTCATTCTGGCCGCGGCCGCCGCGGTTTTCCGTGTGCCGATGATGGGGAGCCTGCCCCTGCTGCTCGGGGCGTCGCTTGTTTTCATCGCGGCCAACCTCGCGGTCGGGGTCACCTTTTCCAGCGTCGCCACGAACCAGCTCCAAGCGATGCAGATGTCGTTTTTCTTTTTCCTGCCATCGCTCCTGCTCTCCGGGTTCATGTT
>QYQL01000180.1 GCA_007280915.1 Verrucomicrobiaceae bacterium | reverse complement strand
GCGAAGTTTTGTGGTATCAGACAGGTTGTTCTGAGGGTAGAAATAAGGGAAGATCACGCCGTCGATGGCTCCGGTTTCGACATGCTCGGTGATGGCTTTTTCATAGCCGAAATAGCACACAACCAGAAATGACAACTGCGGGGCGATCTTGTGAGCCTCAGCCATCATCTGCTTGCAATAGGCGGGGGTGAACTTTTTGACGGCTCCGTTGAAATCATCAATGCAGATGCCCTTCACAATGGGATACTGTTTGGCCACTTTTGCACACTCGACAGCCCAGCGGACGTAATCAGCTCCGAAGGGCTCGGGAACATCGTTTCTGGAGGGCGGCACCAGATAAAGCCAGAGCCCGATCTGCGCCTTCTGGAATTCTGGTGCCATGGCAAGGAAATCCTCCCAAGCGGATGGATACCCCCGCTTCGCATTCCAGACCATATGCATGTAGTCCTTTGCCTGGATCTCTTGAAGCACTCTGAGCAAGCGCGGAATATCCGTGCGGTTGTCGGGTGTCCGAACGCCCTCGTTGACGAAGTCTCCCACGAGCGGAATAAGTGAGGGCACGTCGGGACCCGTGAAGGAGCGTCGCGGCTCGCCGACAGATACGCTCGGCGCTTTTTCACCCTCCGCTTCAGCGGCAAAAATCAAGCCTCCGAGAAACAACGCAAGCAATCCGGCTGTTAGAGGACGATCCATGCGGGTCATAGATTTTTCAATCAAGGTCGGCTTCGGTTTTTCTTCACCAAACCGCCATACAACTGGCTCAAACGCGCGACAATCTCCGGGTGGTCGGAATAGAGGTTCGTCGTTTCTCCGGGATCGGCTGCAAGATCGTAGAGTTGGCCGGGCGGCGCGCCGGGCTTGAGTTTGCCGTCGGGAGTATGCGCATCGGTGAACCGAACGCCTTCCTTGGCGAGCCGGTCAATGCCGGGAGTGGTGACCTTGGTCGCGCCCTGACAGGAGAGGTCGTTGTAACCCAAATCATCGGCCATGATATAGATGATGTTGGGCTTGGCCGGTTCGGCAGCATGCAGCGCGGCCAGAGTCAGACATATGCCCAGTATGAACATCGGCCATTTCCTTTGTTTCACTGTCGTTCCTTTGCTCATTTCAGGTAATCAGGGACGAAGACGTTCACCGGCTTGCCCTTGTCCCCGGATTTGCGAAATTTCTGCCAGGCTTTGCGGGTAAGCGGATCGTTTTCGTCGGGAATGGGGATCTCCTTGAGCAACTGATCGAAGCGCTTGCGGGCTTCCACGACCTCGGGGTCGTGGGATTCGGAAACATCCTTGTAATCGGCCTGCTTCGTTGCTCCACGCAGATCGAAAAAATGACCACATCCGTCGAGCAGCCAGTCCCGGTCACGAATCCACCGTGCGTTGTTCATCGCCATTTGAATCGTCGAGCGCGGGGTGAATGGCTCGCCGAGCAGGTAGGGAGTAAAGCTGTGGCCGTCTGTGTTCAAGGTTCCCTTGTAGCCCACAAGATCGGCGACGGTCGGCCAGATATCGGTGAAATCCACGAGCACGTCACTCTCCCCACGCTGCTTCACCGGGCCACCTGAAACTACAAATGGCACGCGGATGGCATAGTCGCGCTCATAACTGCCTTTATCGCCATCGGCCGTTCCATTGTCACCCGCAAAGAAGATCACCGTGTTTTCCGCAAGACCAAGTTGCTGCAGCTGCGTCTGAAGCCGGCCGATCAGGAAATCGAAATAAGCCAGGTTGGACCGCAGCGAACCGGCGACTTTGCGCCCAGTGTTTTCCCCGTTGGCGTCCAATTCCGGCACAGTGGTATAGGAAAACTTTCCGGTCGCGGGATTCCTTTCCATGTGCGGTAGGTTGCAGGGCCAGTAGGCGACGAACGGATGATTTTTGTTGGCTTCAACAAACGTGAGCAACTGTTTGAGTTCAATGTCCGGGCCGAAGTCCTCCTCCGTGGTGGGGATGCCGACGCCGTTGAGAATCAGCCCCGGGTGCCAATACCACGACACGCCATACATGCCTTCACGAGCGCCATCCGGGGAATGGCTTGGGCCGTCGTAGCCCTTCCAATAGCGGTAAACGCAGTGCACATCCGCGCCGTATTTCCCCGCATCATTTCCGAAGTGCATCTTGCCAAACATGCCGGCGGCATAGCCTGCCGACTTCGCCATTCGCAACAGCGGCAGATGCCGGGGATCATCATAGAACGCGACGGACGGAGCCACGGCATTTTCGTAGTAACCCTGATGATGTGGATATTTTCCCGTATGCAGGATGGCGCGAGTCGGACCGCAGAGCGGCGCTGACCACGCGTTGTTGAACTGGACGCCCTGTTTAGCCAACCGGTCGAGCACCGGCATCTGAACCGGGCCGCCGTAACAGGAAAGGTCGCGGGCGGAAATGTCGTCGGCGAGAATAAGGATGATGTTAGGCTTCGCAGCAGAAGGTCCGGCCGCACACAATTCGCTGCAAAGAGCAACGAAGACGCAGAGAATAGCCAGGGGAGAATTCATGGGAGACCGGGGCCGTCGATTCAGAGAAAAGCCCCGGGAGAATTCATCCTCTCATTCACCGCCCGTTCCGGGCTTTTCCTGGGAAACCACGGGCAGTTCCTTGCCTTTCCCGTCCCATGTCCTGCAATTGTCAAAGAACTCTCCGTTGCCGAGCGCGCGCGGATCTTTGGTTTTCGTGAGATACGCCGTGAGCCGGTCGGCCAACTTCTTTTTTGTGTCTGCAAATTTCGGATCAGCCGCCAGATTGGTGAGTTCGTCGGGATCTTTTTGAAGATCGTAGAGTTCTTCGGCGGGGCGTGGACCGAACGACAGGGCATAGAACCGCTGCATCTCCGGGCTGTCGTCCTTGTGCGCGATAATATATTCCATCGACGGACCTCCGCGGCCGTATTGGTTCGGGTCGCGGTCCGTTGCGAGGTTTTGGATGTAGGAAAACTCCTTCGTGCGGATGGAGCGCATCGGATAGCTCCCCGTATGGCGCTCCCTCCCGACAAAAACCGCGTCGCGCTCCTGCTCAACCTGTCCGGATTTTCCGGAAACCAACAGCGGGAGAAGGCTTTTCCCGGTCATGTCTGATGGCACAGAGAGTCCGGCAGCCTGAAGGATCGTGGGTGCGAAATCCGTGAACGTGACATAATCCTCAACCGTGCGCCCACCGGGGATCCGGTCCTTCCAACTGATGGCGAGCGGCTGGTGCATGCTCCACTCGTAGCACTGGGTCTTGCTGCGCGGGAAAGGCGCGCCGTTGTCGCCGGTGATGATGATCAGCGTGTTGTCGTAGCGACCGGATGCTTTCAGCGCATCGATGATCTTCATGGAATCGTCGTTGAACTTCTGCACCATCAGATAGTAGTCGCAAAAATCGCTCCGAACCTCGGGAACATCCGGCAGAAAACCCGGCACCTCGACTTTTGCAGGGTCGATGCCTGCCGCAACGCCGGTGCCCTTCTTGTAAACCCGGTGAGGATCCCTGCTGCCAAACCAAAAGCAGAACGGCTTGTCGGCGGGCAGATTCTTGAGAAATTTTTCGAATCCATCCTTGTTCGTTGAGACAGAGATTTGCGGGCCGGAGGGATTTTCCGTCCGCCCGCCGGCTTCGACATTGGCCGGCGAGTAACCTTTTCCGACCGAACCGATCACATAGCCGGCGTTTTTGAGCAGTTCGGGATAAGTGGGGAACTTCGCCGGGAGCGTGCCGAGCAGGTTCGCGCCCTCTTCCAGCCGCCAGAAATCCTGCCCGGTGAACACCGCCGCCCTCGATGGCGCACACGAGGAGGCGCTGCAATACGCATGATTGAAAAGCACACCATCCCGAGCGATCTGGTCCAGCGCGGGCGTCTTCACAACCTTGTCGCCATAAAGGGGCGAGTGCGGCCAACCCCAGTCATCGGCCATGAGAAAAAGGATGTTGGGCGGGGTCTTGGGGGCCGATTCGGCTGCTTGCAAACAGCCACAGAGAGAGGTCAGGCCACAGAGGATTGCGGGGAGGAATTTTTTCATAAATACAGCAGAAGGTTTAACCGCAGATTAACAAGATTCACACAGATTGAAGGACATAAACAGAGAGGGACTTTACGCAGCCTTCACTTGAGTGGTGAATATAACCTGTTTTCTTAATAATCTGTGAAAATCTGCGCTCATCCGCGGTTCCAAGGCTTATACTACTCCGAAGTCTTGTCGTCCACCATCGTGCCCTTCTTCTTGGTCGATTGCACGTAGCCCACGGGGAAGGTCACCCGGCGCAGGACGGTGCAACCCATCGGAACAAGATCCACCTTGGTTTTGCCACGCATGCGGTTGAACTGCCCCTGGAGGACTACCGGCGGCTTCGCCCAGGGCTGATCCGGGTTCGCCGTTTGCACCGGGGTGCACTTGAAGCCGAAGGCGGGTTCTTTCGACAGGCCATCCAATCCGCAATGGGTCCACTTGTCTGGATCCTTCGGAGCGAATCCGTAGATCGGCAATTTGCCATCAGACATTTCCTGGGTCGTGTGACCGGATGGAAACTTGTCGTATTTCGTCGGGATCGTTCCGAGGTCGGCCGCGAAGACGAGCGGACCTGACTTCAGCACATACTCGTTGTTCACCCAGCGGATGGCTTCAACGGGGGTCTCAAACGTCACGTTCACCACGTCACCAGCGGACAATTGTTTTTTTACCACATAGTATTCCCCGTCGCGGGTAATCGTTGCCCCCTCGCACTGGACTTGCACCGAGGGCGACCACTCCGGCACGCGGACCAGAAAGTCGAACTCCACCGGCTTATCCGGATGCATATGGAATTCGATTTTCCTGTCGAAAGGATACATCGTCTTTTCCTCGACGTGCACCTTGGTGCCGGACATCTCCGTCTCGACGGTTGCCGGACCGAAGCCTACGGCGGCAAGGGATTTCCCATCTACTGTCTTCATGAACATGCGGCTCACATAAGTCGGCATCATGCTCATCATCCGGAGGGTGCAGCAGAACGGTTCGTGAGCCGGACTGTATTGCTCGCGGTGAAAGACGCCGGGCCCATCGAGGCTGAATTCGCTGTCGCGCTTGAGATACGCATGGGCCGTGCCATCGGGCAGTCTTGCGCCCATACCCGCGTTGAAGACCGCCCGCTCGACATCGTCGAAGTAGCGGGTTCCGCCGGTCTTTTCGCCGACGATCAACGCATTCTCGACAAGGTAGCTCGTCGAGCAAAACTCGATGCCGATTTCCGGCGACGGATCGCGGCCCTGATTGTCCTCGTCCCCCGGCAGGGACCCGCTCACGCTCATCTGCCGGTCGAATTTTGCGAAAGCGTTTTCACCGGCCACTTTGAATTGCGGGTCGCCGGTCGCATAATACGCGATCCACGGCAGCGAAAGGGTCCCGGTCGTATTGCAGGCGTGGCTGAAAAACGGACGTTTCGCATCCAGCAGGTGCGGAAGCTTGCAGTCGCTGTAGATCGGGTTGTCGAGCTCGCCGGATGTATTGTAGCTCCCGATGAGGAACGTCGCGTAATCGGAATATTCCTTCTTTCCCGTCACCTGGGCCAGCTCGCTCAAAAACTGGAGATAGCTCATCACCATGAAGCCGGCTGCATGTAGATCCGGTGTTGAGCGGTTGAAATGTTTCATGTCGCACTGCACCGCCCGCTCGACCGCATCCAACACATCCTTCCGTCCATACGCCTGCGCGTAATCCAGCAGGCCCTGGAGCATGAAACCGATATGCCCGACGCGATCGATCATTCCCGGCGTGTAGCGCTTCTGGGCGTCATGGATGCCAATGTAGCCGTCCGGATCCTGCGATTTCAAAATCCCCGCCACAAATTCATCAGCCCGCTTTTTCAATGCCGGGTCGTCCGCCAGAATCGCGTTGGAAATCAGGGACAGCCCCCAATACCCCTCCGCCGCGCCATCCCAGAATTCCGACTGCTTGTCCTTCTTGGCCGGATTGTGCCCGCGCAGCTCGTAGGCCTTGTTCTGAACCATCCAGCAGCGGTGAAAATATGCCAGAATGCCGGCGCGGGCATCCTGGTCCATCTGCGCCTTGATCCAGCCAGCCGGCCGGATGGCACCGAACGGCAGCAGCTTGAATCGTGGTTCGGGTTTGGCCAGGGTGTCCGTGGCGTTCAGCGCAACGACGCCCATCACAGCAAGCGCGGTCAGGATTCGAAGGGGTTTCATGCTTCAGGCTTTGTTCGTATTTTCAGCAGTTGGGGATCTTGTCGTGGTTCTACCTCTCCAAGCGCAGACGATGCCGACCGTCGTTGTTGATCAGGTAGGGATATAGGATGTTTTACCGGAGCCTCAGGGGACCGTTGCTTCGAACATGTCAGGAAGGGGAATGCCCATACAGGCTATCACGGTATCGAGGCCGGGTCGCCCTGAAATTTGACAAAATCCATTTGTTTTTTGGCGAAGTGGATGCCAAGGGAGCCTGATCATTGCAGAACACTAAAACGATAGGCTCAGCCACAGATTTTTTCCAGCCATTGCCAAACGCGACTGGAAAGTTCTAACTTGCCCACTCAGCATCCGGTCATGACCGGAACGGCAGAATGATAGTCCCCCAGAGAAGCACCCCATGACACGGCTCAGAATCCTTCGCCCGCTCGCCCTCCTCGCCGGCATTTTGCTCTGCTCGGGTGCCTTCGCCACCGAACAACCCAACATCGTCTTCTTCACCGCCGACGACCTGAACCATGATTCGGTCGGCTGTTACGGATGCCCGATCAAAGACCTCACCCCGAATCTGGACCGCCTCGCGGGGGAAGGGATGCGCTTCCAATACGCCTACTCGACGGTGGCGGTATGCCAGCCGGTTCGTGAGATCATGCACTCCGGTCTTTACCCACACCGCAGCGGAGCGATGGGGTTTTTCCCGCTGAAACCGGAAGTGAGGACCCTCAACCAGCAGCTCCACGACGCGGGCTACCTCATTTCGATGTTCGGAAAAAACCCTCATTATCAGCCGGCGGAGAGTTTCTGTGTGGATGTTGCTGAAACGCAGATCAGCCGCAGTCCGGCAGGGTTGGCGGAAGCGACCAAAAGATTCCTGGACATGGCGCGGGAGCAGAAAAAGCCGTTCTTCCATCACGTCAACTGCACCGACCCGCACCGTCCGTTCATCGGAGCCAGCGGTCCTGACGACCTCGCCCACGGAGATCCTCCGAGCCGCCGCGTCACGCCCGACGAGGTGACCGATGTCCCAGGTTTTCTGGAAAATCTTCCGGACATCCGCAAGGAACTCGCGTGCTACTACACGAATGTCCGCCGCCTCGACGACTGCATCGGCGCGGTGCTGAAAGTCATCAAGGAGGAGGGGCTTGAGAAAAATACGATCGTTATGTTCTACGGTGGCGATCACGGGATGTCGTTCCCGTTCGCCAAATCCAACGATTATGAGAACAGCTCCCGCGGGGCGCTCATCCTGCGCTGGCCCGGTGTCATCAAGCCCGGAGGTGTGGACCGCGACCACATTGTCTCCACGATTGACTTCACCCCCACCCTGCTCGATGCCGCAAAACTCCCGCCGATCCCCGGCATCGACGGCCGGTCGTTTCTTCCAGCCCTTCGCGGTGAAAAGATGCCCGGCTGGGACCACGTCTTTACCTTCTACAACCAGTCGTCGGGCCGGGATTGGCTGCTGATGCGCTGCATCCGCACGAAGGATCGCTCCTACATCTGGAACGCGTGGAGCGACGGCAAGAAGGAATACAAGGCCGAAAACATGAGCGGGCTCACGTGGAAAGCCATGCTAAAGGCCGGGGAGACAGATCCCGTGATCAAGGAGCGCTGCGATTTCTACCTCCACCGGGTGCCGGAGGAGTTCTACGATCTCACCGGCGACCCGTGCGAACGGAGGAACCTCATCGGCGATCCCGAACATCAGCAGGAGATCGCAAAGCTGCGCACGGAATTGCTAGACCTCATGCAACGGACCGGCGACCCGCTCGCCGAAGCGTTCGCCCACCGGGATAAGCCGGATATTCTTACCGCCGCAAAACAAAAACTGATCGACGAATATGACGGGCCATCAGACGCGCAGACCCGGAAAACCGGAGCAGCAGAAAGGAAAAACCCCGCAGCACCCGCGGCGGGCAGGCCACTGATCGAGTTTGTTCCGCCCGAAGCCATCGTGGCCACAGAGCCGGTCACGGTGCGGATCCGGCATCATTTCGCAGAAGCCGATGGCGAGCAGTCCATCACGGTGACGATGAATACCGGCAAAGACAAAGTCCGGCTGGACCGAACGATTCTGAAGGCCAGTGGCGCTGGCGAAGTCGAAGCCGTGCTTGCGGTGCCCGCCGCGCAGTCTGGAAAATCCGTCCGGTTCGCCGCGTTCGTCGGCGAGGATTTCAAGAAAACCCCGCAGTTTATCCAATCTGCAGAACTGCCGGTCAGGTAGTTGCTTCCGCCTTCGTCTGCTTGAAAAGCTCCCCGCGCCTCATAATCGGCCAATCATGATTTGAGCGGGAAGACCTTGATGTCGTCGTATTCACAGCGGACGGTGTGTGCCATCTGACGGAGACCGATCCAGCCCGGGTTCGACCAGACGGGACCAAACGTTTTGCCATCGTCGTCAAAGGCGACGGAGACAACGTCATCCACCATGAGCCGGATCGTGCCGCCGCGCTTGTAGAGTCGGACGGTCTGGAAGGCTTCCGCAGGCGCGGGGGAGATGAGGTCACATCCGGTGGCGACATGCTGGAAGCCGGCGTTCTTGCGCACGTTGACCGTGCCCCGCTCCGCCGCCCAGTAGGAGATGTGGTAGTTGTTCAGGTCTCCGCTGTGGTATTGGGAAAAGCGCCCGTTACGCGGCTTGAGTGCTGGGTCGAAGATGCTTTCGCCATGAACGCCGCGCGCGTTGAAAAAGACAATATTGAGCCCCTGCTTGCGATTCTGAGGGCGCACCTTGAATTCGAGCAGAAAGTCGCCCGGCATTTCCTTCGTGAGCCAGCACACCAAATGGTTGCTCTCCGCCGTATTCAGATCCCCTTCGCTCTCGAGAACCAGCTTTCCGTTCTCGACCGCAATGCGCTTGCCTCCCTCAAGCTTCCAATCCTTGAGCGCGCCCGGGCTCTCGAATCCGGATTCATACAAGGGATGCTGCCAGTCCACATCCTCAGGCACGAAGCGCTTGCCGACAGCAGGATGGAGCGGCGGCTCGGTAGCGTTGAAATCCAGCGCGACCTTCCGCCCGCCCTTTTGGATGGTCACCAATCCGCTGGCCCAGTCCGATTGAACGAACGGGCTGTCATAGACCCTGGCCGGAGCGTAGTCGGCCGGCTGTCCGTTGATCTCAGGTGGTCGGTCCTGTCCGCTGAAGAATGTGAATCGGTCGCCGGAAAGACCAGTGTGGGAAAGCGTGCCGTTCTCCAGTGCCAGTGGGAGCGCCTGGACGGCTTTCTGAAAGGCGGCAAGAGAAGGAAAATCCGCCTTGCGCGCAACCTCGATGATGACCGGTGAAAAATCGTCATCGCATTTCAACACCACTCCTCCCGTCAGCCTGCCTTCTTCTTCCCCGGCTTCCGCGAGCTCCGCATTCTTTTTCGACGCTGGTGCGTCCGGGAGAAATTCGGTGCCGCCCGACACTATGCGCACTGCGGCCCACGCCCCATCGGACTCCGCAAAATACCAGTCGCCCGCCTTCACGGGAGCCGACAATCCTTCCTTCGAGAACCAGACGCGGAGGCCCGCCGCATCCTTGCTGTCTTTGAGCTTCTGGGAGATGAGAGTTCCCTTGCGCTGAATCGCCCAGTGCTGGTTGTAGGTGCTTTTTCTTGTCTCGCAGAAGGGGTAGATGCGAGCATCTGTCGCACCACGGAAGATGACCCCATGCCAGCGGTTCTGGGAACTGATCGTGGCCCAATCGGAATTCGGTCGCGCCTCGAACAAAAGCGATCCCATGATGAAATCCGGCGTGCAGTAGCCGTAGCGCACGATGCCGCCGAAATCCGGGTTGAGCGGGCACAAACTATCCTCTTTTTCCCGGCCCTGACTCATGAGCCCCGGCCGGCGCTCCACCACCTCGCAGGTGCCGCGCCCATCGGGATCGAGCGCCATGTCGCGCACGACATCGGGCATGCGCCATGAGGAGGTCACGAACGGCAGCATGGTCATGTGCACAAACTCCGGGTCGCCGACCCCCACCACATACCAGGCCGCCCTGCGGATGAAATCCGTGCCACGCTTGGCGGAATCGGGATAACAGCGCGCCTTCGCTCCGCCGCTGACTCCGTCGAGTTGCTGCTGGGCCCAGAGCGCCCAGTAAAGCGTGATGTAGGCACCCGCGCGGAGCTTCAGGTCGGGATCCGTGGCGAGATCATATACCGTGTAGGCTGCAGACAACGTGGCGGAGGCGTAGGACGGCGAATCGATCTCCACCGTCATTCCCTTGCTTCCGCGCTGGCGGTAATACTCGCGCAGGTAGGCGGTCCATGCGTTGAAATGCTCGACCGCCGTGTGGCCATCCTCGAACTTGCGGTCACGATACTCCGGCACTCCCGAGAGGAACATGGAAGCCGCCCAGCAGGAGCTGAAAAAGTTCGCGTGGTGGTTTTCGGAGGATCTGGTTGTCCATGTCTGCGACTCTTTCACCTCGGCGTCGGATATCCTGGATTTAACGCTCGCCCAGGCCCACAGGGTCTTGAGGATTACCTGGTAGGTCTCCTTCGAAATCGCCCCTTTCGTCCGCGAACCGTCCGGCCCGTAGAGCCGGCACAGCTTCACCAACTCCCGCGGGCAATCCTGAAAGCTGTGAATCTCCAGAAGCGTCTGCGGGCGTTCGAGGTGATATTCGCACATCTCGCCCAGGGCGGCATTCGCCTCATCGACCTGCTCGTTCAGATAAAGCGTCCGCGCCGCGAAAAGGATGATGGATTGGTTGTAGTGCCGGGTAAAATCTCCGCGCCCCTTCCAATCCTTGAGAATTGGCTCCTTGACCAGCGGCTTTCCCTCCTGCTTGCGGAAAAACGCATCGCAGCGCGCATCGCACTCGGCGCGGACCTTTGCAAGCGCCCCATCGGTCATCCGGGAACCATTTCCATCAGGACCGGCGGAGAATACGAAATGTCCGCACGCAAGAGTCAGAAAAGCTACGATGGCACGGTTGGTTTTCACTGCGTTTGACACGCTGAAATTCTCACTGTCATTCGTTAACGGCTCCGTCCGTCTTTGTAAAATCCAGCACATGCTGCCGCACACTTTTTTTGATCGTGACGATTCCCGACCCGTATTCCGAGTCGAGATACGGGCTGTCGTAGAGCTTGGCCGGGGTGAAGTTGACCGGCTTTCCGTTGACTTCCGGAATGCCGCTGAGGTCGGTCAGGAGGGTGAGAGCGCATTGCGCGCCGTCGGTATCCGCGCCGGCCACCGTGAACCGATTTCCCTCGGTGCGCACGGCGAGTTTGCCCACATAGGTCATGAACTCCCCGAGCGTGCGGAATTTCGGTTTGCGTCCGGCAACGAACACCACCGGCGCATCGGGATCTTGCGGCTGCAGCCAGAACTCGTTGTCCCAGCTCGTGGGACAGGCCGAGGCGTCAGCGCGCGAAAACGCCTTCACGGCCAGAAAGGCATTTCCCTCCTCCAGGAAAAACCAGCCGTCGCGCTCTTGGAGCCGATCTTTCATCCCCTTGGCGAAATAGATCCGCATCGGGCCGGTCTGCTTCCCGTTTTTGTTCCGCTGCACGATCTGGATGTTTTTGTGCTGGATCGCCTGCTGCTGGAGATACGTCTTGCCGTTGCCCAGTCCCACGCACTGCGGCACGACACGGGCCTCAACCCCCGTAGCAAACTGGAGGGCGTAATATTGATTTTGAGAGGTCAGTGCCGGGTAGCACTCATCGAGATCCTTTTCCGTGTGGGAATTGCCCAACTTGAGAAGCGGGTCGATGAGAAGAACGCCCATCACATAGTCCGGCGTGCAGAATTCGCAACTCAACATTCTCGTATCGGTCACATCAAAGGGAACCCACGGGGAGTTGGGCTTCCTGATCGGGGCCGCTGCCGCGGGCATGGCGCACTGTTTCGAGAGGCGGCGGGCCACATAGACATACTCGCCGCGGCCTTGCGCATCGCCCGCCAATTCCTCCACCAGATCCGGCAGGCGATAACCGGTCATGGCCAGAACCCTGGGTTCACCGCGAATGGGATGGGGATGATAGGTGGTGTTCCACCAGCCGTTCTGATCACGAACGATGCGGCTCATGCGCAACCAGGCATCATCACTTGTCCGGTCTGCGCTGCTGTCGCTTGTTTCCTTCGAATCCTGATAGATCCGGGTCCTGCAGCCGCCGCGCATCCCGTTCAACTGGCCGATGGTCCAATCCGTCCACAGCACATCCAGGAACATGTCGGCGCGCTGGCGCAGCACCGGATCCTCAGCCAGATCGCGCATGTTAAAGATCTCCGGCATGGTGTATTTCCAGTAATCCGCGAAGAGCTCGGCCTGATCACCGAATCGGGCGCGCGCCACAAAGTGTTCCTTGTAATACCTGTTCCAGGCATCGAGGTGCTCCCGCACGGTTCGGCCGTCTTCCGGCAGCGCGCGATCGCGGTAGTCCGGAAGTTCCTTCAGCGCCTGCAGGGCCATCAGCACGTTGCCGTAGTGCATCATCTCGTGGTTCTCGGTGCCGAAGATATCCGTGGCCGGCCGGGTGGTGCGGACCCAATGACTTCTATTGCAGGCGTAGTTCCAGAACAGGTTCTCGATGAGCCGGAGGGTTTCCGGCTCGAGGCGTCCGTTCCGCGGACCTTTGCCCGGACCGAATTCAAAATAGATCCGGACCCAGTTGCGCATCTGCCATTTGACGTCATCGTCGCCGGCGATCTCCGGGGTCATTTCCGCTGCCCCCTTGCCGGTTTCCTTGAGGATGTCGGCGTAGGCAGCGCGGATGTCGGCGTTGGCTTCCTTCAAGTCCTTGTTCAGATACAGGCGCGCCCACCCGCGATAGATCGGGGTCGTGTTCTTCAGCTCCTTTTCAAAAAAGAGCCGGGTGTGTTCCTCGCGCTGGCGCTCCGATTCACTCGCCTGCAAGGCAGGGGCCGCATGGGCTGCGACCGCCATGACAAGCAATCCGCAGAGTATGGTTTTCATCTGTGCTTCTGAAGGGATTGCCATGGTACGAGATGTCCGCCGCCATGAACATTCCTTTCTCTATTTTGGAGCCTTCGGAAATACCGTCAACCGCAGACAGGTCGCCCCCAAGGGCACAAGCGTGATCGTTTCCGCTGCGCCCAGCTTCATCGTCGCGGGATCGGGCAGGTCGGGAGTGAGCGCCTGCCCGGGATCAAGCTGCACGCGGCCCTTGATTGATTCGGTGATCAGGTTCCAGTTTTCGACCCGGCGGGCGGGGACTTTGAGTTCCACCGGCGCGGGGCCTTCATCCGACCACGGGGTGTCAGTCATCTTCCCCTGCACGACCTGCACTTCCTCCGCCACCCTAGCCGGATCCACATCCAGCGCGTAGTTCCATGGGCTCTTCGGGAGCAGTTCCAACTGGGGGAACTCTTTGCCCAGCGGCGACTCCGCCATCGACATCGTCTTCGACGGACGTTTGTCCTTTTCCGAAACGGAAAAAACCATGGGGTCCATCTGACGCTTTTCGGCCTCCACCCGCAGCGAATACACCAGAGGCCCGCGCTCCAGTGCGATCCCGTTGTCCGGCCAATGCGTGGCCTTTACTTTCATCGGCAGGTGCAGCGAAATCTTGTCGCCGGACCGGAACTCGCGCTCCAGCTTCACGAATGTCGCCGGGTTGGTCTCGATATCCTGCTTCTCACCATTGATCCGGATCTCAGCTCCCTCGCACCATCCGGGGATCCTCAGCCAGAATGGGAAATTCACCTTTTTCGCAGTCTGCACCTCGAACGTGATATCTTCTGAAAACGGAAAGTCGGTCTTCTCGACAATGGTGAGCGTCTCCTTGCCGGCCGATACCGTGATGGTGCTTGGTCCGTAAAGCGCCGCAACCACGGCATCGGCAGGTCCCTTCAGCCACATGGTGCCGATGTAGCTCGGGATGATCCGATTGACCGTGCCAGCGCAACACCAGTTGAACCGACCGCTGTCGAAAGCAAGATAGAGCCCGGTAAAGCCGCCGATTCTTGTCGTGTGCTGGGCGACGACCTGGTTGGGGCTGGAAAAATACTGCACTTGCTTGAAGTCCTTGGTCACCGCACCCAGACCGGCATTGAGGCAGACCCGCTCGATCCGGTCCGCCCACTTCGCATCCCCCGTGGTCTGCAAGAGATAGCTGAATGTCCCGGACGAATAATTGATCGTGCAGGCTTCATGCATTTCCCCGGAGCTGTTGCCGGCGATGTGCTCCCGCGCGCTGGGACTGCCGTCCACCAACATGCTGCTTTGGTCAATGACTTTGTAGGCGTTTTCCGCCGCCGTCAGGTATTTTGGGTCACCGGTAGCCTGGTAGAGCGCAACCATCACCATGATCATCTGGGAGGTTTTGACCCCGTGCGCACCAATCGTTTTGTTTTTGTAGCTACGGATGTGATCCAGGAGCGGCTCCCGGTTCAACTTGTCAACCAATTCACTCACCAGCTGCGCGTCTGCACATTCCAACGCCAGATCGAGCATCCGTCGGTCGCCCGTCTGGAGATACAGCCAGCAAAGCGTTTCTATGCCCCAAAACGAGTTGTCCGCAAGCGTCCACGGTTTGTCACCGGCCCGCGATTTGCTGGCGAGAAAGTGGGCAGTGATGCTCTCCAGCATCTTCGGATCGCGTGTCTCCTTGAAATACGGCAGCGCTCCGCGGAGAAAGACCGACATCGGATTGGGCCGCTTGATCAGACGTGGGCCGAGCAACCCGTCCTGATCGGGATGATTCAGCGTCCAGTCGTAGCGCTCCCGCACTTTGGCGAGAAATGCCGGATCGCCATACAGAAGGGCAAACCACATCCATGCCTCATGGAACTGCGCCTGCACACCGAACCGCAGATTTTTGTCCTCGTAGGTGAAGAGTCTCTCGTTGCCCCAGACCACCTCTTCGAAGCTGCGTCCCTTGAGATCCTCCACATGACCCGTGAGCCCGGCGTATTGCGTCTCCAACCACTTGCGCATCCAACCCTGAGGCTTGATCGTCGAGAGCGGAACCGTCGAGAACACCGCATGCCGTTCGGGCAAAGTCTTGGCGGTATCAGCCGCATGCGCAGTTAATATGACAACCGCCGTCGCGAGTGCGGCGAGGATTCCAAGGGGTTGTTTTGTCATGTTGTAAAGATTTATGGGCGCAACGACTCGAGCACTATCGGCACCGTCTCCTGCCACGTCGGCGGGATATCTTCGCTGATCATCAGACAAAATTTTCTTGGGCCGGCGTCCGCGACCATCTGGCGAATCCGCTGCTGGAGGACGTTCCTCGGCTCGCGATACCAGCCCAGTGGCGGATGCAGCCAGAGGAACTTGTTGCTGCACAAACCAGTCATAAACAGCATAGGCCGGCCACTCCACCGGTTCACCGGCCAGCGCCGCAGCCATCCGTTTCCGGATGCCGGTGGGTGAATTCATTTTACCGCCTCTTTTTTCGTCGGGTTTTTCGGGGCGACGCCTTCATCGTCCACCACCTGTTTTTTGTTGTCTGTCTTGCGGTCCAGAATGGCCGGCTTGGTGAACGGCAGCGTACGCTCATCCACGCAGTAGATTCTGGAAATCTCGTCGAGGCAGCTCTTGGCCTCGGCGGTGTATGACCCGTCGGGCTCGAAAGCGCGCCCCTGCCGCAGGCAGGATTCCAGGCGGCAGCGGTTGGCGAACAGTTTCCAACGCCAGGAAGCCCGCGCATACGCTGGAAGCTTCGGCTCGATCTGTTCCACGAAATCGCCGCACTTCTTTCCGCGCTCGGCTTCCAGCGGCGTGAATTTTTTGCTCTTCAAAGAGACTTCCTGCATCGTGCCCAGCAGGTTGATGACCTCCAGGATTTGAGGCAGAACCTGCGGGTCGTATTCGTAGCGAAGGTATTCTTGCAGGATTTCCTCCACGCTGCGCTTGGGATCCCAGAAGGCCTGCACCCAGAGGGCCTTGGCGGCATCCTCGTAAATCCCTTCGGAGTAGGGCATGATGCTCTTGGCACCCAGTTGGCGCGCCTGCTCGATTTCCCGTTTCCACTCGGCCACGCGATACGTGGCACCGCGCCCGCCCCACGGATACATACCTAGCATGCTGATTTCCGGAAACACCATCAGTGTCAGATTTCCTGGAGATCCCCGTTCCATGGTTTCCTTGTCTGACTTGGCCACATCGTCCGGGAATCCGCGGCAACTGTTGGCGAGCATGTATTGCGCCCAGCCGGGATCTTTCCCCAGCACATCATACAGGTCGTGCCACTCCCCGGCCAGAAACCGCCACGCCGACAAAATGACCTCACCCCGCGGAAAAAACTCGCGAAACTTGGCGGCCATGTCCTTGCTGAGGGAAATGTAACCGTTGCTGCCCCACGGGAGGCAGGCTTCACAGTTGCATCCGCCGTTGTCAAAGGGCCAGAAGCACACGTAATCCAGCCCCACCGGCCGGAACGTCTCCAGGACTTCCGTCCACTCCCGCATGAGCCGCTCCCGTGCGGCGGGCTTGGAGGGACAGATATGGTTTCCGAGCGCCGTGATCTGCTTGGTGGTCTCCACGGCGGCAAATTCCTTCGGCGCGGACTTGTAGGTGTTGTTGGCGCAGTGGACCAGGGCGGTCTTCAGCCCGATGCGTTTGGCCGCCTCAAGAATCGAACGCGCGTGAACGATCAGCTGCTGGGCCTTGGGATCGGAAATGCTGTCGAACTGTTCGGTCGCGGAACAAACCATGACGCCGTTGTAACCCCACAGGCCAAGTTCCTCGATGTAACGCTGGACGGCCTCGGTCGGGGCGTTCTCATACCAGTTGCCGGTATGCGAAGCCAGATAGGCAATGCGCAGCGGACTCGCCGGAGCGCTCTTTCCACGCCAAGAGCCGGGCAGAAAACAGCCTGGCTCATATCGCGACGCCCGCAGAAACGCGCCGATGCCATAGAGCAGTCCGCGCTCGTCGTTGCCCGTGATCAGGATTTCGCCGTTTTTACCGTCCGCGATTTCATATCCCTCCTCCCCCAGCCCGGCGCGCACACCGAAGACAATTTTCCCGTCCTTGCTGCGCGATGGTTCGATGCCGGTGCGTTCCTGAATCACGCGGCTGAAGACGGAATATATCCGCTCGACCACCGCGCTGGGGTTGTCAGGCAGCCTGACTTCCACCTGCCGCAACTCAGCCGCCCCGGCGGCGGCATCTGCGACGGTGGCGGTTAAGGTGGCCATAACCGCCGCGATTGTAGCGAAAAATATTGCGGTTTGTGTCTTCATAGGTTCAGGGCAAAACTATTTCTTTTCCAAACGCAGCCAGTGGCGGCCGATTTCCTCCAGCGTTTTATCCTTCGTTTCCGGCAACATCCACCACACGAACGCTGAGCAGGCGAGACAGATACCGGCAAAGATCAGGAAAGTGCCCCCGGGATGGCCGAACGCGCTCTTGAACTGGTCGAGCACCATGGGAAACAGGTTCGTGGTGACATAGGACGCCGCGAACATCAGCAGCGTGGCCAGCGACATGGCCTTGTTGCGGATCCGGTTCGGGAAAATCTCGGAAAGAATCACCCAACTCAACGGCGCGAGCGTGAGCGTGAACGCCCCGGCGGCGAGGAACATACCCGCCAATGTCACCAGCGGCGGCAGCGAATACACAAAGCGCAGGAACATCAAAACATGACCGGCCGCCATGGCCATCGTGCCGAAAATCAAAATCGGTCGACGTCCATATTTAGCGATGAGCCAGAATGCAATGACCGTGCATAGCGTGATCCAGCTCATGAGATAAACGCTGTTGAGAATGGCGTCGGGCGCATTGGTAATACCCGCCTCCATGAAGAGGGTCGGCGCATAAATCAAGATCATGTTCACGCCGTTGATCTGCGAAAAGACCATGATCGCGATGCCGATGAGCACGGCAAGGCGCACTCCTGGCACGAGCAGTTCGCGGAAACCACCGGTCTCCTCGCCAAGTTCCGCACGGATTTCCTCCAGCTCGGCGGCCGCCTGTTCATGGCCGTTGATGACGGTGAGCACGCCAAGGGCTTCCGGATATTTCCCACGGGCGGCCAGCCAGCGCGGGCTGCGTGGCAGAAAGAACAGGCCGATCAGGAAAGCCGCCGCCGGAACCGACATCGTGGCGAACATCCAGCGCCAGTGACCCCCGAAAGAAAACAGATAGGTCACATAAACCGAGAGTGACAGTCCGATGACCACAGCCAGTTGGTTGATCACCACCAGACGCCCCCGCAGCCGGGCCGGAGCCACCTCGGCGATATACATCGGCGAAATCGTCGAGGCCAGTCCGACACCGATCCCGCCCACGAACCGCCAGAAGCTGAAATCCCAGACGCCGTGCGCAAGGGCGGAGCCGACGGCCGAAGCGATGAACAAGGCCGCCGCAAAAATCAGCGCTTTGTTGCGCCCGAAAGCATCCGCCAGCCAGGCCCCGGCCAGCGGTCCAAACGGACAACCCAAAACCGCGCTGCCCGCGACCGCCCCAACCCAGAACGGGGAAAGACCCCATTCCGCCTTCAGGAATATGATCGCACCTGAAATCAACGAAAGGTCATACCCGAAGAGAAATCCACCCACCGCCGCCACCAGCGTAATCAGGTAGAGATAATGGGCTCCCGCTTTTTTCTGCGGAAATGCTTTGTCTGGGGAGGTCATATTGATTCCTAGTTCGCGGCTTTATCACGGGGCGGGCGGTGCAGGGATACCAGCCAGAGCCCCCCGACAAGAATGACAATGCCTCCGACAAGCTTCCATCCGCCGGGGGTATTGTGAAAAACCACCCACGCCATCGGCAGCACAGCCAGCGGTTGAAGGGTGAAGACCATCGCCGAGCGTGTCATGTCCCAGTAACGATAGGATGCAAAGGTCAGCGTCACACTCAGGCACGGACCAAGCAATGCTCCGATCAAAAGTGCAGCCCAATGGTGCGGTTGGGCCTGCGTCAGATCAAACTCACCGAGTGCCAGCGTCAGTATTGTGATCACGACTGCTGCCACGGCGGTGCGATAGACATTCATCACCAAAGGAGGAATGCTCTTGTCGCCACCGAACTTGCCCAGGGTGAATTGCAGCGCGGCGAAGAAGCAGCCTGCCAGCGTGAGGAGGATGGCCCACCATTCCGCCTTCCAAGTTCCTCCCATCGTGCTAAGCACCCCGCCACCCACCATCACCGCCACCGCCAGCCATTCCAGCGGACGGACATGCTCTCCAAGCAGAACCACTCCCAGCAGAATGGTCATCATGGGAGTCAGACGACTGAGGAAGGCGTTGAATGTCGGGTCCATCTTGGAAAGTCCGGCCCAGCCGAGGAGAGCGACCAAAGTCAGAGCAAGGCCCAGCCAGAGCATCAATCGCAACTCTTTGCCTCCTATCTTGAGCTGCTTCGTCTGACCCATTGCAAATGTGAGCACTAGGCTTAAGATTGTTGCCGCCGCATACCAGAGGGCGGCAAATGCCTTGGGATTGAATCCCTGCATTGCGATCTTGGCCGTGATGTAATTACAGGACATCAACACCATACTGACAAAGGCCAGGGCAAATCCGGTGAGTTGCACCCGCATTTTTGGAGTAATCCGGCTGAGAACCCAATTCAAACCGGAGTATTCAGTCGTTTTCGGCTGGTTCATTTTTTGCTTTTGGCACGCTTGCGTCTTCCTCTGCCCCGCTTTTCTCGGGATGAACAGTGCTGTGCGGCGGACGGTGCAGGGATACCAGCCAGAGGCCCCCGACAAGAATGACAATGCCTCCGACAAGCTTCCATCCGCCGGGGGTATTGTGAAAAATCACCCACGCCATCGGCAGAACGGCCAGCGGTTGAAGGGTCAGGACCATCGCCGTC
>QYQL01000119.1 GCA_007280915.1 Verrucomicrobiaceae bacterium | reverse complement strand
GCCCGCGGGCTACGAGTTCGACGGCTGCAATCTGGAAATCCTCGAGAAGCTCACCGTTGCGGAGAATGGCGACCTCATCCTCCCGCACGGCCCGCGATATCGTGTGCTTCTGCTGCCGGACCGCAAGCACATGACCCTGCCTGCGATTCAGGCTGTGGAGCGACTCGTGCAGGCCGGAGCCACCGCTGTCGGTCCCAAGCCGCTGCGCACTCCGGGCCTCGCGGACTGGAAGGAAAGCGACGAAAAGCTCCGTTCCATCGCGGACCGGCTCTGGGGGGCGATTGACGGTGACAAGGTCACAGAAAACCGGGTCGGTAAGGGGCGCGTGATTTTCGGGAAGCAACTTTCGGAGATCCTGAACGCGATGGCTCCGCCGGACTTCGACTACACTGCACCCGAGGGAACCCACCTGCGCTATTCTCACAGGACAACCGGAGGGGCTGACCTCTATTTCGTCGCCAATGCCGACCGCGAAACCGCCACGGATGCCATGGTCCGGTTCCGCGTCACCGGAAAGGCCCCGGAATTCTGGGACCCGTCAACCGGCGCGATCACGAAGCCGGCGGTCTACCGGCAGCTTTCCGGCGTCACGGAAGTCGCGATGCATTTCGATCCGGCGGGTTCGGTCTTCGTGGTGTTCCGTGAACCTGCGAATCCCGATGCAATGACCTCGGTGAGCCGCGAGGGGGCACAAAAGCCCATACAATTGCTTCGCGATGGGAAGATGTTCCGTCTCCTCATGGGAGAACCCGGCGCCTACACCGCCCGCACCGCTGCGGACAAAACGGTCAAATTCACCGTCGCGACGCCCGCGAAACCGATCGCGATCACCGGACCGTGGAGCCTGTCATTCCCGCCGGACAAGGGTGCGCCCGCCACCGCCGAATTTCCAAAGCTCATCTCGTGGACGCAGTCGGAGGACCCCGGGATTAAATATTTTTCCGGCACCGCCACCTACAAAACGACGTTCAATCTCGATGGTCCTCCCGAAAATTCCTCCCGCCTCTGGCTTGATCTCGGGGATGTGAAAAACATCGCACAGGTGCGCGTGAACGGCAAAGACCTCGGCACGCTCTGGAAGCCTCCGTTCCGGGCGGACATCGCCGATGCCCTCAAACCCGGCACCAACACCCTCGAAGTGTGTGTCACCAACACCTGGAAGAACCGCCTCGTCGGCGACGAAAAACTCCATCCCGACCCCGGCCTCAAATACGCGGAGGGGAAGGCAGCCAACCGGATCGTCCCGGTAACATCCATTCCAGACTGGGTCAAGGCAGGCGGCAAAAGTCCGGCCGGGCGTTCGACATTTATTCTCACGAGATATTACCGTGAAAACGAGCCGCTATTGGATTCCGGACTGCTCGGGCCCGTGACATTGAACAGGGAATCGGAAATTGCCGTCAAACCGTGAAAGGAAACATTGCTGACCATTTACTGAGCCGACATACATGAATCGCATCACCTCATTGATAACTCTCCTGTTGTTGTCTCCTTTGGCAGTAACCCACGCCACCGCGGCCGCCGACTCCGCCGTCAACACCAGGACAGAGGAGTTCGTCTATCCGCCGGAAGTGAAAGGGATTATTGATGTGACGAAAGCACCGTATTTCGCAGATCCCACCGGCAAGAAAGACTGCACGGCAGTTCTGATCCAGGCGATTGACGATATGATGCGCGAAGATCACCGGCTCATGCGGGAAGCTTTGCCGCTTGTGCAGGGGGTGCCAAAACAGGCGGAGTATCACGACGAAAAGCGGGGCGTCTACACGGCGACGACATTAAGCTTCGAAGAACGGCAGCGCATCCTGAAGGCGAATCCGAAGGCTTTGATCGGCATCGAGCGCTGCAAAGGCGTGTTCCCCGCGCAGCAGCCGCCGGCCAAAATCCTCTATTTCCCCAACGGCACTTATCTCGTCAGCGACACGCTGACCTACAGCTACACTGATTTGAAAATCAAATTCACTGAGATCAACCGCTCCATGCATTTTCAGGGACAGAGCCAGCAGGGAACGATCATCCGCCTGAAGGATCATGCGGCGGGTTTTGAGGAGGGAAAGGCGGTTGTCAGCTTCACGCACGGGGAGTGGTCGAATGTGGCGATGCAAAACTCCTTTGAGAATTTCACCATCGAAGTGGGTGCGGGCAATCCCGGGGCATCGGGCGTGGAGTTCTATGCCAACAACACGGGAGTCGTCCGCAATGTCACCGTCCGCTCGCTCGACCCCGACAAGGCCGGCCATGCCGGCCTGTCCCTCACAGTTTACAATTTCAGCGGCGTGCTGGTGAAAAACCTGGACGTCGAGGGTTTCGACTATGGCGTGAAGGTGACGCAGCCGCGGCTTTACTCCGTCTTTGAAAACATTCACGTGAGCGGCCAGCTCATCGCGGGCTTCTATCTGGAGGACAACAATGTCTCGCTGCGCCGCCTGACCAGCCGCAACAAGGTTCCCGCCGTGCTCATGAAGGGACAACCGGCTACGATGGCACTGGTGGACGGCGATTTTTCCGGAGGTGGTCCAGAGACCCCGGCAGTGGAGTGCGAGAATGGATTTTTGTTCGCCCGGGATTTGAAAACCAGCGGCTATGGAACCGCGATCCAGCACGACGGCCAGGTGGCGGTGAAGGGGCCTGACGTGGACGAATACGTATCCTCCACGGTGTTCACCCTCTTCCCCGGCCAGAAGAAGCAGTCGCTGCGGCTGCCGATCGAGGAAACGCCGGAATTGCCGTGGGATAAAGACCCTCTGCAATGGGCGGGCGTGGATGCTTTCGGGGCGAAGGGAGACGGCTTCACCGACGATACGGCGGCCATCCAGCGCGCGATGAACTCGGGCCGACCGACGGTTTTTTTCCAGCCCGGGACGTATCTGGTCAACGGTCCGATTGACGTGCCGGGTTCGGTGCGCCGCATCAACATGATGTATTGCGACCTCGTGGCGGGAGGGGATTTGCAGAAGATGACGAACGCCGGGCTGCTGCGGATTCGCGACGGCAAGAAGCCGTTGTTCATTGAGAAGCTTTTTGCGTTTGAACTGTATTTTGGCGAGCATTACCTCATCGACCACGCCTCCACGCGCACACTCGTCCTCAAAGACCTGCATACCCAGGTCGGGGCGATGTATCGCAACTCGGTTCCCGGCGGCAAGGTGTTCATTGAGAATGTCTGTAGCACGGACCAGTTTGAGCCGGTCCGCAACTGCTTCACGTTCACTGGGCAAAAGGTTTGGGCGCGGCAGATCAACCCGGAACGCGCCAATCCGGAAGTCTTGAACGAAGGCTCCAGCCTCTGGGTGCTGGGCTTCAAGAGCGAAGGACCGGGCTGCGCATTCCAGACGACGCATGGCGGCAGCACCGAGGTGCTCAACGGAATCTTCAACCTCTGGGCACACAGGGAAAAATCCGTGCCAGCGATCATCAATGACAACTCCAGCGCAAGTGTCGTCGCCTCGACGACAGCAAAGGAAATCCCCCCCTACCCTTATGTGTTGATCGAGGAAACCCGCGGGGACAAAACGGAAAAACTCCTTTGGGAGTCGCTGCCCCATCGCGACGAGCAGCTTGTCGCCGTGCCGCTCTATGTGGGACAAAATAAATAAAATCATGAGTTCACATTTCAAATTCCTGCTGCTCGCCGTGGCGGCAATCGCATCGGTCTCATCCGCCGCCGAAACCCCGGCGAAGAAGCCCAACTTCGTCGTCATCCTGTGCGACGACCAGACGTATCGCGCCATCGGCTACAACAATCCGGAGGTGAAGACGCCGAACATGGATAAGCTGGCGACCGAAGGGATGCGGTTCGACCGGGCATTTGTGGCGTCGCCGATCTGCGCGGCGAGCCGGGCGAGCATCTACAGCGGCGTGTTTCCGCAGCAACACGGCACGATAGCCCTGATGAGCGAGGGGTTCATCAAGAGCGTGGTTGAGGAAAAGCGGTTTGCCACGCTGCCGGCCGTCCTCGAAAAGGCCGGCTACCATACCGCGCTCTACGGGAAATCCCATCTGGGCGAGCCGACCACATTCGGCTTCTCCGAAGGGCGCGAGCTTTTTGAGGTGAACGACGAGGTGACGTTTTCCGAGGCGGAAAAATTCCTCCAGCGCGCGGCGAAGTCGGACCAGCCGTTTTTGCTCTGGCTTACGCCGCGCAACCCTCACCTGCCGTTCACCGCGCCGCAGCGCTTCAAGGACATCTACAAGGACGCCGACATCAAGCTCGATCCCAACTGGAGCGAGTCTCCGTTGATGCAGAGCTTCTTCAATCAGGGCCTATCGGGCACTACCACCTTCATGGACAACAAACATCTGGTCTATCCGCATGCCCCCGAGGGAGCCACCGGCGGCCCGCCGCGGAATGAATCCCAGATGAAGGAGGTCATCAAAGCCTACTACGGCGATATCAGTTGCCTGGATGAGCAGATCGGCACTCTGATCGAGCAGCTCAAGGCCGACGGCCTCTACGAAAACACGATTATTATCTATCTCGCAGACAACGGATATTTCCTCGGAAACCACGGCCTCGGTCACAAGGTCACCATGCACGAGGAATCGGTGCGCGTGCCGATGTTTGTCCATTCGCCGCTGCTTCCCGTCAAACACGCCAGGAGCGACGCACTGGTCTCGTCTCTCGACGTCTATCCGACGATTCTCGACCTGGCTGGCGTCCCAGCACCATCTCACCTCATGGGAAAATCCCTCGTTCCCATCCTGAAAGATCCGGCGGCGAAAGTCCGCGATGAGGTCGTCAGCGAAGGGGAAGGGCGGACGGAAAAACGGCTCGGCACGGGGCACCGCATGGTGCGCTCGGACCGCTTCAAATACATCCTCTCCAGCTCGAATGAGGAGGCGTTCTTTGATTTGAAAGCCGACCCCTACGAAATGAAGAACCTGATCGCAGATCCGGAACTGAAAGACGAAATCGAACGCCACCGCAAGATCCTCGCGGATTGGATGACCGGCGTCGGGGAAAAGCGGCTCACGCTGGACGAAATCATCGAAGGAAACCAGCAGGCCAAAACGGACAGAGCCGAAAAGAAGAAACAAGACAAAGCCCCGACCGCAGAATCCGCTGCTCAGGAATAATCCTCCCCTCCCTCTTCAATGCGGACTCACAGCAAATCCGGAACCTTTCAATAAACTGAATAAATTCCACGAGTTCATGTCAGCGTCCGCATGTTCCGCGCCCGCGACGGACATGGAGAAACCATGAGATATTGCATCATCGTATCAGCCCTTCTACTGGCGCCGCTGGCCGCACTGCACGCTGCCGATGCATCGAAACTGCAGGCCAACATCCATTGCATCCCCGCTAGTGATTCGGGTTGCCGTGACACAGGTTCCAAAGGCCCTGTCGTCCCCTCCAAGACGGAAAATGCCCCACCGTGGCAGCGCGAGACGACGCCCCTGCTTTCGGGATTCGTGAACATGTATAATCCCTGCGTGGTCGAGACCGGCGGGGAGTGGCGTTACCGCATGTGGTTCTTCGGCTGGTCGGCGCGTCATGCGAACCAAGGCATGGGCTGGGGATGCGATGCCATTTTTCACGCCCGCTCGCGCGATCTGAAGACCTGGGAAGTCTGGAGCGGGGACGACCAGTGGGACTCCACCATGAACCCCGAGCGGTGGCGACCCGTGTTGCACGCAAGCGAGCGCTGGTATGACAACTGGCACAATGGCGATCCGTCGGTGGTCGTAGAGAACGGCCGATTTTACATGGCCTACAGCGCCACCTCAAAGCCGATCGCCAAGACGCCCGGCTACCCCTCCGACATGGTGCTGTGCGTCATGGGAGCCACCTCCGACGATGGCATCCATTGGGAGAAAACAAGCCAGCCGCTGCTGATACGCGGAGAAGACACCGCCGCTCCCAGACCGGAACCGGACCGCATCGGAGACTTCCAGCGCCCGTGCTTGCGGCGCGAAGGGGGCGTGTGGAAACTCTGGTTCGACTACTGGGTGCCGGGCAAGGGCGTCTGCCTCGGCCTGGCCGAGAACAGCGGCGGATTTTCAGACGTGAACGGGTTCACCTTGAAACACGATCCCGCCGAACCGTTGCTTGCGAACTGGCCGAACCCTGAAATCGTCCGCGTCGGCAGCCGTTGGCATTCCTTTGCCGATCCAGCCGGTTATCCCATGCCACAGGACACCCCGCCTGACGCGGCTCCCTGGATCGGGCGGCAGTTGCGCGAAGCCGTTTCCGACGACGGCATCCGATGGTCACAGCTCGATTTCATCAAGCCCGACACGGATGCCCCGGCCTGCCATGTGCCACAGGCCCTGGTGACAGAGTTGGACGGCAGCACATGGCTGTATCTCTTTTACGCCACGCAGACCGGCAGACGCCCCGGCGACGGCAGATACCATTACGAATATGAGCGCATCCGCGCCATGCGGCGGGCGGTCACGCCATGAACAAAATCCATGGCATCCCTTCCCCTGTTCCTGTAAAAATAAACTCCCTCCCATGAAACATATTCTCCCCCTATTCTGCACGCTGGCAGTGCTCGCCACGGGCGCCATGGCCGCCAACTCCCCTGACAAACCGAACTTCATCGTCCTCCTCACGGATGACCAGGGCTGGGCGGACACATCCCGTCCCGCCGATCCGAAGATCCCGGATTCCTTCCGCACATTCTTTCATACTCCAAACATGGTTCGGCTTTCGGAAAGCGGGATGAACTTCACGAGCGGCTACTCGCCGGCGCCGGTCTGCACTCCGACGAGGCGGAGCCTCCAGTTCGGCGTGACCTCCGCCCGAGGCGGCGCATCGTTCAAGACCGACTTCGATCCCGCCGGCAAGCTTTCGCTCCCCCAGATGATCAAAAAGTGCGATCCCGCCTACACCTGCGCCCATTTCGGAAAATGGGGGGAATACCTGATCGGTAACAAGGGGGAATACAACAGCGATCCCCGTGGCGAACCGAAAAACCTCGGCTACGACGCGACCGACGGATTCACGGGTAACGAACACGGAACCTGCCTCAAGGGCAAAGAAAACCAGACGATGCATGTGGACAATGATGACCCGAAACGCATTTACACGATGACGCAACGGGCCTTGGCATTCATGAAGGAACAGGCGGAAAAAGGGAGACCGTTCTACCTGCAGATAAGCTACTACGCGATCCACCGCGCAGCGCAGGCTAAGCAGGCCACGATTGATAAATACAAGGGCAAGACCGACCCGCGCGGCGGCGAGTTCACGCAGAACCTCCCGCCGATGCTGGAGGAGTTGGACAACGGCATCGGCATGCTGCTCGACGCCGTGCGCGATCTCGGACTCGAGAAGAACACCTATATCTTTTTCGGCTCGGATAACGGCGGAGCTTTATCCGTCGGCATCGAGCCCGACCAGCCCGGCCTCCCGAACCGCAACGCGCCGCTCTCCGAAGGCAAGCACTCACTGCGTGAGGGCGGCATCAGGGTTCCCGTGATGGCAGCCGGCCCTGGCATTGCAAAAAATTCCTGGTGCCGCGAGCCCGTGGCCCTCTACGACATTTATCCGACGATCCACGCGCTTCTCGGTGCGCCATACAAACTGCCGAACGACATCGACGGCGTAAGCCTGAAGGAAATCCTCCTCAAGGGAAGCGAGAGCCCGCTCAAGCGCAACACGCCGGGGCTCGTGTTCCACGATCCTTTCAAGGTGCATCCCCGCTCCGCATGCCGACAGGGCGACTACAAGGTTTTCATCTACTGGAAGCCCGGTTCGTGGGATATCGACCATCTCGAACTCTTCGACCTCTCGGCCGACATCGGAGAAAAAAACGACCTCTCCGCCAAGATGCCGGAAAAGGCGAAGGAAATGGCGAACTCGCTCGTCGCCTACCTGAAGGAAATCAACGCCGAGGTGCCAGGGGTAAAGAAGTGGGCGGATTCAGAATAATCATATCAAAAACCTATTCACGATATTCTGCGTTCTGGCCGTTTTCGGCGGTACAGCTTACGCAGCGACTCAATCGGCCAAGCCAAACATCGTCATCGTGCTGGCCGACGATCTGGGCTACGGCGATGTCGCGTGCTTCGACCCGAAGTTCAGCAAGATCCCCACGCCGAACATCGACCGACTGGCGCGCGGGGGGATGATCTTCACCGAGGCCCATTCCTCGGCGGCGTGCTGCTCGCCCACACGCTACGGATTGCTGACCGGCCGCTACAACTGGCGCAGCCGGCTGCAGGCCGGAGTGGTCGCGGAATACGGAGCCCCGCTGATCGCTCCAGACCGCCTCACCATCGCCGGAATGCTGAAGAAGGAGGGCTACCAGACCGCGGCGATCGGCAAGTGGCACCTCGGCATGCAGTGGCCAAAGCGCGATGGAAATGTCGTCTTCGATGAACCGATCGCAGAGGGTCCGACGACGCGCGGGTTCGATTATTATTTCGGCGTGGACGCTCCGAATATGTCCCCATTCACATTCATTGAAAACGACCGGGTCACCGTGCAGCCGACCGATCATTTCGCCGGAGACAAGGAAATCATGCTCAGCCATTCCGGGCCGATGGCTCCGGGCTGGCAGTTCGACCGCATCCTGCCGACATTGACGAAAAAAGCGGTGGAATACATCGCTCAGGAGGCTCGGGCGAAGCAGCCGTTCTTCCTGTATTTCGCACTGACGACACCACACGAGCCGGTCGCTCCGTCGGAGCAGTTCAAAGGCAAGAGCGGGATCAGCGGTGTCGGCGACCTGATCATGGAGACCGATTGGGCACTCGGACAGGTGATGGAGGCGCTGGACAAGCAGGGTATTGCGGACAATACGCTGGTGATTTTCACATCCGACAACGGGCACTGTCCGAACACGAAAATACCACCGTTCATCAAGGCCGGACATCGGGTGAGCGGGCCGTTCCGCGGTTACAAGCGCGACGCCTGGGAGGGCGGGCACCACATGCCGTTCGTGGCGTCATGGCCGGGCGTGGTCAAGCCGGACAGCCAATGCGCGCAGCAGGTGTCGCTCAACGACATCATGGCCACCTGCGCGCAGATCACCGGCGCGAAACTCCCGGACAATGCCGCCGAGGACAGTTTTAGTCTTCTTCCGCTGCTCAAGGGAGAACCGGCTCCCATCCGGGAGGCGGTGGTAAGCCATGCGAGCAACGGCTCGTTCGCCATCCAGCGCGGGCAGTGGAAGCTGATCGTCGCAAAAGGCGCTGGCAGCAGCGACGCCAAGCCGGAACCAGGACAGCTCTACGACATCACCGCCGATATCGCCGAAACGAAAAACCTCTACTCGCAGCATCCCGAAATCGTGGCCGAACTCACCGCCCTGCTCAAACGCTATGTCGAGGACGGCCGCACCACGCCGGGCGCAAAACAGTCGAACGATGTGCCGGTAGATTGGAATAAAAAAACTCCCGCAAAACGCGGAGAGAAGCAGGACGAGGAACCCGCGGCGTGAAGGCGCATTGACCGGCACTTCCCAGCTCGGATGCGACCGGCAATCCAGCCAGTTCCTCGCGCAACTTCACCTTTTAAAAACCATCCGCATCTCGTGGCTGTAGGTTTGCGGTTGGCAGTCCACCAGCGCGCTGCCGTTTTTGTCATACGACTTTTCGTATGCCCACCAACCCATCCGTCCGGCAGGGACCGGCCCGGCCGGTGAAAGCCGCAGACAGAGGGTTTTGCCTTTTTCCACCGGCGCTTGGAACATCAGCCTCTGGATGCGGGTGTTTTCAATGTCCTCTTTGGCGATGATCACATTGCCCAGCACTTTCTCATCCTGAAGCAGTTCGGCCTTGATATCGCAGGGCCCCTCGCCGCGTCCCCATGTCGGGAGCATCACCTCGCAGCAGGTCAGGAAATCTGTTTCCGCCAGAAAGGTCTGCCCCAGTGATTGGACTCCGGTGAATGAAACCGGATTGGTGGCCGTGGCCCTTCCGGTGACCCTCACAATATATTCATCCTGATACTCCTCATAATCCGGATGGCTGTCCTTGATCTCACCGCGCATCGCATCGCATCGGGCCCGCAGTTTTTTCAAAATCTCCCGGGCTTCGGGAGACTGTGCCCTGTCCTTCAGTTCGTCCGGATCCTCCCGCATGTTGAACAACTGCTCGACCGGAGGGTTCTCGCTGATGTAGCGGATATACTTCCACGGCTCATCGAGCACGCAGAGGGATTTGGGAATCGTTCGCTTGCCGGCCTCCGAATAGGTGTGCTCAAAAAACACCTCCCTGCGCCATTCCGGATTTTCGCCGCGCAGCAGCGGGGAAAGATCAGCGCCCTCCATCTGCCCGGGCGGCTTCAGGCCGGCCAGCGAAAGAATCGTCGGCGCAACATCCACATTCAAAGCGTCCTCCCCGCGCACCTGCCCCCGGGCCGACTGCGGCAGCCGGGGGTCGTAAACCACCAGCGGAACCCGGATGCTTTGATCATACATCAGCCATTTTCCATAGAGCCCCTTTTCGTGGAGGAAGTGGCCGTTGTCACTTGTGTAAATCAGCACGGTGTTTTCATCAAAACCGTATTTTTTGAGCGACTCCCGGATGCGCCCGACCGAAGCGTCGACGCCCTGGATCAGCGCATAATACTGCGCCACCAGTCGCTGGTGGTGTGCATTCGTCCCCTTGTTGAACTTGAAATCGCGGGCGACCGAGGCCTCGACCCCGCAGATGGACTTTTGAATAAAGCCCGGCTGTGCCTCCCAGGCCTCTTTGGTGAACGTGGAGGGAACCGGCATGTCCTCCGGGCGGATGGTGGAAAAGATATCCGGCTCGCACTCGTCCCACGGACCGTGCGGTGCCTTGAAGCTGATGGAAAGGCAGAACGGTTTCCCGGAGGCTTTGGCCTCCTTCAGAAAATCGTCGGCATCGCTGCTCATGCGCACATTCTGATGCGCTCCGTTTTTCCCGTCTTTCCAGTATTCGTCCTGATCAGGCTGGCCGCGCCAGAAGTCGAACTCTCCCTTGTATAGATCGTAGTTGAATTTCTCGGCACCCACACCCCACTTGCCGGTAAAGCCGGTGAAATACCCGCTCTTGCGCAAAAGTGAAGGATACGTCTGCGCCATCTGCTCCGGGCGGAACGGCCGGTTGAAATCCCGGATGCCGTGGGTGCGCATGCATTGTCCCGTCAGGATCGACGCGCGGGAAACAGCGCAGATCGGGGTGGTCACATAAAAGTTTTTAAAGTTCACCCCGTCACGGGCCATGGAATCAAGGTTCGGGGTCTTGATCGCCGGATTCCCGTTGCAGCCCAGCGTGTCCCAGCGCTGGTCATCCGTCAGCATGAAGATGAAATTCGGCCGAGCCTGCGCCGGTTCCGCGCGTTCCGCCAGGCAGACCGCTCCCTGCGCAAGCGCGACGAAAAGACAACATCGCTTCAGAAACGGCCCCGTGATATTTCGGATCTTGTGATTCATACCGGAGAAAGGTTCACCGCCAGTTTGAGCGTTTTCCGACCTCTCCCATGAAATACTCCGCTTCGGATTCCTTGAGCGAATCGAGAAATTTGAACCAGACACCTTCAGGTTCAAGGTGCTTCATCAGGGCGAGGGCGTCAGGAACATCGACCGGGAGAACTTCGAGCGCCTTGCCGGCTTTCTGGATCCGGGTGTAAACGTCGGCCCATTTCACGGCCGGCCCGCGGTTCACGCCATAGACCCACTGGATGCCGGCCACCCTCGGCTGGCCGAGGATGAAGTCGAGGTGGCGGAGCGAGCCCTCGCTGTCCAGATGGAAGTAACATTGCTCGAGGCTGTTGATGTCGCTTTCGATCGACTCGTAAACAGTGTCGCGGGCCATTTGCTCCGACAGCAGGCAGAGAAAATCGCATCCGATGCGTCCGGTGCGCCGCCGGCTCAATTCCCCTTCGGCGGTGACCGGCGAATCATGGGCCAGGAGCCGGTCGCGGATGTCATCATAAATTTTCGGATAGAAACTGCTCAGCCGGTTGGCCGCGAGTCGCACTCCCTCGGGATCATCCATCACATCCATGCAGAGGTTTTCCGGTCCGCGCAGCGCGACGAGGATGTCGCCGTTCACACCTCCATGACAGCAGAGCGTGGTGATCCACTTTCCATTTCCCCGTTCGAGCGAGAGATCGGTCGCCTCGCGCATCGAGGCCCAGTAAGGGTTGTCGAAACTGAATTCGAGGTTCATCGCATCGCGAACATTTTCGAGAAAATGCACCGCCCAGACAGATTCCCTGCTGCAGTCGAGCTTCAGTCCGAAAACCGTTCCGTTGTGGTCGGCGGTGATCCCGCCGGAAAACATGGGGAATGAATCCCCCGGGAACGCCCGCAAAGGCAGCATCTTCTCGAAGAGCGAAAGCCGGAACGCACCATCAACAAGGCACCGCTTCGGGTCGAACTCCAGATCCGGCGGCGGCGCGTCGTCCCTGCCAACCCACATGAATGTGACCGGCGGACGATCGGCCATGTCGTTGGCATACCATGCGTCGAAGCGTTTCAGGATGGGGGCGATGTCTTTCATTGTCTTGAGTTGATTGCAGAGAGTTTTCCGTCCGGGGTGAGCAGCGTAGTTCGGCCCGCCGGAACGGTGATGTGAATGGTGCCATCTGAGCCGGATTCGGACTTCGGATCGCGGATGGAGTGGTCTGCGGTGACCATCCAGGTTTTTCCGGCGAAATGAAAATCGCGGAGGGTGGCGGATTTCCATTCGGCGGGGAGGCCAGGCGCTATGACGAGGCCTTCGGCGGCGGGACGCAGCCCCATGACGCCGTCAACAAAGTAGAACGGGACGAGTCCGCTCTCGGGAAATTCGCGGAGGACTCCGACGGCGGTGCCGATGCCAATGACCGGGTTTTTCGGCATGCGCCGGAGCTGGTCCCCGACCGATTCCTCAAGGATGACTTTCATGCGTTCCGCCGCGTTGTCCGGTCCGAGTGCGCGCTCTCTCGCATGGAGGTCGTAGTAGGAAACAAAGAGGATGATGCCGCCGTTCTGCGCGTTGAGATTCCAGGCTTGGGAGCTGTCCTTGGTCGCCACGATGTTCCCGTTCCAAAAGAGCTTGAAATATCCTGCTTCGCCCGCCTCGGCGGCCAGCGTGTTCGAGCGCGGTGCGATTTTGTAATGGTAGATGTCCGCGCCGACAGAGGTGTCGCCAACGACCTCGCGTTTGCCATCGATCCACTCCATGATTTTTCCCGCGCGTTCCGGCGTGGAGAGTCCGAGCGCGACCGCTTCCAGATTGACGAAGACAAATCCGAAGTCCACCCGCTTCCCGTTTTTGTCGATCCAGCCGATGTATCGCCCGTTCGTTTCATCCCAGAATGTCTCGTTGAATTTCTTCTTGATCGCCGGCCTGAGCGCGCGGAAGCGGGCGGCTTCGGTGTTGTCACCGAGCGCGGCAAGAAGCTCGGCGTAGTAGCCGACAGCCTCATAATAGTGTGCATTCATGAATGCGTCCTGATGCCCGAACGGCCAGGCGTCCCAGTAGGTGTTGCTTTTGCTGTCGGGAGTCCCCTGCATCTCGGGGTCCTTGACGGTGACCAGTCCGGATGAACCTCCGAGTCCGTCGGTGAGCATACGCATCGCACGCCGGACTTTATCCAGAATTGGCTCACCGGTTTTTGGATCTCTGGACTCGATGAACCCCTTGTCCCGCGTCATCAGATAATAATAGGAGACCGCCGAGATATAGAGGGGAACCACATTGTAATGCCGGCTGTGTTCGAGGTGCTTTTCGGAGGTTGTTGTGACCCAGACATAGCCTTCCTCATCCACGGGATATGCGGCGAGCACCTCCGCGAGTTTGGGAAGATACTCCGAATGGCACCACACCATTTTCATGGCGTTCCAAAGGGACCATTCGGTCGCGAGAATCGTGAGCATCCCGCCGCTATACGGGCGTCCCGTCGGCCAGGTTGGGTCGAAGCGCTCGTGGATTTCATTTTGCGCCGACCCGAACGTGAGCCACAGGTTGTTCCATGTCGCGACGAGTTCCGGGGCCAGCCCGGATACCTCGAAGGGCGGTTTTTCTCCCTCGAAAGCCTCCATGCCTCGCACGTGGAGGGTGAATTTCCCATTGGCGTCAGCCTCCCTCCGGAAGCTGACCACGCGGACCCCATCGGCCACGACCCCGTTCAATGGAATCTCCACCACGCGGTCGCCCGGGGGGGACGGAAAATGAAAAAAGCGTGCGGCCGGAACCGGCAGCCAGTGCTTCCCGCCATCCACGGTCGTCTCGATCTCAAAGTCGGTGGGAAAGCCGGCATCGGGCCGGAGCTGCAGCCTGCCAAGGGGAACCAGATTTTTGAAATGCGCAGCGATCCAGAGTTTGTCGTATTCGGACCCACCCGTGACTGAACCCGGGAAGGAACCGGACTTCTCCGGCGATGCCGAAGTCGAAAAACTAGCCGGGAGCGGCGCGGACTCCGGCAGGGATTCGCCCGCGATTTCGACGGGCGCAGGCAGCCAGGGCGAGAGGTTTCCCGTGATGCTGACCGAGCGCCACTGGCGGGCTTTTTTTCCGGGTGAAAAGTAGCTGTGTGTGAAAGCGAGCGGATAAAGCGAGATCCCCTGCGCGGTGGAAATCCAGCGCCCATCGCCATCATCGATGATGAAATAGGCCATCTCGTTGTCCGGGTGGACGAATTGCATGCGGATACCAACCGGATCACCGACAGAAGGAGGCGCCCCCTGGGAGTTCGCCAGGCCGAAGGCGATGGCAATAAGAAGAAATCGGATTTTTCTGCTCATGGTTTGCGCTGGAGAAATTCCAGCTGGTTGAGATAAAGCGGTCCGCTCCACGAAGCCAACGGGCTTTCTTTCGCGAGTCGGATCCCGAAGTTGAACATCAGATACGCACGCGCATCGAGCGAGGCATCCGGCACGTCTCCGATCGCCGCGAACTTTTGGTCATTCCGGAGCGACGCAACATCTTCCGGAATCCGGAGAAGCACGCGCTGCCACCCGCCATCTCCACCAACAATCACTGGCTTGAATTGAAAGACCTGCTGGTCGCTGCCCAGCAGGGTGGGAGTGAGTTCCAGCTTCGCTCCGTTCAGGCGGTCGGTTTGGATCCAGAATGAAATGTCGCGGAACCGGACATGCGGGATCGGAAAAAGCCAGCGGCCGAATGCCTTTCGGTCGGGCAGATCGATATCCAACTCCATGCTGGCGGTGCCGGTGCGCTTCGGCTCCGCTACAAACCGGAAGGACGGCAGTCCCTTTCCCGCGTGGCTCGCGATGAGGTCGGGATTCCGCTCTGTGTCGAAAATCCCGTAGTAAACCACATGAGCACCCGGCGGGAGTTCCTCCGACAGCAGAGGCAGGCTCAGAACGAGCGAGGCCAGAAACACAAGCGAATGGGGGAACATGGGAGAAGCTTGAAATTCAAGCACAGAACGGACATGCAAGCCAGCTTTCCCGATCATGCCGCGTGCCAAAAGGAAGCGCGGAAAAAATCGCGCTGGCCACGGCGATCAAAAAGCGCACAACCGTGACGAATGCCTGACTGGCCGGGCGCCTGAAAATGAGAGCGGCCAGCCGCGCGGGCCGGAATTGCGGGCAGGCATCAGAGCGGGCGAATGCGAAAAACTTATCGTGCAGATTGAGATGTTAATAGGAAAGACCCCTTTGATGCTTGGATTCTGTGGAAGAAGCGGCGGGACGCCGCTTCCATGTGCGCTTCAGTTAGCACCATTCCCCTTTCGGCACCCTTTTCGGAATTTTCAAACAAAGCTGGCCAGTTCGTTGCTTGAACAGTCGCTGAATAATCCCAGATTTTACTTGACTTCTTGCGATTCATTGTTTCAAAAATTCCTTTAGGAAGGCTACCTTTATGAGAACAATACGATTTGCCGCATCCGTTTGTTTGGCCGTTTTATCCGCAGCAGCCCCATCGGTCTTGCCGGGACTTGTCATCACCGATTCCTTCTCCGGCAACGGAACCCTTGACGGGTCTGCTGTAGAGTCCGCGAGTTCGGGCAGCTACACGTGGTCCGCACAGGCGATCTACAACACCGGATTTTATCGCAATAACGGCACCGCTGTTGTCACGGACATCACCTACTCCACCGAACGCATCACGCGGCTTGCATGGGTGAATCAAACCATCGCAGCCAGCGACATTGCGACCTATTCACTGGATGTGCAGCTCAACCCGGGGGTGTGGACATCCATCAGCTTCCTCGACAACCCCGAATCCGTCTATGACTCGGCGGAGTGGAATGCGGGTGTGTTGACCCTGCGATTGGATAACGCCGGAGGCTGGTCGGTTTTGGGAATGCACTATGGTTTCAATTCCCAGGACGTCGTCGCTCAGGGGGCTTCTCCAACATATTACTCCGGCGGGTGGAACAATCTGACTCTCGAATTCAACCGCGCCACCAATATGGCAAGCGCTTCCGTGAATGGCGTGCAGGTGCTGGCACCGATGAATCCGTATGCCTCTTATTACCCCAACAACCCAAGCTTTCAGCCCACTGTTACCGCGGCGGGATTTCACATGTATGGCGGATACAACAATGGGGCGGCCGTTGATAACTTCAGCCTTACCGTTGTTCCCGAAGCGCGATCCCTCCTGTTGGCGGGGTTCGGACTCGCTGGCATCGTCATTTTGCGCAGGCGCAGCCCGTGCCGAAAGCGCAGTTGAGGCGGCGCAGGCGGATGGTGGTGTGGTTGGGAGTGGCATAAAACCGGCTGGGAAAAAGGGGAACTCATTCATATTGAATATTTTTGATGCTTCATTGGGTGGACACCGCAAGTGCCCGTTCCCTGTGAGACAGCAGGCCGTGCGGGATTGCCTTGACGGCAGGGTTGAGGGGATCTTCCATCCGTCATGACCATTTTCCCCGGAATTGTCTCGGCCGGTGCGCCTTTGCGGGCATTCGTTCTTATCGGTTTTGTTTCGCTCTCCGCGCAGCTTTTTGCCGACGTCCGGATGCCGGACATTTTTTCGGACCACATGGTCCTCGCGAAATCCGCTAAGGTTCCGGTGTGGGGGAAGGCGGATCCCGGCGAGGATGTCGCCGTCACGCTCGCAAAGCAGACCGTCCGGACAAAGGCCGGAGCGGACGGAAAATGGCGGGTGGATCTGGATTTGAAGAATGCGACGCAAGGGCCTTTCGAGATGACCGTTCAGGGGAAAAACAAGGTCGTGATCGGCGATGTGGTCGTCGGGGAAGTCTGGCTCGCTGGCGGGCAATCGAACATGGAACTCACCATGAAAAGGCTCGTGAAATCCCCGGAGGAAGTGGCGCGTTCCGCAAATCCGATGCTGCGTCAGTTCGAAGTCCAAAAACGGCCCGCCCCCGAGCCGAAGGATGAGTGCAAGGGATTCTGGTCTGTTGCGGGACCCGGCACCACAGCCGATCTCGGCGCAGTTGGTTACTATTTTGGGAAAGCCCTCCAGCGGGATCTCAAGGTTCCTGTCGGGATCATCAAGGACTGCTGGGGTGGCACGGCGGTGGAGCCCTGGACGAGCGCAGCCGCGATTGCCACGGTCCCGGAGTTGGCAACTGAAGCCCAGTCGCGCCGGGATCTCGCTGGTGTGAAGATCACGGCTTTGGAGGCCTGGATGAAAAAGACGGGCCGCGAGGATCATCCGACAACCGACATCGCCGCCTTTACCACCGGCCCCGCAACTCCCGAAAATGGCTGGGTTTCAGTGAAATCGTCCGGTGAAGCTTCCGCGCCCGGCCTCCCGAAATACGGAGCCATCTGGTTCCGCAAGGACGTGTCCATTTCCGCAGAGCAGGCAGCTTCTCCTCATGTTTTGGAGTTTGCACCGGTTGCCACATTTGACCGCGTTTACTGGAATGGCACGCTGGTATGGGAAACAACCTGCCGGAACTTTTCCGGCGACAAGAGCGTGAGGCGCTGCTTCATCCCCCCCTCTCTCATGCACGAAGGAAAGAACAGCCTCGCCGTGAGGATTTTTTCTCCGGTCGAGCCTCCGGGCTTCAGTTGGCCGCCGCAGCTCAGCACCGTGATCCTCGCCGGAGACTGGCTGGCAAAGCCGGAGTTCGAGCTTCCTCCCCTCGACAAAACCACTCCTCCCGCGCCGAAACTCATTCCTTTAAACGCAGTGGCTGGCGATCTGTTCAACGGAATGATCCATCCGGTCATTCCCTATGCGATCACCGGTGCCATCTGGTATCAGGGCGAAACCAACGCGAGCCGGGCTTATGCCTACCGCACCGCATTTCCTCTCCTCATCAAAGACTGGAGACAGCACTGGCAACAGGGCGATTTTCCGTTCTACTTCTGCCAGCTCGCCAACTTCCGTCCTAAAAAAACCGCGCCCGGCGAAAGTGACTGGGCCGAACTCCGCGAGGCCCAGCTCATGACGCTCTCAGTGCCAAACACCGGGCAGGCCGTGCTGATCGATGTCGGAGAAACTGCGGACATCCATCCGCAGAACAAGGAAGCGACCGGCGAACGTCTCGCGAAGATCGCCCTCGCCCGCACGTATGGCAAACCGGTCGCCTTCGCAAATCCCCTCTACAAATCCATGAAGATCGAGGGCGGCAAGATCCGCCTCTCGTTCACGAATGTCGAAGGCGGGCTCGTCGCAAAGGAGCTCCCCGCCACCCAAATCCTGAAAACCCAGGACGGCTCGTCCGCGCCACTCGTCCGCAACAGCCCGAACAGCCAGGTCGAGGGATTTGCGATCTGCGGAGAAGACAGAAAGTGGGTCTGGGCGGATGCGAAAATCGACGGCGATACCGTGCTCGTCTGGTCGGATTCGGTCCCCTCACCCGTGGCCGCGCGCTACGCCTGGGCGGACAACCCGACCTGCAATCTCTATAACAAGGCCGACCTCCCAGCCTCCCCGTTCCGCACAGACGATTTTCCCGGCATCACCGCGCAGCCCTCACCAACTCACGTCACCGGATCTCGATAACAAGCACCTCGGGTGCGGTGAGGTGAACGGTGACGAGCGTGCCGGCGGCATCGCTTTCGATTGTTCCAACGGCAGCGTCGAGCGGCTTCAACGTGAGCGACTCGACCCATTGGCTCACATAATCCTCCAACCGATCGCCGACGAGCTTCTCCCCTTCCCGCCCTGCGGCCATTTCGCGCACGGAGCCGAGCCGGTCGGGACGCGAGGCAAAATCCTCATGGAGCAGTCCGGCGGAATCCAGATCGCGGCGGATGCCGTCATACATCGCGGTCTCACGGGTCAGTTGAACAAAGCGGGCCGTCTTGTTGCCGGGCTTCAGCAACTCCGGCGGAATGCGAAATTGCACGGACTCCGCAGCGTGGCTCGCAATGTCCGTGTTGTAGGCAGAGATCATGAGCAGCGCCCTTCCATCCTGGAATGAGGCCACCATCAAATACTTTGTCAGTGAGGGTGAGAGGGTCAGCGGTGAAAACAAATACGCCTCGCCCCCGGCCATGTGGTCCATGATGCTCATCAGCCATGCTTGGCTTGTGAAGAGGCCCTGCAGGTTGTTCTGACGATCCCGAAACTTGTCGAAAACCGGCCAGTGCCAGAGCCGATTGATGCCCGCCTCGCGCAGCCTCCACATCATCTGGCACGTCATCGCCGCTCCGAGCGCGCCGGGCTCGTCGCTTGCGAACTGACCTTTTTCCACTTCCCCCCACGGCGCAATCCCGAACTCATGGATTTCCCGGGACACGTCTTTGAGCTCCAGAAAACGCCGCCCGAATTCCTCCCAGATCTCCCGGCAGCCGCTGGCGCTGAGATCGGGATCGTTGCCGGGACGGTAGTAGCGCGAAAAGGCAACCCAGTCGAATGGCGCACGCACCGGCTGTGCCAGGCAATGCCCGGCCAGCTTGAACGCGCTCACGTTCTGCTTTTCATCAATCGCGCGCACGCTCGCGCCCGAGATGTTGAACGCGCCGAATTTCGCCTCCGGAAAAACCTCTCTCACCGCAGTTGCGGCGGCGTCATAGTGCTGCTGATACTGCTCCTGAGTTCCGTTGAACCGGGCGGTCCCGTTGTTCTCGGTTCCGACACGAAACCGGAGGTGTTGCCCAGCATCCGGATCCATGATCTTTTTGAGCTCCAGACAGACTTCCTTGATGAAGTCATGCCATTCCCCGACATCGCGCGGGGGAGCACTCTGGCCTAGCGACGATCCGGATTCGGGCTGTTCCGGAAAGCACCACGGCACATTGTCGAGCACGAGGGTCAGATCCGTGTAGCCCATGTCGAGGTAAGGCCGGAGCCGGGGCTCGAGCAGCTCCATCCGGTATTGGATCTTCCCCGACCCATCGCGGTAGGCGAGATCGATGGCATCCACTTTTCCCCCGACATTTTCATTCCCCACGGAGTTGCAGCCGCCGAGAAGCCGGACAATGCTCAGGTGGTCGGCAAATGGCACCTCCTGCATGAAGGGCCGCTTGTGGTAGGAAAAATCCCCCTCAAGCATATAATCGGGAATTTCCAAAAGCGGATACCCTGATTCCAGATACGGCCCGAGTGCCGCACTGTAACGCCAGAACGGCTCCAATTTTCCAAGCGCAACTGGCTCGCCCGCTGCATGCCCGGCTTGTTCCGCAACCAGCAATTGGCACCCCCAGACAAGGATGGCGACCACCACGATTTGGAATAATATCCTGTGCACGGTGCTGTCAGTATGTTTAACAAAATATCTTGGTCAAGTTCCCCCCAGTTTGATTGCCTTGACGTCATTGATCCATCATCCCGTAGAAAGGAGTGCTTTAGCGTGAACGCATTCTCGCATGTCGTTCGGATCATCCTCTTCGCGGGCTTCCTGCATCTTGTCGCTTCGTCAGCATTCGCGGACGAGTCGCGCCCGATTGTCGGCGCGATCCGATGGGACGCTTGGCAGGAAGGCGGAGGAATCCAGGCTGCGGTCGAAAAGTCGCTCGGGCCGAACCACTGGCACTACCGGCTTCCGTTTTTTGCAAAAATCACCGGCCGCGATTCGGTTGTCTTCAACGGCAACACGCAAGCCGTCATGGACCAGGAAATCAACTACGCGGCAGATGCGGGGATCAATTTTTGGT
>QYQL01000187.1 GCA_007280915.1 Verrucomicrobiaceae bacterium | reverse complement strand
GCCTCGCGGATCGCCTCGATGGAGGCGTGATATTTTTCGCGCCGGGTCTTGTAGATCCGGTCGTTCTCGTCCATGCGCGCGACCTTCCGGTTCGTCGGGATCACGTTCACGTCGAGCTGGTAGATGTCGTGGAATTCGTTGACCTCGGTCTCGGCGGTGCCGGTCATGCCGGCGAGTTTTTCGTAGAGGCGGAAGTAGTTTTGGATGGTGATCGTGGCGAGCGTCTGGGTCTCGCGGTCGATTTGGACGCCTTCCTTGGCCTCGACCGCCTGGTGAAGCCCGTCGCTCCAGCGCCGGCCCGGCATCTTGCGTCCGGTGAACGTGTCCACGATGATGACCTTGTTTTCCTCGACGACGTATTCGACATCCTTTTCGTAGAGGCAGTAGGCCTTGAGGAGCTGGGCGATATTGTGGATCCGTTCGGCCTGTGCGTCGCAGTGCTGCTGGCGGCCCGCCTTGTTCTGCGCCTTGCCGGCGGCGTCCAGTGCCGGGTCGTTTTCGATGTCGGCAAACTCGGTGAGGAGGTCGGGAAGGACGAAGGCATTCAGATCGTCGGGGTTGAGGTAATTCCGGCCCTGCTCGGTGAGGTCGGCGTCGTGCTGGCGCTCCTCGATCGTGAAGAAGAGCTCCTCCTTGAGGTCCACAAGCGCGGCCTTGCCGTCGGTATCCTTGTAAAATTCCAGCTCCGCCTTGTCCATGACCTTGCGCATCTCCGGATCCTCCATCATGCGGAGGAGCGCCTTGTTGCGCGGCTGGCCGAGCTTGAGCTTGAAGAGTGTGCGGCCGGCTTCCTCCTTTTTGCCCGCCTCAAGGAGTTCCTTCGCCTCTGTGGCGAGCCGGTTGCAGAGCATCGTCTGCTTGCGGACCAGCTGCTCGATCAGCGGCTTGAACCGGTCGTATTGGTGAGTGGAAACCGTTGCGGGGCCGCTGATGATGAGCGGCGTGCGTGCCTCATCGATGAGGATCGAATCCACCTCGTCCACGATCGCGAAAAAGTGCCCGCGCTGGACCTGCTGCTCGCGGCTGGTGGCCATGCCGTTGTCACGCAGGTAGTCGAACCCGAACTCGCTGTTCGTGCCGTAGGTAATGTCGCACTGGTATTGCGCGCGGCGGAGTTCCGGGTGCTGATCGTTCTGGATCACGCCCACCGTGAGGCCGAGGAACGTGTAGAGCTGGCCCATCCACTCCGCATCGCGCTTGGCGAGGTAGTCGTTGACCGTGACCACATGCACTCCGCGTCCTGAGAGTGCGTTCAAATAGACAGCAAGCGTCGCGACGAGGGTCTTTCCCTCGCCGGTCGCCATTTCCGCGATGCGTCCGTGGTGCAGGATCATCCCGCCGATCAACTGGACATCGAAATGAACCATGTTCCAACTCAGCGGTTGATCGCAGACCGTGATTTCGCGCCCGACCATCCGGCGCGCGGCATTTTTCACCACGGCGAAGGCTTCGGGCAAAAGTGATTCAAGCTCGGCGGCCAGCGGTTCCCCGTCCTCGATTTTAGAAAGCCGGTCTTTCCACGCGAGGGTCTTCGCCCTCAGTTCGTCGTCGGAAAGCGATTGAAGCCCGGCTTCAACCTCGTTGATGCGGCGGACGAGCGGCTGCAACTTGCGGATCTCCCGCTGGTTTTTCGAGCCGATGATTTTTTTTATGATCCAGTTGAGCATGGTGAGCAGACGAACCGATCATCAAAGGCGGATTCCTGAAAAAGTAAAACGGGAAAATTGCCGCGGTTCTTCAGGCTTCGCATTTTTCCGTGAAAATTCCGGTGAGGATTCGCATCCATCCGGGCCGTAGCTGGAAGGGTTTCAGCGCCTCCGGCGGAAGCTCCCCCTGCGGCCGAATGCGGAGCGTCCGTCCATCCGGGGTTCGACTTTCGGTGGGCGCGGAGCCTCCGGTTCGCCGTTTGCCGGGACCTGGAAGCCCTCGAGCTTCAGGCGGTCGATCTTTTGTCCTATGAAACGTTCGATGGCGGCGAGCTTTTTTGCTTCCTCGTGGGTGACGAGAGTGAATGCGTCGCCGGTTTGCTGGGCACGTCCAGTGCGTCCGATCCGGTGGACGTAGTCTTCCGGGTGCTGCGGCACGTCATAGTTGATGACATGGCTGACTCCCGCGACATCGATCCCGCGGGCAGCGATGTCGGTGGCGACCATGACCTCGTATTTTCCGGATTTGAAGCCGTTGAGCGCCTCGATGCGCTGGTTTTGGGAGCGGTTTGCGTGGAGGACGGCGACCGAGTGGTTGTTGGCGCGCAGTTTTTTCGCGATCTTGTCGGCGCCGTGCTTGGTGCGCGAGAAGATGATGACGCTCTGGTAATCGGTTGCCGTGAGGAGCGCGAGCAGAAGGTCGAATTTCCGGCTCGGATCCACCGTGTAAACTCCGTGCTTGACGGTCGAGACCACGCTGCGCGAAGCGCCGATTTCAATGCGGACCGGATCCCGGAGGGCAAAGTTGGCGAGTTCGGCGATCTCCGGCGGAAGCGTCGCCGAAAAGAACAGGGTCTGGCGGTCCTTCGGGCATTTGGCGATGATCCGGCGCATCGGCGGGAGAAATCCGACGTCGAGCATGCGATCCACCTCGTCGAGAACGAGGATTTCAATGTCGTTCAGTCGCAGCGTGCCCTGTTGGAGGTGGTCCTCCAGGCGTCCCGGGGTGGCCACCACGATATCCAGGCCCTCGCGCAGCGCCGTCTTCTGGGCGCCATAACCGACTCCTCCAAAAACCGATCCGGCCCGCAGGTCGGTGAATCTGGCAAAATCCCGCATCGCAGTTTCGACCTGCATCGCGAGTTCGCGTGTCGGTTCGAGAACCAGACACCGGCACCTGCCGTGGTTGGCGAGCTTTTGGAGAACAGGCAGCGCGAAGGCTGCGGTTTTTCCGGTTCCGGTCTGGGCGGAGGCGATGACATCGCGGCCTTCCAGAGCCGGGGGAATCGCCCTCAACTGGATCGGAGTCGGATCTCCATAGCCCATCGCCTGGACTCCATGAAGCAGAGGCTTGGTTAGTCCAAGTTGTGAAAATGGCATATCGGCGCACCGTGGGGCCGTGCCGGCGGGTTGTCAATGGAGGAGCGGAATAAAGCGGTCGTCTGTCGCGATCGCGTTGCACAAAATCCGTTGGAATCCGTTTCAGGGGGTTCCGTCGGGATCGGGAACTTCCTTGTCCCAATCGGCGTCAATGGCCGTGTAACTCAGGCAACTGATCTCTTCGAGCGAGGTGTTGCCGTTGAGCACTTGCGCGAGGCCCTCCTGATAGAGAGTCAGAACACCTTTCTTGAACGCGTGTTTGCGCATTTCGCTTTGCGGGGCATTCGCACCGATCAGATCGGCTAGGACATTGTCCGAGGGGCACATCTCCATGAGGGCCATCCGGCCGGTGTAGCCGGATTCCCGGCATTCGGTGCAACCGTTTTTCTCGAAGATCATCTGGGTCTCCGGTGGAATTGCGACGAGATTTGCGGCGAAAATCGCGCGGATATCGGGGGTCAGCTGAACAGGCCGTTTGCAATACGTGCAGAGGCGTCGGACAAGGCGCTGCGCCTGGGACAGGGCCAGGGAATCCGCCAGCAGGTAGGGCGGGATGCCCATGGAAATCAACCGGCTGACCGCCCGCAGCGAGTCGTTAGCGTGGAGCGTGGTGAGGACGAGGTGTCCAGTGAGCGCGGCGTTAACCGCGGAGTTCGCGGTTTCAAAATCACGGCACTCGCCGATGAGGATGACATCCGGGTCCGCGCGCATGAGGCGTCGCAAACCCTCGCCGAAATCAATCCCGTTGGTCGGATCGGTCTGGGTCTGGTTGAGACCTTCGACCTCGTATTCGATGGGATCCTCGATGGTCTGGATGTTGATGTTGTCGGCGTTGATGCTGTTGAGTAGGGCGTAGAGGGTGGATGTCTTTCCGCTGCCCGTCGGGCCCGTGACGAGGATGAGGCCCTGATCGCGGCCCATGGCGTCTGCGAGCACGGAAATCTGACGGGGCGAGAGGTTGAGTTCACTGAGCTTCCGGATGCCATCCTGGCGGTCGAGGAATCGGATCGTGACCTTCTGCAGATCTTTGCGGCAGGGAATGGCGGACACGCGGCAGTCCACGCGCCGCTTACCCAGTGTCAGCGAGAATCTTCCATCCTGAGCGTCCTGCCGGCGCTGCCCCATGTTTGAGTAGTTTTTGATGAGGCTGACGAATCTTGCGAGCTGCTCCTCCGGGCAGGAATGGAGAACCTTGAGTTCGCCGTCGATGCGGCCGCGGAAGCGCGCCGTGTTGTAGAATTTTTCAATATGGAGGTCGCTCGCCCGTCCGGTGATCGCGCGCCAGAGGACCCAGTGAACCACCTGCTCGGGGGTGGCATTGATGCTCGACGGGTTGATGCGCTGGATGTCCTGCACATCGATATCGACGATGTTGGCCACATCCGAGTAGGTCATTTCCTGGTCGGTGGCCGACGCGCTTGTCGTCACCGACCGGCTCCGGTCTCGGTTGATGGTCGCGATGATCGTCTCGCGCTCGGAGAGGATGGTCCGGAAGACGAGAGGGTCGTTTCCTCCGGAAAGCCACTCGTCCTCGAAAGCAAAATTTTCTTTTTCCGCAGAGAGGAGGAAGACCGTTTTTACCCCGCAATAGAGAGGATAAACGGCATATTTTTCGAGGAGGGATTCCGGGAAGATATTCTGCGGCGGTGCATGTTCGGCATTGAAGCAATGATCACCAGCAGCAAGGTATCGCAGCGCGAGCCCGAAATGTGTCGGAAGCGACTTGACGGACGTCAGCGCGTCAACCGGAAGGCCTGAAAGATCCGGCCTGGCGCGCTCCAGTTTGTTCCGGATGTCCTCCTCGAACGGGTAAAAATCAAGCAGCCATTCGAGGGAGGCCTCGGGAGTGGAGGGTTTGGGAAGCGGGTTGTGAATGTGGAGCGGCCCCGACCCCTCCAGCGGCTGGAGTTCGATCCTCCCCATGAAGTCCCGTTGCAGGATGGCGTATTTTGACTGCGGGATAAGGACGGGAATGATGAGTTCCACGGGGATATCCCAGAGTTTGGTGCTCGTCGGGTTGTAATGCGCACAGAGGATGAGAGGACCAAGGGTGCCGAACGGGATCCAATATTCCTCGGTCGGGGTTGCCATCTGCGGGCAAAGCCTTCGGAACGCGTTTTCCGCGCGAGTAGAGCAGTTCGTCCGGACGGGATTGAAGGGAAGGATGCCGAATTTCCGGGAGAGCCACTCAAGCGCTTCCTCGGCTGTGATTCCGTTGACGTGAGCGAGGTGTTGATGGAGATCGACAGCCTCGTCCGGTGGAGATCCGGAATCGATTCCGCCTTCCTTCAGAATGGTGCACAGGTCTTCCCAAGCGGTCGGGCTCATGAGTTGGTGTTGCGAGGGATGGGGGTGCCGGTGGGCGGCGCCTGTATGGCCCCCATGATTTTCATGAGGTCGAGCCCCGTTCCGCTCGTTCCCACCGGGAGGATTTCAAACATGCGGCCGTTCCACCGGGCACGGTATGTGTTGGTTGCGCTGCTGGCGACAAAAGTGGCATTGGGAGGGAGATACGGAGAGCCCGGAGCGGCAAGCCGGACATCAGGATTCCGATACCGCAGGGAGTCAAAAATCGCCAACTCGTCGTCACTGCCAGCCGATGCGGTCAGAATGAGATCCCAGTTGCCCTGGTTGAAAGCAAGGACGGCTCCGTTGAGAAGGTTGTTGTTTCGTTTTGCCGTTTCGTAGGAGGACGAAAATAGAACATTCGATATCGAAGGGACTGCCAGAGACGCAACGATCGCCAGAAAGCAGATTACAACCAAAACCTCTGTCAGAGACATACCTGAAATTTCACCCTTGTGACCATTTCCGGGTTTCTTCCCCACAGGTGGGTCGCTCCTTTTGTCGTCCGTCTGCATTCTCTCAATAATAGATGGCGGTGGCCTTGAGGCTATTGCTGATGGTCGTCTTGTTTGTCATCGGGACGATGGTTGCGGGAAGGGAAAACGAGTATCCGGAGGGAGTGAACGCGGTGAGGGAAGCTTCCGAGAAGGAAATATACGGTCGGAGTAGGTTGTAGCGACTGTCCGCGCTCGCTCCGCTCCAAGCGGTCGAGGCGATGTTTGTTCCGACTGCCTGCACGTAGGAAGCGATTGCCATGTTGAGTGTTTCCGCGCGTGCGCGTGCGAGGTTATCCTCACCATCCTGCTTGACGCGCACAATATTCGGGATCGCGAGAAACGTGACAATTCCGATGATGGCGATTGCGGCGAGCACCTCGACCAAGGAAAAGGCGGAAGAAAAGGATGAACACCCGCGCGATAGCGCTTCGTGATTGTCAGGGAAAGTCGAAAGTGTAGCCGGGAAGGCAACCGAAGCGTCAGCGAAGCCAGGATGAAGGATGAAGGATGAAGTTTGTGAGGGGTGCGGGGAAGCATTCCGCATTTCGAATTTCAAATTTCGAATTTCAAATTTCATAATGTCAGTTCCATTCGACCGTCGGATAGGTTGAGGCGGTCCAGGTGGTGAAGCGCAACGACATTCCGGATTTTACCATGGCCTCGCTCTTGATCTGGGTTCCCGAGGAGTTGCTGATGAAATGTTCGTAGGTCGAACTGTGAAGATAGTTGTTGCTGAGAAGATTAAGCCATGCCGCTGCAGTGGACGCCGCATTGTAGTTCGACCGCGCTGCAGCCAGCGTGTTGGTGCCGCTGGATTGTGCGGCAATCCAAGCATTCAGCGCGTCCTGAAGTGTGACCTGCTGCTGGTAGGCAAGGGTTCTTCTGGCGTCCGCCGTGGCGTTGGAAACCGTTGTGATGATCAGGGCGCTCATCACCCCGATAATCGCGATCACCAAGAGGAGTTCGATCAGCGTAAAGCCGGATTTTTTACACAAAAAAAACCACCGGGTCACCCGGGAGGTGCATTGGTGGAGGCAATGCTTCATGTCTGAACCTAGCACGACCCGATGGGTTTTCCCAAAGGAAAAGTTGGGCACTCCAGATTGTGCCGGTTTGAATTTTCCGCCGCCTCAAACTTTCAAATACCCCAGGGATGGGGATGGGAGGAGCGGGCATGGGGCCGAGTGGTAACACATTTGGTTTTCTCCCGCCCGGTTTGTGCTAGGGTTGAATCAATGAACAAACGGTTTCTTTTGGGAGTCATGTGCGCATCATCCGCACTGCTCGTATCCGCCTGCAAAAATGCCGAGGGGCGCTGGCGCCCGCCGGATCCGCTGGGTTATGCGATTTTCGAGGCGCTGGACCGTGGTCCTCGCCAGCCGCGGGCTCAGGGCGATATGATTCCAGACTCGCATTACGTGGACGACGGAAGCCTGGCGGCGCGCGGCCACCCTCCCTCTCCCGCTTCGATCTGGGTGGACGGGACCTGGGGAATGTCGAACGGCCGCCGGATCTGGATTCCCGCCCACTGGCAGTGAGCGGGAGGATTTGGCGTATCGCGATCGCGATATGGAAAAGCTTCATCGTCCGGTCCGGTCAATCGGGCATTGGCGATATGAGGATGTGGTGGTAGGTTTTGATTTCGATGATGCAACCGCAGCCCGTGACCAAATACCGTCCGTTTCCGCCGGTGCTTCTGCCTGACCGGCAGTGGCCGAACCGGACGCTCCAGCATGCCCCTGTCTGGTGCAGCGTGGATCTTCGGGACGGAAATCAGGCGCTGGCCCAGCCGATGAGTGTGGGGGAGAAGCTCGAATATTTCGAGATGCTTGTGGGGATCGGTTTCAAGGAGATTGAGGTTGGCTTTCCTTCGGCATCCCAGATCGAATTCGATTTTTGCCGGAGGTTGATCGAGGACCATTTGATCCCGGATGACGTGACGATCCAGATTCTCTGCCAATGCCGGGAGGAGTTGATCTCGCGCTCGCTCGAGGCGCTCCGCGGGGCAAGGAGCGTCATTTTCCATCTCTATAATTCGACGTCGCCGAAGCAGCGGGAATACGTCTTCGGCGCCTCGCGCGACGAGATCGTCAGGATCGCCACCGGCGGAGTCGCGTTCCTCAAGGAGAACATGCGTCCGCTGGTTGAGGAGGGGACGCGGATCCGGCTTGAGTATTCGCCGGAAAGCTTCACGAGCACGGAGCTGGAGTTTTCGCTGGAGATCTGCGAGGCGGTGACCGGCATCTGGGAGCCGTCACCGGAAAACAAGATCATCCTCAATCTTCCGGCCACCGTGGAATACGCGACGCCAAACGTTCACGCCGACCAGATCGAGTGGATGTCCACCCATCTGTCCCGCCGGGAGGTCACGACGCTCTCTCTGCACACCCACAACGACCGGGGCACCGGCATTGCCGCCACGGAGCTCGCGCTGCTTGCGGGAGCCGACCGTGTGGAAGGCACTTTGTTCGGGCTCGGCGAGCGGACCGGAAACCTCGATATCGCGGCCGTTGCCCTGAACCTCTACCTGCAGGGAATCCATCCTGGGCTCGACTTCAGCGACATCAACAGCATCCGCGACGTCTACGAGCGCTGCACCCGGATGGAGATCCATCCGCGCCACCCGTATGTCGGAGATCTCGCGTTCACGGCATTCAGCGGATCGCACCAGGACGCCATTAAAAAATCCTGGGAGCAACAGCGACCTGGCAAGCCGTGGGATGTTCTCTACATTCCGATCGATCCCGCGGACATCGGACGGAGCTATAAGGCGATCATCCGGATCAACTCGCAGTCCGGCAAGGGCGGCGTCGCCTACCTTTTGGAGAAGGAGTTCGGCTATCAACTTCCGAGGGTGATGCAGAAGGAGATCGGTCGGATCATCAACAAAATTTCGGATGAGAAGGGGACCGAGCTCAGCCCGCAGGAAATCCACGATGTCTTCGTGAATACCTACATGTCCCCGGACAAGCCGGTTGACCTGGTCGAGTTCTCGACCATCGAGCGCTCAAGCACCGTGACCTGCGAGGCGCGCCTGGTCTGGAAGGGTGAGGAGATGGCGCTTCAAGGGACCGGCAACGGGCCGATCGACGCATTTGTGCAGGCGCTCCGGACCACCGGCTTGCCGCGCTTCGATGTGCTGAGTTACTCCGAGCATTCGCTGGGTGCCGGGGCGGGAGCAAAGGCGGTCAGCTACATGCAGATCAAGCTGGGAGGAGGACGGACATTTTTCGGCGTGGGCAGCGACACGAACATCGAGCTGGCCTCGATCAAGGCGGTTGTCGTCGCGCTCAACCGCGCGATGGATTCTTCCGCCACCTGAAAGTGACTTTACGCGGCGGGAGCCCGGTGGTATGGAGGGCGACATGAGAAAATCCGCCGCCGTCTTCCTTCTTCTGACCCTCCTGGCCGGATGTTCGGTCGTGACCGAATTCAACGACGCGCGGTTCAACCGGAACAACAAGGTCGGTGACAACTGGCTCTCAGACCAGACCGAGCCCGCCGGAATCAACGTCGCCGGGAACTGGATCAGCAACGACTGGGGGCGCACGTCGCTGGTGCAGGACGGACGCAGGATCAGCGGAACGATCGGAGGCTACACCGTCCACGGTGTGGCGAGCGGCACCCGGGCGTATCTCCTCATCGCGCAGGGTGATTGGTATTACTACAGCGCCGTTCTGGAACTCCAGCGGCCGGGCCTGTTGACGGGAAGGTTTTCCCGGGCGATTCCGTATGTCAAAGATTTCGGCCGCTCCATGAGGCTGGAAAAGCTCGCCCACTGAGGTTTTTACGAGCGGTAGCGCTCCGGCAAAGCCGCGATCAGGACCTCCTTCGGGGTGCGTTCGCAGAACTCGCCCAGCGTTTCATCCCCCTGGCGGTTGGCCTGAAAGCTTTTCAAGAGCGCATCAATGACCTCATCCACATCCGTCGCGAGGATCTTGCCCTTCAGAAGCTCGTTGAACCTACGGTTCCGGCCCAGGCGTCCGCCAACGAAGAGATCGTAGGCATCCACCATGCTTCCATCCACCTTGGTTCGCGCTCCGCGGAACCCGATGTCGGCGATCTGGTGCTGGCCGCATGACGACGGGCATCCGCTGAAGTGGATGCGGATTTTGTCCTGATACCAGCCGCTGCGCTGCTCGAGTTGCCCGATGAGCGACACCATCCGGTTTTTCGTTTCGGCGACCGCGAGGTTGCAGAATTCGATGCCCGTGCACGAGACGCATCCCTTGCGGAAATTCGAGGGGGCATAAACGAGCCCGGCGGCATCCATCTCGGCCTTCATCGCGGGCAGGCTGGAGTCCGGAACGAACGGGATAATGAGGTTCTGCTTGTTGGTCAGCCGGATCGTGTCCTTTCCCGGCGCGCAATACTTTTTCGCGAGGGCGCCGACCTTGGCGAGGAGACCGTCGCGGAGGCGACCGCCGGGGAAATTGATTCCCACCCAGGAAAAGCCCGCCTGCGCCTGGGGGTGGATCCCCATGTGGTCGGTCTCCTGGTCGCGCGGGAAATCGAAATCCGCGTGGGGTTCCAGCTTGAATCCGAGCCGGGACTCGACCTCCGAGAGAATTTTTTCGACTCCCCAGTCGGCCACGAGAAATTTGAAGCGGGCGCGGTTCCGCTTCGCGCGGTATCCCTCGTCACGGAACACCTCGCTGATCGCCTTGGTGACCGCCCAGACTTGATCCGGGGCGATCCAGGCCGGAAGCACCTGCGCCATGTGCGGGGCACTCGAGAGTCCGCCGCCCACCTTCACCCCGTAGCCGGCACCGTGTTTGTCGCTCTTCAGCCCGAAGAACCCGACACAGTTGATGTCTGGCTGATGGCAGTGGATGTGGCACCCGCTGATCGCGATTTTGAACTTTCTTGGAAGATTCGAGAACTCCCGGTTGTCCGTGAGATTCCGGCTGATTTCCAGGAGCTGTGGGGTCGCGTCGATGATCTCCTCCGGGTTCAACCCGGAAACCGGGCAGCCGACAACATTTCTTGTGATATCCCCGCAGGCCCCGCTTGTTGTGATCCCCACCTTCTCGAGCTGGTCGAAGATGTCCGGAACATCCTGGATCCGCAGCCAGTGGAACTGGATCGTCTGCCTCGTCGTGATGTCACAAAATCCGTGGGCATACTGGTCTGCGATCGAGGAAAGGACGATCGCCTGGTCACCGGTGATCCGCCCGCCCGGAACCTTCGTCCGCATCAGAAAATACCCGCTGTCCTTCGGCTTCTGCCGATAGACCCCATACCACTTCATGCGGTCGAAATCATCGTCCGTGATCGCGCCGAAACCGAGCTTCGCGTAACGGTAAATGTCGTGGATGACGTCGAGCCCGTCCTTTTCCAGCTTCGCCTTCTCTTGGGGAGCGACCTCGACCAAGCCCTTTTTGACCGCATCGAAGTTCGGGTGAATATTGATCATGTTGGTAGTAATTTGGGCGGCGGAAGAATTCCTGCAACCGGCAAATTGGGCAAGGGCAAAAAAGTCAGTAATACCGTGCTGGCTGGCCGGTCGATTCGAGGACCGAGAGCCAGATGTCCTTGCCGGGATCAACGGTCCGGCGGGCGGAGGTGGCGACTGCGATCGGGACGTGGACGTAGACGCTGTGCCAGCGGGCGACGATGAGGCCGGTTTTTCCCGCCATTCCGGCATGGACGGCAGCCTGGCCGAGGCGCATGCAATAAATCCGGTCCTGCGGGGAGGCGGGGACGCTGCGGATCATGTAGCTCGGGTCGATGTATTTGAGCGTGAGCGCCGTTTTGCACTTGCTGAAATGGTCAGCGAGGCGGTCCTTGAGAAAGTGGCCGATGTCGCCGAGGCGCAGATTGCCCGAGGCATCGGTCTCGCCGGTTTGGCCGAGAAGTTCCTGACCGGCTCCCTCGGCGACGATTACGACCGCATGCCCCCGGGAGACGACGCGCTGGCGGATGACTTCGAGGAATCCATGCTCGCCATCCAGCGCGAACGGAACTTCCGGGATGAGGACGGCGTTGACCTCACCGCTGGCGATGGCGGCGGCGCAGGCGATGAACCCGGAATGGCGTCCCATGAGTTTCACGAGACCGATTCCGCCGCGGGCGCTGCGGGCCTCGGTGTGGGCGGCATGGACGGCATTCACGGCCGCGGCTGCGGCGGTTTCGTAGCCGAAGCTTTTGTCCATGTAGATCATGTCGTTGTCGATCGTCTTGGGAACGCCGACGACGGCGAGCTTGGCCCCGCGCTTGCGCGCCTCCTGCTCGATCGCGAGCGCCCCGCGCTGGCTTCCATCCCCGCCGATGACGAAGAGGACATTGACGCCGAGTTCCTGAAGCCGGTCCACCATGCGGAGGACATCCTGCGGGCCGCGCGAGGTGCCCAGCCATGTTCCGCCGAACTCGTGGATGTTGGCAACCGCCTCCGGGGTGAGGTTCACGATGGCATGCCCGTATTCCGGGATGAGGCCTTCAAATCCGTAGGGGATGCCGTAGATCCGCCGCACGCCATACCGGTAATACGCCTGCATGACGATCGCCCGGATCACGTCGTTGAACCCCGGGCAGAGGCCACCGCAGGTGACGATCGCGCAGGTCGTCTGCGAGGGGTCGAAATAGATTTTTTTCCGCGGCCCAGCGACTTCAAAGCACGGGAACTCCTCGCCGTCGGCGATCATGCGCGAGACATCCGGCAGCTCGTGCTTGACGAGCACCCGGTGGTCGTCGCTGTAGAACGCATGGCCCGGCGTGCACTCGGCCATGAGCTTTTCGAGTGGCGACGAGATCGCCCGCTCACCGAGCGAGCGGATGTTCAACGACGCCGGGTCGAGTTCTACTGGCATGGAAGGCACTTACTTGTTGTCCGCATCGAGTGCGGCGCGGACTTCCGATTCGATTTCGGCGTAGAGAGCCGCGTCGGCCTTCAAGGCTTCCTTCGCGGCATCGCGGCCCTGTGCAAGCTGATTGCCCTTATAGCTCAGCCAGGAGCCCCGCTTTTCGAGGATCCCCTTTTCAATGGCGAGATCGAGGAGCGAGCCGGTGCAGGAAATCCCCTCGTTATACATGATGTCGAACTCCGCCTCCCGGAATGGGGCAGCCACCTTGTTCTTCACGATCTTGACCTTGGTGCGGTTACCGCTCACCGAGCCGTCGCTGTTCTTGATCGCGCCGATCCGGCGGATGTCCACTCGGACGCTCGAGTAAAATTTGAGGGCCTTGCCGCCGGGCGTCGTCTCGGGGTTTCCGAACATGACTCCGATTTTTTCGCGGATCTGGTTCGTGAAGATGCAGACCGTACGCGACTTGGAGATGAACGCCGTGAGCTTGCGCAGCGCGTTGCTCATCAGGCGGGCCTGGGCGCCGACCACCGCGTCGCCGATCTCGCCTTCCAGTTCGGATTTTGTGACCAGCGCGGCCACCGAGTCGAGGACGATGATATCGAGAGCGTTCGAGCGGATAAGCGTCTCGCAGATCCGGAGCGCTTCCTCGCCCGAGCTTGGCTGGGAGACGAGAAGCTCGTCCAGATTCACTCCGAGCTTCTGGGCATACTGCGGGTCGAGCGCATGTTCCACATCAACGAAGCCCGCCAGTCCCCCGCGCTTCTGCGCCTGAGCGATGGCGGTGAGGGTCAGGGTGGTTTTCCCGGAGGATTCCGGCCCGAAGATTTCGACGATGCGTCCCCGGGGAAATCCGCCGACGCCCAGCGCCCGGTCGATCAGGATATTGCCCGTCGGGATCACATCGACCGGCGAGACCGATGCGTCACCCAGGCGGCGGATCGCCTCGCTGCCGTAGTCTTTTTCAATTTGCTGAAGCGCGAGTTCGAGGTTTTTCGAGCGTGCTGCCGCTACTTTGTCGTTGGTGTCGTCGGATTTGGCCATGATTCTGTTCGATTAGCTGTGGAAACGGAGACTATGCGCTCTCGGTTCCTCTCATGAAATCAAAAAACTCGCGCTGCGATAGAAAAGTCCTCCGATGCTTGATCGGGAGAGGTCTGCTTTTCATCGAAAAAGGAGCTCTCAACAGGGAGGGGCCCCGGATTACAACGACACAGGTCAAGAAAAACCGGAATTTCTCCGGTTATTTTTGAACATTTTCCGGTCAGGGAGCGTCTCATCTTTAACCACATTAAGCATATTCCAGCAAAAGTCATTTATGTGCAACCGCTGGGGGAGTGCCGAGCGTAACAAAACAAGATTTCCAATTACTATTATGGCCATCGAAGATTCTGACACAGGATTCCAACTTTACCTGAGGGAGATCGCCCAGTTTCCTCTCCTGACGGTCGAGGACGAGGTGAAGCTGGCGCGCAAGATCAAGCGGGGGGACCAGGAGGCCCGCGCCTTGATGGTGAGGTCCAACCTGCGCCTAGTGGTGAAAATCGCCCGCGACTACAGCAACTACGGCCTGCCGCTTCTGGATTTGATTTCCGAGGGGAACATCGGGCTCATGAAAGCTGTGGAGCGCTTCGACCCGAAAAAGGGCGGGAAATTAAGCACCTATGCCGCCTGGTGGATCAAGCAGTCGATCAAGCGCGCCCTGGCGAACCAGAGCAAGACGATCCGCCTGCCTGTACACTTGGTGGACAAGATCGCCAAGATCCGGCGCGTTTCGACCCAGATGACCGAGGAACTCGGGCGGGAGCCGAGCGACGACGAGCTGGCCGAGGAGATCGGGCTTTCTCCGGCAAAGGTTACCGCTCTCAAGAGCGCGGCCATCCGGCCGACCTCCCTCGACCAGCCGATCGGGGACGACGATTCGACGCAATTCGGCGAGCTCGTCGGGGATGCCGATGCGCAGGATCCTTTTGAGATGCTCCGCGACAAGGACCTGCGCGACGAGGTGGGAGATCTGCTGGATGTGCTCGATGAGCGCGAACGCCGGATTATCAACTGCCGGTTCGGGCTCGACGGGAAGAAGCCGAAAACCCTCGAGGAAGTCGGGGTGAAATTCGGTGTGACCCGCGAGCGCATCCGCCAGCTCCAGAATATCGCCCTCTCGAAGCTCCGGAAGGCGCTTGGGAAAAAGGAACGACCGAAATCAGAGGCTCTGGCCTGATTTTCCTTGTAGGTTCATTCGCGGGCGGTGTCGATGGTGTCTGCTTGGCTGAACTGGCCCGTCATGTGATGGCATGAAGACGGTGATCCATTGGTTTCGGCGGGATCTTAGGATCACGGACAATACCGCACTGAGCGCCGCCGCGCGGGAACGGGCGCGCGTCATTCCGGTTTATGTGCTCAGCGGCTGGCATGGCGCGCACCGCTGGACTGGCGCGAATCGCCAGCAGTTTCTCTGCGGTTGCCTTTCCTCCCTGGCCGGCAATTTGGAGGCGATCGGGGGGAAATTGATCCTCCGGCGCGGAGATGCTGTCGGCGAGTTGGAGAAGCTTGCCGTCGAAACGGGAGCGGAGGCGGTGTTTTTCAACAGGGATCCGGATCCCCACGGGCGCGCGGTGGAGGAGGATCTTGCGAAAGCTTGCGAACGCAGTGGGCTCCGGGTGCATTCGTTCAAGGATGTCTGCATCCACGAGGGGAACGAAATTCTCAACGGCTCGGGGCAGCCGTTTCGCGTGTTTACGCCCTACTCGAAGGCATGGGCAAAAGTCCCGCGGCCCGGGACAAGCCCGCGCCCCCGTGATCTGGGAACTCCGGCCGGGATCGCATCTCTACCTCTTCCCGTCCTTTCGGATTGGGGCTTCAACAGCCCCGCCCCCGGTTTGCCGGAATCCGGGGAAAAGGCCGCCATACGTCGGCTCAAAGCATTTCTGTCGGGCGGACTGGCCAGATATGCGGACGGCCGTGATAGCATGGGATCCCGGCACACCTCGTGCATTTCCCAGGATCTGCGATTCGGACTTCTCTCCATCCGTGAGGTGTTCCAAGAGGTGGAGAGCGCGGCGGCCGGCCTGCCCGCCGCGGGTCGCGGGAGTGCGGAGAAGTTTTCCAGCGAACTCGTCTGGAGGGAATTCTACATGCAAATCCTCCGGCATTTCCCCAACGTGCTTGAGGAAGAATTCAACCCGGTCTTCCGCGGCATGCGGTGGCCCGGCAGTGCCGGGAATTTCCAGCGGTGGAAGGATGGCGAGACCGGATTTCCGATCGTGGACGCCGCGATGCGCGAGCTCCGGCAAACCGGGTTCATGCACAATCGGGCACGCATGATCACGGCCATGTTCCTCACGAAAGACCTCCACCTCGACTGGCGGCTCGGAGAGCAATTTTTCATGCAAAAACTCACCGATGGAGAGATCGCGAGCAACAACGGGGGCTGGCAGTGGAGCGCGGGCACCGGGGCCGATGCCGCGCCGTATTTCCGGATCCAGAATCCATGGACGCAAACGCGCCGGCACGATCCCGGCGGGGTCTACATCAAAACCTGGATTCCCGGACTCCGGGACATCGCACCGGAGAAATTTTTCGCTCCCCCGCCGGACGGGATTTCTCTGGCAAAAAACTACCCGCTGCCGGTTGTCGACCACTCGCGGTCCCGCGACGTCACGCTGGACCTGTTTGCCGCCCAAAAGCAAAAAGCCCTTCCGGCAGGGAGCCGGAAGGGCTTTTGTTAAGCTTTCGGATTAGAACGTGAAGGTGACCTTCGCTCCGCCGTAGACCGTGCTGGGATCTGTTGTGCCCCAGAGGTTGTAGAAGGCGTAGCTGTAAGCCACATAGCCGGTGACGCTGATGACGCTGCTCAGTTTCACAGGCATCCCGACACCGATTTCGATATTGTTCGCTCCGTTGAAAAAGTCCGTCGTTCCATCGGATGTCAGTCTCGGGTTGAACTCGAAGTTTGTGCCGTAGGCGACCCACGGGGTCAGGGAGATGATGTCCTTGTAAACCGGGATGCTGCTGTCCACGCGGAGGAGGAGGTAGCTCGAGGACGTCTTCACCAAGCCGTTTGCGGAAGAACCGTAGTTCGGCCCGAGGTTGAAGTAGTAAGCCAGCGACGGGGTGACCGTCACGGAGCCGAACTTCAGGTTGTAGGCCGCCTTCACGTTGAGCTCGTTCGCATACAGGTTCGATCCCGTCGGGAAGACGTAATAGAAGATATACCCGGCACTGAGGGCGAGATCGCCCATCGTGTGAGTATAGTTCAGATAGATGTCGTCTTCCTTATAGGAGGTGTTCTGTGTGCCGAATGCCATCCACGAACCGACGGTCAGTGCGTCACTCGGAGTGATGTTCCAGGTGAAGTTGAGGTCGGTCCAGTAGATTCCTGAGCCATAGTTGCTGTTGTTGCCGTAGGAACCGTGGGAAAGCACGTTCACGCCGCGGAACATGTAAAGACTGTCCCAACCGGTGCTGAGGGATGCCCCCCACCACTTGGTGGGTTCCTCAACCACAACCTTATCCTTGAATGTTTTTCCATCTCCGGCGAGGAGCGGGCTGCCCGCCAGGACAGCCGCCATGCTCATCATTGATACAATTTTAGTAGCGAGTTTCATTTTTTTCTTTGTTTTTTGTGGGAAATCCGGCCTCTGAATTTGCCGTGCTTCCCGTTGGTTCATGCCAACCAAGGCATGTTGAGTGCCCCGAACAGCATATGTTGTGCCAAGTTAATTGCTAGGGGCGACAAGGCTGTCAAAACTTTTCCAAAGTTTTTTTGAACAAATATCATCAGTTGGTTGTCACGATTTGATCACCTCTGATCCGGGCTGGATTTTTTGGCGCCGCTTGCGGGGGGTTGCGCGATGTGATACAGGGTTCGGTTCCCGATATGCCCACCTACGAATACGAGTGCGAGAAATGCCGGAAGACCTTCGAAGTTTTCCAGTCGATGAAAGATCCGGTTTTCAAGACCTGTCCCGAGGGACAGTGCCGGATGCGGAAGTGGGGCAAGGGTGTAGTGCGCAGGCTCCTCGGCACCGGGGCGGGCCTGATTTTCAAAGGCAGCGGGTTCTATATCACCGACTACCGCAGCGAGGGCTACAAGGAAGCCGCCAAGAAGGATTCCAACGAGGCCAAACCTGCGGCAAAGACCGAGACGAAATCTGAAGCGAAGCCGGAGAAGCCGAAAAAGGAATCCAAGCCCTCCAAGAAGAACCCATGAGCGTCCGGGTCTGCAGCCAGTGTGCGTCTGAAAACGATTTGACACGGGTCTTCTGTGCGAACTGCGGCATGCGGTTGCCCGAGGATGCGGTGGAATCCTCCAGTCCGGCTGCGGCAAAGCTAATGGCCGGGGGGGGTGCTCCCGCACTGCCCATGCCGGCTGGCCGGCGGGTTTCCAAGTCCGCGAGGAAGCCGTCCGAACGCGGTCTCTTCGGTTTTTTGTTCTCCCAGTTGGTTTCAACCATCCTGCTGGCTGCACTTTTGGCCGCGCTGATCCAGATGGTGCGCGAACCTGACAACATCCCGCCCCGCTCCGGGGAGAACGGGTCTGCCGCGCAGGATGTCTACGAAACTTTGCGCGGCCTGGCTTCTTCGCCGCATCCGGGGAGTTGGACCGTCAACCAAAACGCGATCAATTCGTTCTTGGAAACCACCATCAAGGCGGCGGCGCCGGATTCCGCAGAGTCGATGATCGGAGCAAAATTTCAGCGGGCGTTTGTCCGGCTGGGTGATGGCTGTGCGGATTTGGGGATCGAGCAGAACTTTTTGACCCGCAATATTTATCTCCTGCTGGAATTCCAGCCGGAACCTTCGACAGGTGGGCTCGGGGCAAAGATGACCGGTGGTGCGATCGGGAGACTGCCCGTCCCCAATTCTCTACTACCCGTTTTTTCGCGGCTCTTTCACTCCACGATTTCCGGACTTGGCCAACCTCTTGCGCCTATCCGCCAGGCTCGGACGGCAGCCATCACCCCCCAGGACGTCAAACTTCAATGGGACGGCAGCGGAACACCTTCGCGCTGATTTCCCTCTGCCTGCTGGCATCGACCGCAGCCCTGTTTTCCGCGAGGGAATCCCTGCTGACCGGGCGCACCACGACATCTTCGGGGCAGTTTGTGATCTATTCAAAAGATGCGGCCCGACGCTCGTTGATTGCCAAGCGTGCCGAGGCGAGCAGAGCGACGTGGAACGCCAAGCTGTCGGCAGACGAAAACTGGACACATCCCATCATCATCCAGGATCTGATCGGGAGTGCCAAGCCGCGAGGAAACCCGGGCGTCCAAACTGCGATTTTCGAGGGGGACGGCGGCGCGTTGAAGGTTCAGATCAGTATCTACGATCCGTTGGTGCTGCGCGGGCAGGCGCTCGACGCGGAGATTTACAAGGCTCTCGGGTTGGAGTGGATTTATAGAAATCATCCACTGAAAGCCGGAAAGTCCTTTCGTTTGCCTCCCGCGTGGCTCGTGGAAGCTCTGACCGAAGAAGTGAGAATCCGTGACAACGACACCCCGTCCGGTGTCTACGCGGCGCTGCTCCGGAGCGAGCAACCGCCGAAGATCGAGGATTTCCTGCGCGCCAAGCCGGAATTGATGGAAGCGACCACCCTCACGCTTTACCGGACCCAGGCAAACGCGCTTTTGAAGACTCTGCTTGGTCAGCCCGCGGGCTGTCCCTTATACCCATCTGACGCTG